>NZ_CP127296.1:7925000-8227000 GCF_030285645.1 Amycolatopsis sp. DG1A-15b
TCCACCAGCGCCAATGCCGAAGCAGGCCCGTCGCGTTCCGCCACCGCGGCCGCCCGGTTCAAGCGGACCACCGGGGTGTCCTGGACCGACAACAACACGTCGTACCAGGAAATCACCGCGTCCCAGTTCGTCTCTTCGTACGTCGGGGCCAAATCGTGGCATGCCGCTATCGCCGCCTGGACCACGTACGCGTTCGGTACCGACGGTGTCCGGCGCAAGGCGCGGGCGACCAGCTCGACGCCCTCCTTGATCAACGATGCGTCCCACGACGAACGGTCCTGCGCGGAGAGCAACACCGGTACGCCCGAAGAGAACCGGGCGAGACGGCGGGCGTCCTGCAGCAGCACCAAAGCCAGCAGCCCCAGCGCCGTCGGCTCGTCCGGCATCAGGGAAACCAGCATGCGCGCCAGCCGCACGCCCTCCGCGAGCAGTGAAACCCGGCCCGTGTAGCCCTCGTTGAAGATCAGGTACACCGTCGACGCCACGCCGGCCAACCGCGCCGGCAGCTCCTCCGCCGACGGGACCCGGTACGGGATCCGCGCCTGGGCGATCTTCTGCTTCGCGCGCGTCAGCCGCTTTGCCATCGTCGCTTCGGGGACCAGCAGGCCCCGGGCAACCTCCGCCGTCGACAAACCGCCCAATGTCCGAAGCGCCAAAGCCACCTGGGCGTCCAGGGACAACGCGGGGTGGCAGCACGTGAAGACCAGCCGCAGCAGGTCGTCGCGGACCACCACCGGGTCGGGGCACGGGTCGACGTCGGGCATCGCGATGGCCTCCTTCCCCTGCCGCTTCGCCTCGCGGCGGACCACGTCCACCGCGCGGCGGCGGGCCGCGACCAGCAGCCAGCCCCGTGGGTTGCCGGGGACGCCGTCGCGCGGCCACGTCTCCAGCGCGCGCACGACGGCGTCCTGAACCGCGTCTTCGGCCAGGTCGACGCTGCCGGTGACGCGGACCAGCGTGGCCAGTACCCGGGTGCCCTCGTCCCGGACCAGCCGCGCGACCGCGTCCCCGGCGCCGGTCACTTGCCGAAGTCGACGACCGGCCGGACCTCGATCGCGCCGTCCCAGGCACCCGGGATCCGCGCGGCGACCTTGACCGCTTCGTCGAGGTCGGCGCATTCGAGCAGGTAGAACCCGGTGAGGGCTTCCTTCGTCTCCGCGTACGGGCCGTCGCTCGTGACGAGGTCGCCGCCCTTGCCGCCGGTGACGCGGACCGTCGTCGCGGTCGCCGTCGGGTACAGCGCCGCGCCACCGCGGATCACCGCGGCCGCCCCGGCGCCGAACTCGTCGTAGTCCTTCATCATGTCCGTGGCCTCGGGCGTGGTCGGGTCGATGTCGGAGGCGTAGATGATCGCGGCGTACTTGGGCATGAGGTGCTCCTCGCGGGTCCTGACCGGCTCTGGTCGCCGGTTCTCACTGTAAGGACGAACGGGCGAAGCCGCGCCGGGACACTTGTCGGGAAGAAAGTCCGGCAGGCAGGGTGAACGCATGGGAGAGCCCGCGCTGTTCGGTCCGGACTTCGATCGCGACCCCTCACCCGCCTACGCCTGGCTGCGCGAACGACCGCCGCACCGGCTCGGCTTTCCCACCGGCACCTGGGCGTGGCTGATCACGCGGTACGACGACGCCGTGACGGCGCTCAACCACCCCGCCCTGGTCAAGAGCCCCTTCGCCGGCAACGACGAGTGGCAGCGCTCGGGGATGGGCCTGCCGCTCGACCACCGGCCGTCGCTCGCGTCGCACATGGTCAACTCCGATCCGCCTGAGCACACCCGGTTGCGCCGCGCGTGTGCCGGCGCGTTCGGCCCGCGCCGGATGCAGCACTTGCGCGAGCGTGCCCAGCAGGTGACCGACGAGCTGATCGACGCCGTCGAAGCACGCGGGCACGGCGATCTCGTCACCGACCTCGCCTACCCGCTGCCGATCGCGATCATCTGCGACCTGCTCGGGGTGCCCGAGTCCTACCGCGAGGACGTGCACGAGTGGTCGCTCGTCATCGACTCCGCCGACGACACCGCCGGTTCGAAGGTCCGCGAAGCCACCGACGTGCTGGAACGGCTGGTCACCGAGGTCGTCGAGGCCAAGCGCACGACGCGCGGAACCGACCTGATCAGCGACCTCGTCGCCCAGGAAGCCACCTGCACGCTCTCCGCGGACGAGGTGACGTCGACGGCGTTCCTGATCCTGATCGGCGGCCACGAGACGACCGTGGGGCTGATCGCGACCGGCGCGCTCGCCCTGCTGACCCATCCCGGCGAAGCAGCAAAAGCAAGAACCGACCCCGCCCACCGCGCCGCCGTCATCGAGGAGACGCTCCGGCTGCACGCGCCGCTGCAGAACGCGACCTGGCGGTTTCCCACCGAGGACGTCGAGATCGGCGGCCGGCTCATGCGGCCGGGCGACCCGATCCTCGTTTCCGTGCTGGCCGCCGACCGCGACCCCGCGGTCTTCGCGGAGCCGGACACCTTCCGGCCGGGACAGCGGGCCGGAGAACGGCGGCACATCGCCTTCGGCGCCGGACCGCACCTGTGCATCGGCGCGGCCCTGGCCCGGCTGCAGGCCGACATCGCCTTCGAGACCCTGCTCAGGCGCCTTCCGGCGGCCCGGCTCGCCGTCGCCGAAGAAGAGCTCACCTGGTGGCCGAGCCCGATCACGCGCGGGCTCTTCCACCTGCCCGTCCAGGTCTAACCCTCGACGAGCTCCCAGTCGGAGTCCGGCGTGGCGCGGTCGTACACCTGGCCCGGTGCGGCCTTGAGCACGCTGCGCACGTCCGGGTACAGGTTCGCCACGTGCTCCAGCTCCAGGCCCTCGACCTCGAAGTCCTCCGCTTCCGGGACCTCGAAGCCGACGAACAGCCACGTGCCGTCCTGCTCGCGGACGACCTGGCGGACCGCGCGCACCGGCTGCTGCGGGCCGGTCGGGATCTCGGTCAGGCCGCTGCTGATCTGGGCTTCGTCGTCCGGCGAGCCCTCGTACTCCCAGGCCGCGCGGCGCTGGGCGAGCAGCCGGACGTCCTCGTCCTCGTCGTCGGAGCCGGTCACCGACGAAAGCAGCCACGTGCGGCGCTCCGGGTCCCAGTCGGCGGCCATCCCGGTCGGCAGCTCCGCCAGCGCACCCAGCTGCGGCAGCAGTTCGACGGCTTCGCGCAGCGACATCTTGCCGAAGCTCTCGCGATTGACCAGCACGTCGTCGGACAGCTCGGTGCCGTCGCTGATGAACCAGTCGTCCTCGTCGTCCAGTACGACGAAGCCCAGCGCGTCGGGGTCGTTCACGAGAGCCAGCGCGATGATGACCGGCCCTTCCGGGTCCTGGCGCAGCGGCCATGCGGTCGACATGCGCCATATCCCACCATCGGTGCGGTGCGGGCGGGGAGCCGGGGTCACCCGGTCGGTTAATTCATCATTTGTTGATATCTGCCGCGAGGAGGATCATCATGGGCGCATGGTGCTCTCCAAACGAGTCGCCCGCTTCAACCGCGTCGCGACCAACCAGGTTCTCAGACACGTCGCCGGCTGGGCGCCCGGCTTTGCCATGGTCGTCCACAAGGGACGGAAGTCCGGCCGCGAGTTCCGCACGCCGATCAACGTGTTCCGCACAAAGGACGGCTTCGTCGCCGCGCTGACCTACGGGCCGGACGCCGACTGGGTGAAGAACGTGCTGGCCGCCGGCGGCTGCACCTTGGTCACCCGGCGGAAAAATATTCACGTGCGCGGCGCCGAGCTCGTGCACGATGATTCGCGACGGGCCATGCCGGTCCCGATCCGGCAGATCCTCGGCTTGTTGGATGTCAACGACTTTCTGGTGCTGAAGCGGGAGTAGAGATGATCGAGGGGGAACTCGTCCTGCTGCGCGCACTGGAGCCGGAGGACGCCGAACGGCTGCACCCGTGGACCTACGACCCCGAGGTCGGCCGGTGGATGGTCAACGAACACCCGCTGTCGCTGGCCCAGGTGCGGAAGCGCTGCGAGGAACGCGCGCTGAACACCTACGGGAAGGTCGTCCTCGGCATCGAGGCCAAGGCCGAGCGAAAGCTGATCGGCCTCATCGACCTGCGCGACGCCGAGCCCGAACTCGGTGAAGCCACACTGGACGTCTACATCGGCGACGCCGAGTACCGCGCGGGCGGCGGCTACGGCACCGAAGCGCTGCGCCTGATGTGCCGGTACGGCTTCGACAACATGCGGCTGCACCAGATCACGCTGTGGGTCGTCGCCGAGAACGAGGTCGCCCGGCACGTCTACCGCAAGGTCGGCTTCGTCGAGGAGGGCCGGCACCGCGAGGCGTTCGTCGGCCTCGACGGCGAGCGCCACGACATGATCCTGATGAGCATGCTGAAGGGCGAGCTCAAGTGGTGAGCCGCTTGGGCGCCTTCAGCCGCCACGCCTCTTCGAGCAGCTCTCGCAGCTGATCGACGTCCACGCGGTCCAGGTCGACGATGATCGAGCCGTACCCGTCGTAGTGCGGGGTCGTGAAGAAGGCCGCGTCGCCGGAATCCAGCAACGCGGCCTTCTCGTCGTGCCCGCACATCACGACCAGACCGCCTTCGGCCTCGGTGCGCAGCCGCGCGAACCCCTTGCCCGCCACCTTCAGCGCGGGCGTGCGGTACCAGGTCGACGCCTCCACCTCCGGCAGCCCGGAGGCGAGGCGCACGACGTCTTCCCAGGTCGTCATGGATCCATTGTCGACCCGGTGTCTTGCAAAAACGGGAACTACGGCAGGCGGGTGATCCGGTCCGCCGCGGGCGGGGCCAGGTTCGGGTGGGCACCCAGGTAGGCGATCAGGGCGTCGAGGTCCACCGGGCCACCCGACAGGTCCGTGCCCTTGGTGAACTCGGTGAAGCCGTCCCCGCCGGCGGCGAGGAAGTTGTTCACCGACACGCGGAACGTCGCCGCCGGGTCGACCGGCGTGCCGTTGACCGTGATGTTCGAGACCCGCGAGCCGATCGGCGCGGACGCCGAGTAGCTGTAGTGCAGCGAGCTCGAGATCTGAAGGATCTTCGTGCCGGCCGCGGTCCACTGCTGTTCCAGCACGTTCTTCAGGTTCGCGCCGGTCAGCGTGATCGTCTGCATGATGTTCGAGAACGGCTGGACGGTGAACGCCTCGCCGTAGGTCACCACGCCGTCACCCTCGCCGTTCGCGGACGACTTGTACGTCAGGTCGGCGCGGATGCCACCCGGGTTCGTGATCGCGATGACCGGGTTGTTCGACTGCGTGCCCGCGAGCTGCGCGTCGGCGATGACGTCGCCGAGCGGGGACTCGCCGGCCGCGTTGCCCGCCGCCGGCAGGTCGGCGGTAATGGTGCCGACCTGCTTGTTCGCGATCGGCGCCGACTTGGTCTTCGCGTCGGCGACCAGCGCGGCCACGGCCGGGTCCGGGATGACCGTGCGGGTGACGATCTCGTTGAAGGCCTTGGTCTGCGAGCGCACGACGTCCCGCGTCTTGCGGCTGATCTTCAGGTCGACCACCGACAGCAGCCTGCCGAACGACGAGCCCTGGATGACCGGCCGCGGCTGGCCGGCCGGGTCGTTGATCACGCAGTTGTACTGCTGGTGGCTGTGCCCGGTGAAGAACGCGTCGACCTTCGGCGTCACCGCGGCCGCGATCGCGGCGGCCGGGCCGGGGCGCAGCTTGCAGTCGTTCGGGCCCTCGACCTCGGTGCCGTCGCCCTGGTGCATCAGCACGACCTGGGCCTTGACGCCGAAGAAGTCGAGCAGGTTCGACGTGCGGTTGATGGCCTCGACCTCGTCGCCGAACTTCAGGCCCTTGATCGCCTCCGGCGTGACGACGGACGGCAGGTCCTTCAGCGTGGCGCCGATGACGCCGACCGGCACGCCACCCTCGAACTTCACGGTGAACGGCAACAGCGCGGGCAGGCCGTTGGTGAAGTACACATTGGACCCGATGAAGGGGAAGTTCGCCCCCTTGAAGGTCTTCTCGAACTGGCAGCCGTCGGTCGGGTGGCAGCCGCCGAACTGCATGCGCTGCAGTTCCTTGTAGCCCTCGTCGAACTCGTGGTTCCCGACGACGGACGCGGAGACGCCCAGCATGTTCAGGAAGTCGATGGTCGGCTCGTCGTGGAACAACGCCGACGTCAGCGGCGACGCGCCGATGTTGTCACCGGCGGACACGACGAACGAGTTGGCCACCTGCGCCCGCAGCTGCTTCACGTGCGTGGCCAGGTAGGCGGCCCCGCCGGCGTCCACAGTGGTCCCGTCCGACTGCACCACGCGCCCGCTGGAGCCCGACGGCGGCTCCAGGTTGCCGTGCAGGTCGTTGAACCCGATGATCCGGACGTCGGTGGTGGGATCCGGGCGCTGGCCCGCGGACGCGGGTGCGGTGGTCACCGCCGTGGTCGCCAGCGCGGCCGCGGCGAACACCGCGAGCCGGGTCGAAAGCCTCATGAGTGTTCTTCCTCCGATTCGCGCCCCAGGTCCCCGAACGGGCGCACGGCGGAGGATTCTGCCTCGCGAAGCAGTCACCTACCAGGGTCAAAAGACGGACGTAAAGCGAACGTCACCTAACGGCTCCCGTCGAGCAGCACCCGCGCGACGAGTTCCGGGTCGTCGTTCATCGGCACGTGCCCGCAGCCCGGTAGCAGCCGGAACACCCCGTGCGGGGCGACTTTCCGCAGGTCGGCGACGCGTGGGCGGGCCAGGATCCGGTCGCGCTCGGCCCAGGCGATCGTCACCGGGACATCGGTGACGGGTCCGGTGAAGCGGAAGTCGCCCCGGGACTGCGCGGCGGTGGGCTCGAAGCCCGGCGCGGTGGCGAGGGCGTGCGCGTCCTCGACGACGGTGTCGGGTGTCTGCAGCTCGGGCCGCCCGACGATCATCCCGGTCAGCGCGCGCCGCCCGGACGCGCTCGCGGCGATGCGGCGCACGACGTGCGGTGGCGTGCGCTGCGCCAGGGCCCGGTGGGCTTTGAGGGTGGCGATCGCGTACATCTTCTGGGTCCGGTTCCACAGCCCGGCCGGCGACAGCGCCGTGACGCTGCGGACCAAGCCGGCCTGCCCGAGGGCCAGCGACAGCAGGCCGCCGAGCGAGTTGCCGGCGACGTGCGGCCGGTCGAGCCCGAGGTCGGTGAAGAGCTCCTTGAACATCACCAGCGCAGGCTCGATGCCGTACCCGCCGGACGGCTCGGGCGACTCGCCGAAGCCGGGCAGGTCGACGGCGATGACGTCGCGATGGGCCGTGAGCAGCGGGAACACCGGCGCCCACGCCTGGCGGCGGTGGCCGATGCCGTGGATCAGCACCAGTGGCTCGCCCCGGCCCGCACGGTCGTAGACAACGTCGTCCATGATCCGAGCGTAAGACGCGAGTAGCGGAAAATCTACAACCGCCAGTAACAGTTACTCTGCGTCCGGTTGGATCCGGGTCCCGGCGTCGGCCGACCGCTGGACGGCGTCGAGCACGCGGTGCACGCGCAGGGCGTGCGCGAAGTCCGGCAGGTCGCCCTTGAGGTGCCGGGCGTACGCGTGTGCCACGTTGTACGAGGGTTCGGCGCTGCGGCCGGCCAGCTGCGGCAGCTCGTACCGCGCGGGCACGGTGAGCTTTTCCAGGGTGCCGGTCCGGCTGCCGCGCAGGGTCAGCTTGGCGATCCAGAACAGCGGGTCCGCCGCCTCGACGACCAGCGTGCCCTCGGTGCCGTTGATCTCCCAGTGGAAGTCCGTGGCCGGCGACGTCCCGCCACGCAGGTGCAGCGACGCGACGGCGCCTCCGGTCAGCACGCCGGTCACCGCGATCTGGTCCGGTGCGGTCATCTCGACGGACTCGCCGGTGACCTCGTCGCGCACCCGCGGCCGGACGGTCGCCATCGTCGCCGAGAGCTCGGCGAAGCCGCCGAGGACCATGGCCAGCGCGTCGACGGTGTGCGCGAACGGGATGGTCAGCATCGTCGCCCCGCCCGCGGGGTGCAGCTGGTAGTCGCGGCCGGCCCGCACGGATGGGCCCCAATTCGCGCCCGAAGCGATCAGCGACGTCGAAAGCACGCGACCGACGTAGCCGTCCTTGATGAGGTCGCGCAGGTAGCGCAACGCGGGCGCGGACCGTCCCTGCAGGCCGACCGCGGTCGTCTTCTCCCGGGCGGCTTCGGCCAGCACCTCGGTTTCGGCGAGGCTCACGCCCAGCGGCCACTCGCTCAGCACCTGCTTGCCCGCGGCGAGCGCGGGCTCGATGAGCGCCCGGTGCTGCGGCACCTTCACGGCGACCACCACGAGGTCGACCTCCGGGTGCCGGGCGAGTTCCCCGGCGTGGCCGAAGGTCAGCGGCACGCCGTACTTCTCGCCGGCCACCCGCGCCGACTCGGCGCTGCTGCCGGCGAGCGCGCGGAGTTCGTAGCCGTCCACCGCGGCCAGCGCGGGCACGTGCGCGGTCGCGGCCCAGCCGCCGTTCGCGCTGAGCCCGACGATGCCGACCCGGACCGGTGCCATGAGCGTTCCTTTCGTTGCCTGCATAGAGCCCGACGTGCCGAGCGTCGTGCGCATTCCCGTATCGGCGCAAGCAGCATCCGGTTACGCCGGCATGACTTCGATCACCCACGGCCCGCCGATCGGCCGCGGGCGGGTCGGCCGAGTGGCCGATGGTGAGTCCGGGCCGTCGGGCTCTTCGACCGAAGCGGCACCGGGGGCAAGATCCATAACGTCGGTGGCATGACGAACGCACAGGTCACAGCCCTGCAGTACGGCTTCATCGCCTTCCTCGCGCTGTGGGCCGTGGTGCTGGTGCCGCAGCTGATCACCCAGCTCGCCCGGCACGGCGGCCTGCGGCTGCGCGGCATCGCGACCACGGCGGCGGTGCTGCTCTACGGCTGCATGACGCTCGCGGTCGTCTTCCTGCCGCTGCCGGGCCCCGGCACCCGCCGGCTCGGCCAGACCGTGCAGCTGCACCCGTTCCAGTGGATCGCCGACATCCACACGGAGCTGCTCAAGCACGGTGGGCAGTGGTTCCTCACGCAGACGTTCCAGCAGGCGTGCCTGAACCTCCTGTTGTTCGTGCCGCTCGGGGTGTTCGCGCGGATCCTGTGGCGCCGCGGCCTGACCGGCACCGCGCTGATCGGCTTCACGGCGTCACTGCTCATCGAGCTCACCCAGCTCACGGCGAACTTCGGCACGGCGCCGTACGCCTACCGGATCTTCGACGTCGACGACCTCATGAACAACACGTTCGGCGCCGTCGCCGGCTGGGTGTTCGGGGCGCTGCTGCTGACGCTCCGGCGTTCAACGGTCGACGTGCAGCCGGCCCGGAGCGAGCGGGTCCACCTCGCCGAGACGCGCTAGCCGGGCTTTCCGCTGCAGCGCGGCCCGCTTGGCGGCCCGCCGGTCTTCCAGGACGACAACGAGCGCGGCGACGGCCAAGACCAGCGCGACCAGTCCGAGGACGATCGGAAGCTGCACGAAATCCTCCTCGGTACGGCGCTGTGCGGGAGATCACACAGGTTACGCAGGTTCGTGGTGAATTCGCTACCCCACGCGACGAGGGCGGCGAACCCGAGCGTGCCGGAAACTGGACGGGTGAGCACCCGACCCACGAAGGACCAGCTGGCCGCGGCGCACAACGCCACCATCCCCGACGTCATCGCCCCCGGTCTCGACGTCCTCTTCTGCGGCATCAACCCCGGCCTCTACTCCGGCGCGGTCGGCCGGCACTTCGCGCGCCCCGGCAACCGCTTCTGGCCCGCACTCCACAAGGGCGGCTTCACCCCGCGGCTGTACGACCCCAGCGAGCAGGACCAGCTGCTCGACCTCCACCTCGGCGTCACGAACGTCGTCGCCCGGACCACCGCCCGAGCCGACGAACTGACCGACGACGAGCTGCGCAAAGGCGGAAAACTACTGGTCGCCAAGGTGCTCGAGTACCGGCCGCGGTGGCTGGCCGTGGTCGGGATCACCGCCTACCGGACCGCGTTCGGCTTCCCCAAGGCGCGAGTCGGCCCACAGGAACACCGGATCGGCGACACGCAGGTGTGGGTGCTGCCGAACCCGAGCGGCCTCAACGCGCACTGGACACCGGCCGGGCTGGCGGCCGAGTTCGCCCGGCTTCGGGCGGCATCGGATGACTGTCGAAATCGTTGAACGCGCTCCGGGCCACCCTCAGTAGCGCCGACTGCCCCATCAGGTCCTTCTCACCCCGGCCGCGCCACCGCCCCATGATCGACTTCTACGGAAAGTTTGCTGTGACCGGCGGATTGGGCCATGAGGGGGATTTGGCGTCATGAGCTGCGCAATCGCGACTCGTACCAAGCAGGAAGAGTCACTTCCGGCCGGTCCAAGCAGGGAACCGGACGGTGCCGGAGACGTCCGGCACCCGGGAGCGACCGCGCAGAGACGGAGGCCCGCGATGCACGGCATCGAGCCCACCCGCAGGCCCACAGGGCCCGCCGGACCCGGCGGGCGCAGCCTCGGCGTGGCGGTCGTCGATCCCGTGCCGATCTTCCGCGACGGCCTCGCCGCGCTCGTGCACCGCAACCAGGGACTGCACTGGGCCGGGCAAGCCGCCAGCCACCACGCGGCCCTGCAGCTGTGCGAGCAGGTCAAGCCGGACGTCGTCCTCCTGGACTCGGCACTCGACCCGAACTGCCACCTGACCAAACTGCTCAACGCCGGCGACCCGGCGCTGCTCCTGGTCATCCTGATCCGTGACGCGAATCGCACGCAGCAGTACCTCGCGGCCGCGATCGCCGCCGGCGCGCACGCGATCGTGCCGCGGTCGATCGATTCACGGCGGCTCGCCGAAGCGATCCGGCGCGCGCACAGCGAACGCCGTTACATCGACCCGGCGCTGGCCGCCTTGACCGCCCGGCCGAAGCGGGCGACCGCCCCGAAGGGCGACCTCGCCCACGACAGCCCGCCGGCGGCACGCGGCGCGATGCCGCTGTCCAGGCGCGAGTACCAGGTGCTCCAGCTGGTCGCCGAGGGGCTCGAAAACTCGGCGATCGCGAAGCTGCTGTTCCTGTCGGTCGAGACCGTCCGGACCCACGTGAAGAGCATCCTGCGCAAGCTTTCCGCCCGAGACCGGACACACGCGGTGACGATCGCCTTCCGCGGCGGGATCCTGATCGCGCGCCCCGAGGACGGGCACGTCCCCGTGACGGCGGACACAACGGCGATCCCCGGTAGCCGCTGACCGCCCTTTCCCAGGCGGAAGGCAACATTCGGGTGGATTTCGGCTACTCGGAAGTGCGGATCTGCTTGCTCCAGTTACCCGCAGGTAATATCCTGAAGTTACCGGCGAGTAAGGCGAATATGTGCCCGGCCGGGGAGCCGAACACATTGGAGTGACGACATGGGCCACTACAAGAGCAACGTCCGAGACCTGGAGTTCAACCTCTTCGAGGTACTCGGCGTGCAGGAGCGCCTGGGCAAGGGTGTGCTCGCCGAATCCGACGAAGAGACCGCCCGCGGGGTGCTGTCCGAGCTGAACAAGCTCGCGACCGGCCCGCTCGCCGAGTCCTTCGCCGACGCCGACCGCAACCCGCCCGTGTACGACCCGAAGACCTTCAGCGTCAAGATCCCCGAGTCCTTCAAGAAGAGCTACAAGCAGCTCCTGGACGGCGAGTGGTGGCGCCTCGGCCTGACCAACGACCTCGGCGGCTTCGGCCTTCCGCCGACCGTCCAGTGGGCGGCGTCCGAGCTCATCCTGGGCGCGAACGCCCCGCTGTTCATGTACATGGCGGGCCCGAACTTCGCCATGATCGTGAACAAGAACGGCACCGAAGAGCAGAAGCACTGGGCCCAGATCATGATCGACCGGGCCTGGGGCGCCACGATGGTGCTGACCGAGCCGGACGCCGGCTCCGACGTCGGCGCGGGCCGCACCAAGGCCACCAAGCAGGAGGACGGCTCCTGGCACATCGACGGCGTGAAGCGGTTCATCACCTCGGCCGAGCACGACATGAGCGAAAACATCATGCACCTGGTGCTCGCTCGCCCCGAAGGTCCCGGCATCGAGACCAAGCCGGGCACCAAGGGCCTGTCGCTGTTCCTCGTCCCGAAGTTCCACTTCGACTCCAAGACCGGCGAGCTGGGCGAGCGCAACGGCGCCTACGTCACGAACGTCGAACACAAGATGGGCATCAAGGCCTCGACGACCTGCGAGCTGACCTTCGGCCAGCACGGCACCCCGGCCAAGGGCTGGCTGCTCGGCGAGGTGCACGACGGCATCGCGCAGATGTTCCAGGTCATCGAGTACGCCCGGATGATGGTCGGCACGAAGGCCATCGCGACGCTCTCGACGGGTTACCTCAACGCGCTCGAGTACGCCAAGGAGCGCGTCCAGGGCGCCGACCTGCCGAACATGCTGAACAAGGCCGCCCCGCGCGTCACCATCACGCACCACCCGGACGTCCGCCGCTCGCTGATGCTCCAGAAGGCCTACGCCGAGGGCCTCCGCGCGGTGTACCTCTACACGGCGTCGTTCCAGGACCAGCTGTGGACCGGCGAGGGCGACCAGAAGCTCGCGCACGGCGTCAACGACCTGCTGCTGCCGATCGTCAAGGGCGTCGGCTCCGAGCGGGCCACCGAGCAGCTCGTGCAGTCGCTGCAGACGCTGGGCGGGTCCGGCTTCCTGCAGGACTACCCGATCGAGCAGTACATCCGTGACGCCAAGATCGACTCGCTGTACGAGGGCACCACGGCGATCCAGTCACTGGACTTCTTCTTCCGGAAGATCGTCCGCGACAAGGGCCAGTCGCTGGCCTTCGTCGCCGGGGAGATCACCAAGTTCATCGAGTCCGAGGCGGGCAACGGCCGGCTCAAGAACGAGCGTGCGCTGCTCAAGCAGGCCCTCGAGGACACCCAGGGCATGCTCGGCTCGCTGATCGGCTACCTGACGGCGTCCCAGGAGGACTCGCAGAGCATCAACAAGGTCGGCCAGCACACGGTCCGCCTGCTGATGTCGGTCGGCGACCTGCTCATCGGCTGGCAGCTGCTCAAGCACGCCGAGGTCGCGATCGGCAAGCTCGACGTGGGCGCGTCCGCCAAGGACACCCCGTTCTACGAGGGCAAGATCGCCTCGGCCTCGTTCTTCGCGAAGCAGGTGCTGCCGGAGCTGACCGCCCGCCGCGCCATCGTGGAAGCCGCCGACAACGCACTCATGGAGCTGGACGAAGCCGCGTTCTGATCAACGTGTTCCGCCGAAGGGCCCCTTCCACCCGGAAGGGGCCCTTCCGGCGTTTCGAGGTCATCCCGCCGGGGCATTCCGTCTCCGAGTTCGCGGGACCGAGTGGCCGGACCCGCGACCACCGAGAGGAGATAGTGATGACTGTCGCCGGCATCATCAGCGCCATCGTCGTCGGGCTGATCATCGGCGTTCTGGGCCGGCTGCTCGCTCCCGGCAAGCAGAACATCCCGATCTGGCTGACCATCGTGATCGGTATCATCGCCGCCTTCATCGGTACGGCCATCGCGCGTGGCCTCGGCTACGCCCACACGGACGGCATCGACTGGCTGGAGATCCTCACCCAGGTCGTGCTGGCCGCGATCGGTGTCAGCATCGCCGCGGGCGCGTACGGCCGACGTGGTGTAACCCGGTAACCCCAGGAACCAGCCCGGCTGGTCCACCTTCGGGTGAACCGGCCGGGCTTTTCCGTGGCTACCGCCGGGCCGACACGCGGGCGAGCGCGACGGCGAACCCGGCGCCCACCAGCAGCAGGGCCGCGGCCCAGGTCATCGTCGTGGTGATGGCGTGCGCCGACGAACCGCCGGCAAGCGTCAAGAAGAGACTCCCGAACGTCGCCACCCCGACGACCTGGCCCAGCTGCAACGTCGTCGTGAGCAGGCCACTGGCGTCCGCCGCGCTTTCGAGCGGGACGTGGGTCAGCGCGTGCGCCATCAGGGACCCGAACGCCAAGCCCATGGAAAGGCCGAACAGCAGGAGCGCGGCGAAGAACAGCGCGCCGCCGCTTCCACCGTCCTCGAGGCTCAACCCCAGCAACGCATACGCGACCGCCGACCCCACGTAGCCGCACGGCGTCAGTGCCGCGTGGACGCGCACGGGCAGTTTGTGCCAGAAGAATCCGCACACACCGAAAACCACCCCACCGGGTGCCATGGTGAGCCCGGCGGCCAGCGCCGTCTCCCCGAGGCCCGCCTGCAGGTGCAAGGCGACGCAGAACAGGAACCCGCCGTAGGACGCCACACCGGTGGCCAGCGCGGCCAGTCCCGGTGCGACACCGCGGACCCGCAGCACGCCGAGGTTGACCAGCGGGTCGCGCACCCGGCGTTCCACGACCACGAACAGCACCGCCAGCAGCAAGCCTGCCGCGAGCGAGACGAACGTCCACACCGGCCAGCCGGTTTCGTGCCCGAGGACCAGCGGCAGCACGACGAGCACCACGGCGGGCACGGCGAGCGCGAGGCCGGCGAGGTCGAGCCGGCGGCCCGCCTTCGCCGCGCCGCCGGGCACCAGCCGCAGGGCGAGCGCGGCGACGAGCACCCCGATCGGCACGTTCACCAGGAAGATCGGCCGCCAGCCCGTGCCGAAGAGGTCCGCGCCGACGAGCACGCCGCCGAGCACCTGGCCGGACACGAACGCGACCGAGATGACCGCGGTGTACGCGCTGAGCGCCTTGGCGCGTGCCGGACCGCTGAACTGCGCCTGGATGACGCTGATGACCTGCGGCATCATCAGTGCGGCGCCGGCGCCCTGGGCGATCCGCGCGACGATGAGCGTCACCGGGTCCGGCGCGAAGCCGCAACCCAGCGAGCAGACGGTGAAGGCGACGACGCCGGTGACGAACAGCCGTCGGCGCCCGAACAGCTCGCCGAGCCGGGCGCCGGTGATCAGCAGCATCGCGTAGCCCACGGTGTAGCCGGAAACGACGAGCTGCAGCGCGGCGCCGGACGCGTGCAGGTCGGTGCGGATGTCGGTCATGGCGACGTTCACGACGGTGACGTCGAGCAGCGCCATGAACTGGCCGAGCAGCAGGACGGCGAGCATGAACCACGGCCGCCGGTCCGGCCGGGCGGCCCGGTCCGGGGTGGCCGGGGCAGGGGTGGTCAGTGTCATGCCCCTGACCTTGGGGTTCTTCGGTTGTGGGCGGAGAGAGCCTGGTGGTGCTGGTACTGGGAGCACCTGCTTTCAACGGAAATTGTCGTACCCCTCGGGCACCATGTTCCGCATGACGTCAGCGCAGGTCCACACGAGCCGCCGGGAGGAACTCGGCCAGTTCCTCAAGGCGTGCCGGGCGCGGATCGGCCCCGAAGAGGTCGGGCTGCCGCCCGGCGTGCGCCGTCGCACGAGCGGGTTGCGGCGGGAGGAGGTCGCGCTGCTCGCCGGCGTGGGCGTCACCTGGTACACGTGGCTGGAGCAGGGACGGCCGATCAACGCGAGCGCGCAGGTGCTCGACGCGGTGGCGCGCACGCTGCGGATGGACCACCCCGAGCGGGAACACCTGTACCGGCTGGCGGAGCTGACGCCGTCCCGGCTGCCGTCGTCGGTCGAGGTGGTGCCGGACACGGTGCGCGAGGTGCTGCGCGCGCTCGATCCGCTGCCGGCCACCGTGATCAACGGCCGGTTCGACATCCTCGCGTCGAACGCGGCGCAGGAGGAGCTGTTCTGGGAGTGGCACAGCCTGCCGTGCCTGCACAAGAACCTGTTGTGGTGCTGCGTGACCGAGCCGAACGCGCGGCGGATGCTGCTGAACTACGACGAGGAGGTCCCGCACATGGTCGCGCGGATGCGGGCCGAATACGGCAGGCACGTCGGTGACCCGGTCTGGGAAGAGGACATCCGGCGCCTGTCGGCGTTGTGCCCGGAGTTCGCCGCGTTGTGGGCGCGGCACGAGGTGGCGGAACCGCGGCCGCGGCTGCGGGAGTTCCAGCACCCGCGGGCGGGCCGGATGCGCCTCCGGCTGACCGAGCTGGCGGTCTCGGAAGCGCCGGGCCTGCGGATCCAGGTGTCCACTCCGGACGACAGGGCGACGTGGGCGTTGCTGCCCCTGACCCGGCGGGAGGCGTCGTGACGTACGCGGACCTGAGCGATCAGGGGCTGACGTCGGTGCCTGCGCTGCCGGACGGCGTCACCCGGCTGGATCTGTACAAGAACTCGATCTCGGAGGTGCCCGGGTCGCTGTGGTCGCTGACCGGGCTGCGCGTGCTGAACCTGGCGGCGAACCGGATTTCTTCGCTGCCGCCGGGCATCTCGGCGCTGACGTCGTTGCACACGCTCGACCTGGCGCACAACCGGTTCGACTCACTGCCGGACGAGCTGGGCGAGCTGGCCGGGCTCACCGAGTACCTGTACATCAGCGACAACCGGCTGACGAAGTTCCCGGATGCCTGGTGCCGGCTGGGAAAGCTGCGGTACCTGGGGTGCACGGACAACCGGCTCACCGCGCTGCCGCCGGACCTCTCGGGGTTCGCGGCGCTGCGTGAACTCCGGCTGTACCGCAACGAGCTGGCCGCGCTGCCCGAGTCGATCGGGGCGCTCGGTGCGTTGCGGGAGCTGCACCTGCGCGGCAACCGGCTCACCTCGCTGCCGGCGTCGATCGGCTTGCTGAGTGAGCTGCGTCAGCTCGACCTGCGGGAGAACCAGTTGACGACACTGCCCGCGTCACTGGCTGGGTTGTCCAAATTGGACAAGCTGGATCTGCGGTGGAACAAGCAGCTCCGGGAGCCGGCGTGGCTGCGCGACTTCGAGGAGGCGGGGTGCATGGTCCTTCGCTGACAACTCAACAGAGAAGGGTCGGGCGCGGCCCGTAGGTCGCCGTGTGCGACGTCCGCCGGAGCTCGGTGCCGCTCGCGAGGTCGTAGAGCACGCGCGTGTCGGTGACGCTGAAGCCGGAAGAACCGATCGAGGGCTGGCACGAGCCGGCCTCGCCGGAGCCGAACTGGATCGGCGGCGGGTCGCCGGGCGTCTGCGCTCCGGTCTGGCTCTCGACGCGGAAGTGCCGGGTGCCCCAGATCCGGACGGTCACCGAGTCGCCGGAAACGGTGGCCTGGATGGCGATGCCGGTCGCCGCGTCGTTGGTCAGCTTGAGCTCCACGGGGCTGCCGTCGGCGTTGACGGCCTTGGCGTCGCGGCCGACGGGGTAGCGGTCGAGGTAGTGGTCGTGCTCCAGGTGGCCGGCGTCGGCCAGGCCGGCGAGGTAGGCGGCGTTGTACAAAGTGGACGCCAGCTGGGAGACGCCGCCGCCGACCACGGACGGGCCGATGCCGTCCTCGTCGACCGGGGCGGCCACGTAGCCGGCGGCCGCGGTGCGCGGGCCGGAGCGGCCGCCGAGGCTGAACGTCTCGCCGGGCTTGACGATCGTGCCGGACACGCGGGCGGCGAGCGTCCGGTTGTTCGTCGCGGCGGGGCCGGTCAGGCCGCCGGTGGTGAACTCGCCGACGACCTCTTTGATGCCGAGCGCGTTGGCGGCGTCGGTGGTCACGCTGGGTGCGGACGCGCTGTAGACGACCGGGAGATCTCGTCCGTCAGTCTTCTTGAGCACGTCGATCAGGGGGAGGAAGGTCTTCTCCCAGTCGACCTTGCGGGCGTCTTCGGAGGGCTCGACCGCCGGCTGGTCGCCGGTGAAGACGACCTGCGCGTCCTTGCCGTCGGTCTCGGTGCTCGCGAGCGGGTCCTTGAGGGCCGCCTGCAGCTTGCCCTGGTCGATCCGGACCTCGACGGCCCCGCCTTCGACCACGGCGAACTGGAACGACGCCGCGATCGTCGCGGGCTTCAGCGGAACGTCCTTGCCTTCGCCGTGCACGACGACCGGTTTCGCGACGGCGGGCACGACGATCTGCTGCCACGCGGCCTGCACCCCGGCGGCGGTCGCCCGCACGGGCGTGATCGCCATGGAAAGCTTGACCCCGCCGGGGTCGAGCCAGTGGTCGGTGACGGTGTGCACGGCGCCGGCCAGGTCGGTCAGCTGCTGGCCCTGCCGCGGCAGGACGGGGTGGGCGGTGACCCCGCCGTCGCTGCCCGCGATGGGGGTGAACCCGACCGTGCCTTCGGTGGCGGGGTGGTTCAGCCTGCCCTCGGCCAGCTCGCGCACGGCCTGGGTGATCTGGTTCTGGTCGGTGCGCGTGGCCACCCCGACCTCGCGGCTGGTGAAGAAGGACATGATCCGCGTGATCGGACTGAGCGGCTGGTGCCCGGCGAGGCCGAGCGTGTTCGGCCAGTCGAGCCCGAGCCCGGACTGCGAGGGCACGAGTTCGGCCTGCACATCCCCACCGTGCACGACAACGGGCCGGATCAGCCGCGGCTCGAGTTCTTTCCGCAGCTTGGCTTCGGCTTCGGCATGGCTGAGCCCTCCGACCTCGACGCCGGCCACGGTCACCCCGCGCGGCACATCCCCGGCGCTGACGGCGAGATCGATGGCGTAGAGGATGACAAAGAGACCAAGGGCGAGCCCGATGGACATCATGGTCCACGCAAGGCCCTTGCGCAGCTTCCGGGCGGGCGTCTCCGGCGCCGGGGGTGGCGTGGGGATCTCGAGGAGCTCGCCGAGCAGGTCATCGGAGAAGAGATCGGTCGTCCCGGCGCCACTGCCCGGAACGGGAGCGGCGACAACGGGCGGCCAAGCGGGCACGACTTCGGTCGCGGGCTCGGCCACAACGCCAACGGCCGCCGCAGGTGATTCGGCCACGGTCGGCGGGCCGGCCGCTGAGGGCCACTCGAGCACCGCATCGCCGGGCGGCTCGGCCACGGGCGGCAGGTCAGCCGCTGAGGGCCACTCGAGCACCGCATCGCTGACCAGCTCGGCAGACGCTGCAGGCGGTTCGGCCACGGTCGGCGACTCAACCGGCGCAGGCGGCGGGCCAGCCAGCGCGGGCGGCGACTCAACCGGCGCGGGCGGCGGCTCGATCACCAGTTCCGCCGCAGCCGCCGCGGTGGTCTGCTCGGTCGCCGGTAGCTCTTGCTCGGCGTCGGGCCACACCTCGGCCGCCGTTGCTTCGGCCGTTCCGGGCTCGGCCGGCGCATGAGCGCGGTCGGCTTCGAGCGTTTCCGCGCCCTCGCGTACCTCTTCGTCTGCCACGCGCCTGCCTTTCGCGGGACCCGACCTACAGGTAGAGCCCCGTCCCGTGCTCGGTGCGCTCCATCGCCACCGCGTGGATGTCGCGTTCGCGCATCACCAGGTGCCCCTCGCCCTGGATCTCGACCTCGAGCTGGTCCTCCGGGTTGAAGAGCACGCGGTCGCCGGTCTTGACGTTCCGCACACTGTTGCCCACGCCCAGTACATCACCCCAGGCGAGCCGGCGCGCGACCTGCGCCGTTGCGGGGATCACGATGCCGCCGCTGCTGCGGCGCTCCCCTTCTTCCGGCGACAGCCGCACGAGTACCCGGTCGTGCAGCATCTGGATTTCGAGTTTCGGCCCGTCAGACACGGCGTGCATGTTACCCGTCGGTCCGGGGCTGCCCGGCCATGACCAGGCTCAATTCGTGGATCCCGCCGTCTTCGATCCGGACCGGGACGCCCCAATCCTGGCGGGTGATCCGGCACGCCGGGTGCTCGCCGCCGTCATCGCAGCTCGCGGCCTGGGCGACGACCTGCAGCACACCCTCCGCAACCCCCGGGGCCAGGCGGATCTTGCGGGTCAGGTCCGTGCCGGTCCCGCCGCCGTCGGCCAGCAGCGATGGCGGCGACGCGCTGATCTCGAGCCGCGTCGACGGGCCGAAGCGGTCGTCCAGCTTCTCGCCCGGCGGGGCCGTGAACACCACCGAAAAGTCGATCTCGCCGGGGGCGAGCACCGTCGGCGGGCGGCGGACCGCGTGCGCGTCGCCGGTGACGAGCGTCGGCTCGGTCGTCGGGAGCAGGCCGATGCGGTTGCCCGCGGACTCGACGACGAGCAGTTCGCCGTCGTGCAGCAGCAGGCCCTGCGGCTCGGCGAGCCCGGTGGCGATCGTGGTCACCTGGCGGGTGAAGACGTCGAAGCGGCGAACCGCGCCGTTGTAGGTGTCGGCGATCGCGATCTTGTCGCCGGGCAGCACGGCGAGGCCCAGCGGGTGCTGGAGCAGCGCCTGGTCGGCCGGGCCGTCGGTGTGGCCGAAGGAAAACAGGTCGACGCCGATCGCGGTCTGCACGGTGAACGACTCGCCGTCGGGCTCGATCCAGCGCAGCGCCGACGTCTCCGCGTCGACGAGCCACAGCTTGTCGCCGTCCACGGCCAGGCCGGACGTCTGCGCGAAGAACGCTTCGCCGGCGTCGCCGTCGCGAAGGCCTTCGACGGTCGTCCCGGCGAAGCGGCGGATGGTGCCGCCGACCGGGTCGAACACGCTCAGCGTGTGGTTGCCCGCCATGGCGACGACGACCCCGCCGGCCGGTCCCCACCAGGCCACGTCCCACGGACTGGTGAGGTCGACCTCGGCGGCCTTGCCCGAGTCCGGCCCGTTGCGCCACTGCGCGCCGGTGCCGGCGACCGTCGTCACCTCGCCGGTGATCAGGTCGAGGCCGCGCAGCCGGTGGCCGGCCGTGTCGGCGACGACGGCGTGGTAGCCGACGCGCTCGGCGATGTCGTACGGCAGGAGGGCGATGCCCGACGGCTCGGTGAAGGTCGCGATGTCGAACGGACCATCCTGGCTCCCGCGGGCCCCGCTGCCGAAGCGGCGGATGACGGTCTCGCCGTCCGAAGCGAACTCGACGATGGCGTGGTGCCCGGTGTCGACGACCAGGACGCGCCCCTCGGCGGTGGCGACGGCCTTGCTCGGGAACCGCAGCTCGCCGGGCTGCTCCTCGACCGGCACGTACGGGCTGCCGCCGCGGCGAAGCGTCCCCTTGGCTTCGTGCTTCTTCACGAGGTCCGCGATGACGCGGCGAAGCGCCTCTTCGTGCCCTTCGCCCGCGGCGACGTGCACGACGTACCCCTCGGGATCGACGACGACGAGCGTCGGCCACGCGCGCACCGCGTACTGCGACCACAGCTCCATCTCGGGGTCGTTGACCACCGGGTGGTGCACCTCGTAGCGGCGGACCGCGGCCTCGATCGAGGCGCGCTCGCCCTCGTGCAGGAACTTCGGCGAGTGGACACCGATGGTGACCAGCACGTCCGCGAACTCGGCTTCCAGCGGACGCAGCTCGTCGAGCACGTGGAGGCAGTTGATGCAGCCACTGGTCCAGAAGTCCAGCAGCACGACGCGGCCGCGCAGCTCGGCGAGGGTGATCGGGCGGCCGCCGGTGTTCAGCCAGACGTCGCCGCGCAGCTCGGGGGCGCGCACGCGGCTCTGCGGTCGTGGAGAAGTCACGGCATGAGTGAACTACACGCGCTCACGCTCTGTTCCGCGGTCCGCCCGATGAGAGAACAAACTCACCTCGTAGTGGACCTCCCAGGTCGGCGCGAAAAAGGACGCGCGGGCGGGTGAGCCGCCGCTTAGGCTCGGGCCATGACCCCCGTCCAACCGGCCGGCGCCCTCACTCCGGAGGAGGCGCGGCACCTGCAGGAGAACCTCCGGGAACCCGTGCGTCCCGGGCTGAGCGAAACCGAGCTCGACGACGTCGAGCGCCGGTTCGGCTTCCGCTTCGCCGCGGACCACCGGACGTTCCTGGCCGCCGGCGTCCCGATCGGCGACCGCTGGCCCGACTGGCGCTGCGGCAACGCCGAGCAGCTGCGCAAACGTTTGGCATGGCCGGTCGACGGCGTGCTGTACGACGTCGAGCACAACGGCTTCTGGCTGCCGGACTGGGGCACGCGCCCGGTCGGCCCGGAGGACGCCGTCCGCGAAGCCCGGCGGCGCCTGGCCGACGTGCCGCAGCTGGTGCCGGTGTGCGGGCACCGATATCTGCCCGGCCTGGCCGGCACGGTGGGCTACCCGGTGCTGTCGGTGTACCAGACGGACATCATCGTCTACGGCAGTGACCTGCGCGATTACCTGCACCGCGAGTTCGCGACGGGCGGGATCAGCACGGCCCCACCGGACGGCCCCCGCTACATCCCGTTCTGGTCCCGCTTCATCGACTAGCTTCGGCGGCCCGCTTCAGCCGGGCCAGGGTGGCGGCGATGTTGGCGGTGTTGGCCTGTTCGCGGTCCCAGACCCCGGTCACGGTCGAGCTCGCGACCTTGAACCACCCCGGCCGCCGCTCCCACATGCTTTCGACGACGACACACCCGTCGCGGGCGGGTTCGAAGTCGTACTGCCAGCGCGCGACGGGCAATCCCGCGACCGAGGTGACCTCGAAGCCGAACCGCCGCCCGGGCTCGGCGTCGGTGATGGTGGACAGCGTGCTCCACCGCCGGAACCCGCGCCGGTTGCGACCGCGGAACTTCGCACCGACGGAGGCCCGCTTGCCGAGGTCACTGACCGCCGGATACCCGGCTGTGGATGACGGGAGGGTGATGTGGACAGCCAGGGCCGGAAACGCTGTTACGGCCGGGCTTGTCGGACCCCGCCGGTAGACTGGACCTGGGGACGCCCCCCGGGAGAGGGTGGGGGCTGGTTTGGGGGTCTCGAGCCGGGCCCGGCTCAGTTCTCCCGGCGCAGCATGCGGCTCACGCCGGCCGCCACGGTGGTCGCGAGGATCCAGCCCGAGGCCGTGAAGCCCGCCGCCACCCAGTTGTCCGGGCCGTGCATGTACCACCTCGACTTGTTGCCGAAGTCCACGATCGGGACCAGCAGGTCCGCCGTGTAGATCACCGGGTTCCACTGCAGCCCCGTGTCCTGCTGGTTCACCACGCAGCGGGGGCCGCTCGCCACGAAGCGGCCGGACTTGTCGTGAACGCAGTCGTCGGTGCCCAAGCCGAACCACAGGCTGCCCAGGACCAGCAGCGTCAGGAGCCAGCCGAGCGCGCGGACCGGGCGGTAGCCGTAGCCGACCATCGAGCGCTGGAGCCAGCTCCACAGCCGCACTCCCGGGCCGAAGAACTTGAAGCCGCGCGCCAGCGCCTCGTAGCGGAACTGCTGCTTGCGCAGGGCCACCGTCGAGGCGTGCTCTTCGTTTCCCGCCGCGCGGAGCATGTGCGCCAGCTGGTCGTACGGACCTGGCCGGTAACCGCGCATCGCGCTGCGCAGGAGCTCGATGCGGTCGTCCAGCGCCTTGTCGTCGGCGAGGGGGATGCCCTTCTTGAGCGCGTCGTAGCGGAAGTCCTCCAGCTCGATGCCGTCGGAGGCCGCCCAGAACTGCTCGTTGTCGCTCAGCGTTCCGCAGTGGGCTCTGCGCAGCACGATCCGGCCCGTCGGTGGGCTGCTCGGGGTCAGGATGAACTCGTCCGAGGCGACGTCACCCGCGTCGAGGGCCACGCCGAACGGCGGTAGCGAACCGAGCTGGGATCCGCGCAGGTCCACGCGCCGGGCGACCTGGGCGCCGTCGAGGTTGACGCCGCCTTCGGCCACGAACGGGCGGCCGTTGTTGTCCCGGAGCGTCAGGTCGCGGCCGACCCGGCCGGTGCGGACGTCGAGGGAATAACTGCTGGTCGCGCGGCGGCCCGGGTCCGTCAGCCGGGTGCCCGCCAGGTTGATGCTGCCGCCGACGTCCACACCCTGCAGGCGCAGCGTGCCGTGGATGGTGGCGTCGGTGAGCTGGAAGTTGCCCGCGATCTTCGACCGGCGGGCGGAGAAGACGTCCCGGTCGGGGTGGCGGAACATCGAGTTCCAGGCCAGGAAGTTGCCGCCGACGGTGACGTCGGCCAGGCGCAGCTGTCCCGCCGGGACGCGCAGGCTCGTCGCCTCGATGTCGCCGCCGATCTCGGTGCCGTCGAGGTGCAGCGCGCGGTCGTAGTACGGCACCGTCTTGCCGCGCTCGACCCGGATCTCGGCGCCGGCCAGCCGCAGCGAGCCGCCGATCCGGGCGTTCACCATGCGCAGCGTGCCCAGTGCCTGCAGGCCGTCCGACAGCTCGACGTTCCCGTCGACGCGCATCCGGTCGGCGACCAGCGCCGGCCGGGGGTCGATGTACGGGTCGTTGGACTTCCACGCGTCGACGGCGATCGGCCCGTGCTGGGACACCGTCAGCTTGGCCTCGCGCAGCGAGATGTCACTGTCCACCGTGGCGCTCGGCAGGTACATGATCCCGGTGGCGGAGAACCGCTTGCGCTGGCTGGCCGGCCCGTAGTTGTCGACTTCGCACAGCAGGCTGCCGCCGATGTGCAGGCCGTTGCCGTTGAGCGCGAAGCCGTCCGGGTTGTTCAGCGTGGCGCCCGAGAAATTCACGTTACCGCCGGTCCGCACACCGGGGAGCCGGACTTCGCCGTTCGCGACCATCCGGTAAGCCAGCAGCGCGCCGGTCAGCACGAGCCGGTCGGCCTGGATCGCCTTGCCGTGCGGGTGGGAGATGACGGTGCGGGTGAGCACCATCGAGCCCTCGATCACCGCGTCGGTCAGGTTGACCGCGGCGTTCGGCATGCCGCGTTCGCGGTCGTCGCCGCGCTGCACGGTCGTCTCTTCGATCTCCCGCCGGTCCCCGTCGACCTGCACGACGCTGCGGATCAGCCGGACGTCGTTGCGGCTGCGCATGTTGCGGGCCTTGAGCCCGGGCAGCCAGCACTTGCGGAACACGAGCCCGAGCAGGTTCGCCTCGCGCACGTCCGGCGGCTGCTCGAACCGGCAGCGCTCGAACCGGAACAGGTACTTCAGGTCCGCGGCCCGCAGGTCCAGCGTCCCGGTGATGTAGGCGTCCTCGACGTAGACGATCGGGGCGTTCGTGGCCTGACGCCGCCAGCGCATCAGGCCCGCGTTGCCGGGTTTGAGCAGTTCGGAGGCCTTGACCTCGTAGCGGCGGTCCGGGATGCCCGCGAAGGGGTCCAGCGGCGGCAGCACGCTTTCGGTCGTCATGAGCTGCCCCCTCCCTCACCCCCCTTCAAGGTAGCGAAAAAACGGCGGAAACGGTGCCGGAACACCGTTTCCGCCGCAAGATCGTCAGGCGTTGGGATTCAGCACCCGGGCGAGGAACGATTGGGTCCGCTCCTCGCGCGGGCTCCCGATGACCTGCTCGGGTGGTCCCTCCTCGACGACGACCCCGCCGTCCATGAACAGGACCTTGTCGGCCACCTCGCGCGCGAACTGCATCTCGTGCGTGACGACGACCATGGTCATGCCGTCCTTGGCGAGCTGCTTCATCACGCCCAGGACGTCGCCGACGAGCTCCGGGTCCAGCGCGGACGTCGGCTCGTCGAACAGCATCAGCTTCGGCTGCATCGCCAGCGCCCGGGCGATCGCGACGCGCTGCTGCTGCCCGCCGGACAGCTGCGCGGGGTAGTTCTTCGCCTTGTCCGCTAGGCCGACGCGGTCCAGCAGCTCCAGCGCGCGCTCCCGCACCTGGGCCTTCGGCTCGCGCCGGACCTGGACCGGCGCCTCCATGATGTTTTCGAGCGCCGTCATGTGCGGGAAGAGGTTGAAGCGCTGGAACACCATGCCGATGTCCTTGCGCTGGAACGCGACCTCGTTCTCGCGCAGCTCGTGCAGCTTGTCGCCGCGCTGCCGGTAGCCGACGAGCACGCCGTCGACGTAGAGCCGGCCGGCGTCGATCTTCTCCAGGTGGTTGATGCAGCGCAGCAGCGTCGACTTGCCCGAGCCGGACGGCCCGATCAGGCAGAGCACCTCCCGCTCGTGCACCTCGAGGTCGATGCCCTTGAGGACGTCGACGCTGCCGAAGCTCTTGTAGATCTTCTGGGCGGACACCACGGGGGTCATGTGACGTTTCCTCCACCCCGGCTGAACAACCTCGTCGCCCAGCCTCGCCGCTGGACGACGCCCTGCGAGGTACCCCGGGCGAAGTACTTCTCGATCTGGAGCTGGATGACGGTCAGGATCGACGTCATGAACAGGTACCAGATCACCGCGGTGAGCAGCAGCGGGATCGTCTTGAAGTTCTGCGCGTAGATGGTCTGGACCGCGACCATCAGCTCGTAGTAGCCGATCGCGACCACCAGTGACGTGGTCTTGAGCATCGCGATCGTCTCGTTGCCGGTGGGCGGCACGATCACCCGCATCGCCTGCGGCAGCACGATGCGCCGCAACGTGGTCGTCCGCTTCATGCCGAGCGCGGACGCCGCCTCCAGCTGGCCGCTGTCGATCGACTGGATACCACCGCGCACGATCTCCGCCATGTACGCGGCCTCGTTCAGCCCGAGGCCGAGCAGTGACGCCGTGAACTGGTTGATCAGGTCGTTCGTGCCCCACGAAACGAACTCGGGCCCGAAGGGGATCCCCAGGCCGAGCCGCGGGTAGGCGAACGCGAGGAAGTTCCAGAACACCAGCTGCGTGATCAGCGGGGTGCCGCGGAACAGCCAGATGTAGATGCCGGCGGCGCCCTTGGTCAGCGGGTTCGGCGACAGCCGCATCACCGCCAGCAGGACCCCGCCCACGATGCCGATGAGCATCGAGATCACGGTCAGGATCAGGGTGTTCTGAAGACCGCGCAGCACGCGGTCGTTGAACATGTAGTCCCAGACGACGGGCCAGGCGAAGTTGTCGTTCGTGACGATGCTGCGAACGACGATGAAGGCGATGAAGAGGACGACCACCCCGGCCACCCAGCGCCCGTAGTGGCGCACCGGGACGGCCTTGATGGGTTTGGTGTCGACGGCCTCCCGCTCATCGGGAGGCGCGTCGGAAGAACTGGACACTGGCTAAGCCCTCTCTAGCCGGCTCAGGACGCCGCCGGGTTGAGTTCCGACTTGGTGACCGCGCCGGCCGCCGACAGACCCCACTTGTCGAGGATCTTCTTGTAGGTGCCGTCGTCGATCAGGGCCTGGACCGCCGACTGGACCGCCTTGCCGTAGTCGCCGCTGTCCTTCTTCAGGATGATGCCGTAGGGCGCCGTGTCGTACGGCTCACCGACGACCTCCAGCTGCCCGTTCGTCTGCTTGACCGCGTAGTCGACGACCGGGGAGTCGGCCAGCTCGCCCTGCACCCGCTTCGCGGTGAGCGCGAGGTTCACGTCGGTCTGCGCCTGCAGCTGGGTGACGTCGATCGCCGGCTTGCCCGCCGAGGTGCACTTCTGCGAGCGGGTCTGCAGGTCGTCGACCTGCGTGGTGCCCTTCTGCACGCCGATCTTCTTGCCGCACAGGTCGTCGACGTTCAGCTTGTCGGGGTTGCCCTTGAGCACGCCGAGCGACGTCCCCGCCTTGTAGTAGCTGACCATGTCGACGATCTGGAGCCGTTCGGCCTTGACGCTGAACGACGACATCGCCAGTTCGTACTTGCCGGCCTGGATGCCCGGGATGATCCCGTCGAAGGCGGAGTTCTGGAACTCCATCTTCAGGCCGAGCTTCTGCCCGATCGCGGTGCCGAGGTCCACGTCGAAGCCGGTGACCTTGCCGGACTCGTCTTGGAACTCGTTCGGCGGGTAGCTCTGGTCCTGGCCGACCAGGATCTTGCCGTCCGTCTTGACCGCGTCCGGCACCATGGCCGCCAGCTTGTCGTCCTTGGCGACCGCGCCCAAGTCACCGCCGGCGCCCGGGGCAGCGGCGGAGCTGCTGGGCTTGACGTCGCCCGCGCCACTCCCTCCCGCTCCGCACGCCACGGTCAAGCCGACCAGGGCGAACGCAGGCAGCAGGGCGATCGCCTTGAGCTGGGTTCCTCGGGCCACGTCGTCACTCCTCGTAGTTCTCAGTTCGTGAGAGCACGCATATTGCCACTCATCCATACCAAAGCACAGCACTGTGAAGTTACGGCGATGTTTACGACGGCGCGCGTCGCACCGCGGGTATCGCGCCCACCCCGGGGCGTGGGTAAGGATGTCGACCATGAACGCCACCCCGCCGCGGCTGCCCCCGTCCGGTCGACGCGCGAGGACGGCGGCGACCAGCCGGATCACCCGTCCGGGAGACCGGTTCGAGGGGTACCTCTCGCCGGCGCGGCCGCACGCCGGCGCGTACGACGAGATGTTCGCCGCCGACGGCACGGTCCGCGGCCCGTACCGGGCGCTGTACGAATCGATCGCGGCCCTCGACGCGCACGACCTGAACTCGCGGTCGCTCGCGCTGGACCGGGCGATGGTCGACCAGGGCATCACGTTCTCGCTGTCCGGGCAGGAGCGGCCGTTCCCGCTGGACCTCGTCCCGCGGGTGATCCAGGCCGCCGAGTGGACGAAGCTCGAACGCGGTGTCGCCCAGCGCGTCCGCGCGCTCGAGGCGTTCCTCGCGGACGTCTACGGCGACCGGCAGATCCTGCGCGACGGCGTGCTGCCGCGGCGGCTGATCACCACCTGCGCGCACTTCCAGCGGGAGGCGTTCGGCATCACCCCGCCGAACGGCGTGCGCCTCCACGTGTCCGGTGTGGACCTCGTGCGGGACGAAGAGGGCACGTTCCGGGTGCTGGAGGACAACCTCCGCAACCCGTCCGGGGTGTCGTACGTGATGGAGAACCGGCGCACGATGGCCCGGGTGTTCCCGGACCTGTTCGCCCAGCACCGCGTGCGCCCGGTCGGTGACTACGCGTCACACCTGCTCCGGGCGCTGCGCGCGGCGGCCGCGGCGAACGTCGCCGACCCGACGGTCGTCGTGCTCACCCCCGGCATCCACAACTCGGCGTACTTCGAGCACTCGCTGCTGGCGCGGCTGATGGGTGTCGAGCTCGTCGAAGGCCGCGACATGTTCTGCCGCGACAACGTCGTCTACCTGCGGACCACCGAGGGCGAGCGCCAGGTCGACGTCATCTACCGGCGGATCGACGACGAGTTCCTCGATCCCGTGCACTACCGGCCGGACTCCGTGCTCGGCGTCGCCGGCGTCCAGAACGCGGCCCGGGCGGGCAACGTCGTGATCGCGAACGCGATCGGCAACGGCGTCGGCGACGACAAGCTCGTCTACACCTACGTGCCGGAGATGGTGAAGTACTACCTGAACGAAAAGCCGCTGCTGCCCAATGTGGACACCTTCCGCTGCTGGCTGCCGGACGAGTTCGACCACGTCATGGCCCACCTCGACGAGCTGGTCATCAAGCCGGTCGAGGGCTCCGGCGGCTACGGGATCGTGTTCGGCCCGGAGGCGACGAAGAAGGAGCTGGACACGCTGCGGCGCAAGGTCCGCGCGCACCGGCGCGGCTGGATCGCGCAGCCGGTGGTCCAGCTCTCGACCGTGCCGGCCAAGGTGGGCGACCGGCTCGCGCCGCGGCACGTCGACCTGCGGCCGTTCGCCGTCAACGACGGCAAGGAGATCTTCGTGCTCCCCGGCGGCCTGACCCGGGTGGCGCTGCCGGAGGGCAGCCTGGTCGTCAACTCTTCGCAGGGCGGTGGCTCGAAGGACACCTGGGTGCTGGCGTCCCGCGCGTCCACGGCCGAACGCGAGCTGGAGCAACCCGCACTCGGTGCTATGTCCACTGTGGATGGGCTGGTCACCGAGCAGGGGCCCGAGCTGACGACGTCCCAGCAGCAGCAACAGCAGCAGCAACAGGGCTAGGGAGGTTCGCATGCTCGCACGCAACGCGGAGTCGCTGTACTGGATCGGCCGGTACGTCGAACGCGCCGACGACACCTCCCGGATCCTCAACGTCTCGGTCCACCAGCTGTTGGAAGACGCGACCGTCGACCCGGACCACGCGAGCCGCCAGCTCCTGGCCGTCCTGGGCATCGACCCGGCGGGCGCGGAGTCACTGGACGTGTGGAAGCTGACCGAGCTGGTGGCGTACGGGAAGGACAACCCCGCGTCGATCGTCGGCTCGATCAACTCGGCGCGCGAGAACACCCGCGGCGCGCGCGAAGTCGTCTCGACCGAGCTGTGGGAATGCCTGAACGCGACCTGGAACGCGGTGCCCGACCGGCAGCGCTACGCCCGGCGCGCCGGGCCGCACGCGTTCCTGTCCTTCGTCGAGGAGCGCGCGGCGATGTTCGCCGGGCTGGCCGACTCGACGATGAGCCGGGACGACGGCTGGCTGTTCATGGTGCTGGGCCGCTCGATCGAACGCGCCGACATGGTGGTGCGGCTGCTGCTGTCCCGGGTCGCGGACCGCGCATCCTCGCCGGGCTGGATCACCGTGCTGCGCTCGGCCGGCGCGCAGGACACCTACCTGCGCACCTACCGGGGTGCGCTGGACGCCGGCCGCGTCGTGCAGTTCCTGTTGCGGGACACGCTGTTCCCGCGCTCGGTGTTCCACGCGCTGCGGCAGGCCGAGGAGTGCCTGCAGCGGCTCGACCCCGGCGGCGGCGCGCGCACCAACGAGAAGTCCGAAGCCCTGCGCGAGCTCGGCCGGGCCCGCAGCGAACTGGAGTTCCTCCGCCCGTCGGAGCTGCTCACCGACCTCCCCCGGCGGCTCGGTGCGTTGCAGACGTCGATCAAGGAGATCGGCGAAGCGGTGTCGATGCAGTACTTCAGCACGTCGCCGTGGGTGGCGTGGAGCGGCGCGGAGGTTTCGCTGTGACGTGGCAGCTGCGGGTGGCGCACCGGACCGGGTACCGGTACGCGACACCGGCGACGCAGTCGTACAACGAGGCCCGGCTGACCCCGCGCTCGGACCGCCGCCAGACGACGGTGGCGACCCGCATCGAAACGGCCCCGGCCACCCGCGCGTACCGGTACACGGACTACTGGGGCACGGTCGTGACGTCGTTCGACCTCCACGCGCCGCACACGGAGTTCACGGTGCTGGCGACCTCGGTGGTCGAGACGGCGGACGAGGCGGAACCGATCCGGACGGCGTCGTGGAAGGACTTGCGTTCGGAGACGGTCGTCGACCACCGCACCGAGTACCTGACCCCGACCGACTACACCCCGCGCGACCTCGCCTTGGCGCGTGAAGCCCGCGCGCTGCGCCGCGGCCTGGACCCGGCGGACGCGGTGCTGGCGGTGTGCGAGTGGGTGAACAAGCAGCTCAAGTACCAGCCCGGCACCACGGGCGTCCACTCGACCGCGACGGACGCCTGGCAGGCGCGGGAAGGCGTGTGCCAGGACTTCGCGCACGTGACCCTGGTGATGCTGCGGGCGATCGGCGTCCCGGCGCGGTACGTGTCCGGCTACCTGCACACGAAACCGGACGCGAAGCTCGGCGAGGTGGTCGAGGGCGAGTCCCACGCGTGGGTCGACGTCTGGACCGGCGGGTGGTGGGCGTACGACCCGACGAACGCGATCCCGGTCGGGCCGCGGCACGTGTGGGTGGCGATGGGCCGGGACTACGCCGACGTGGCGCCGTTGAAGGGCATCTTCACCGGCGGTGGTCAATCCACTTTGGACGTTTCGGTCCAGCTGACCCGGCTCGGCTAGAGCAGGAAGGTCCCGCCCGCCGCTTCGGCGACTTCCGCGCCGAGGGCCGACGCCGGGGTGTGCGCGCCGGGTTTGCCCTCGCCGCGGGCCAGGCGAGCCACGACTTCGGCCACGACCGCCGTGGTGAAGTCCATGCCCTCGCCGGCGCGGAGCCAGCCTTCGCGCGTCGTGCCGTCCGGCCAGGTGACGACGGCGTGGCCCCAGGAGTGCGTGCGAGGGCGTGGCGCGGCCTTCGTCGTCACCCTGGCCAGCCGCCCGACCGCGAACCGGCGCACGACCGGGATCGACACCACCCGGCCGAGCAGGGGCAGGAGCGCCCGGACCACCGGAGCGGCCGGCGCCAGCGCGGAGGTGACCGTGACGTCCGGCGCGCCGGATGCGCGCTGGGCGGCGATCAGCTCACCGGTGGGAAGGCCCGCCGCCCGCACCGACTCGCCGTCCGGCAGGGCGATGGTCCTCGGGGCAGCGCCGGGCCTGGCCGTGGTGAGGCCGTCCACGACGCTGGCGGCCAACGCGACCCCCACGGCTCCTGCTTCGATGGCGACGGACGCCAGCGCGTCGACCTGCACACGGCTCGGGGTGTCGCGTCCTTCGCACAGCTTCGCCACGACGGATTCCGTGGCCAGGACGCCGAAGCCGGCGCCGGTCACGAAGGTGCTGCCACCGGCCAGGGCCTCCTCGTGCAGGTCGAGCAGCCGCGAAACGGCGGCGAGGTCCGCGGCCATGTCGACGTAGTGGCCACCGGGCAGGCACGCCCGCGCGATCGTCTCGGCCGTGGCGGCGTACTCGCCGATCGTGTTGACGACGACAGTCGGCCGCTGCCGCCGGATCTCCGCGGCGATGGCCTCGACGCCGTCGGCGACGACGAACTTCGAGCCGGTCGCCGCCAAGCGTTCCCGGTCGCGCCCGACCAGCACGGGCGGCAGGCCCCTAGCGGCCAGCTCAGCGGTGATACCTCGGCCCGTGCGGCCCAAGGCTCCCAGCACCCAGATCTCCATGTCGGCCTCCAGTGATGTCTCAGTGTGTCGTTACTGACCCTAGCACGTGATGACACACTGAGACATCAGTTAGGCTGGGGCGTGGCCAGATGGGATCCCGGGACCGCGGACCGGCTGCGGAAAGCCGCGCTGGAGCTGTTCGCCGAGCACGGGTACGACGCCGTGACGATCACGCAGATCGCCGAGCGCGCCGGGATCACGCGCCGCTCGTACTTCCGCTACTTCCCCGACAAGCGCGAAGTCCTCTTCGCCGGCGCGGAGCAGCTACCGCTCGCGGTCGCCGAAGCCGTCCTCGCCGCCGAAGAGGCGGAGTCGCCGCTTCGCACGGCCCTCGGCGCGCTCGTCGAGGTCGGCACCCGGGTCACGCGGCTCGTCGACCCGTCGCCGGAACGCCGGGCCGTGATCGCTTCGAGCGCCGAACTCCGCGAACGCGAGCGGAGCAAGGGCGCGGCGATCACGGCCGCGATCCAGGACGCCCTGGAACGCCGGGGAACACCGCCCGAGCTGGCGAAACCGGCGGCGCAGGTCGCGGCGATCGTCTTCGGCGACGCCTTCGACCGCTGGATCGACGAAGGCGGGAAGCAGGAGTTCCCGGCCTACCTGGAGACGGCCGCCGCGACCTTGCGCGAGGCCTGCGGTTAGCCGCGCGCGTGGGCGTCCAGGATGTGCGCGACGGCCTCGGTGACCTGCTGCGCGTAGTCCAGGTGCAGCCACTCGTCCGGCACGTGGATGTTCGAGTCGGCCCCGCACGCCCCGGTGACCAGGAACTGCGCGTCCGGGTACTTCCGCGAGAGCAGGCCCATGAACGGGATCGAGCCGCCCATGCCGGTCGCGCGGTGGGGACGGCCGAAGACCTCGTCGCTGACCGTGCGCAGGGCCGTCGTCAGCCACGGCGATTCGGTCGGCGCGTTCCAGCCGCTCTCCGCCTGCGGAGAGCCGAGCGTCACCTTCGCCCCGTACGGGACGTCGGTGGTCAGGACGCGCTTCACGGCTTCGAGCGCCTTCTCGGCGTCGGCCGTCGGCGGCAGGCGGAAGCTCAGCGTCAGGGTGGTGCTCTCGCGCAGGACGTTCCCGGCGTCGGCGGGCTTCGGGAAGCCGTCGGCCCCGATCACCGACAGCGTCGGGCGCCACGCGTTGTTGAGCATCAGCTCCAGCGCGTCCTCCGTGATCACGCGCCCGCCTTCGACCAGCGGGAACGCCTTCGACAGCGCCTCCGGGAAGTCCTGTGAGACGGCCTTGAGCTCCGAGAGCCGGTTCGCCGGGACGTCGACCTTGAGCTCGTCCAGCAGCAGTTCGCCGGTCGCGCTGTCCTCGAGGCGTTCGATCAGGTGCCGCAGGATCCGGAACGAGCTCGCGACGACACCGCTCGCGATGCCGGAGTGCTGCGCCGAACCCAGCAGCTGCACCGTGACGTCGAGGTGCAGCATCCCGCGCAGGCTCGTGACCAGCCACAACCGCTCGTAGTCGCTGCCGCCGGCGTCGAGGCAGACCACCAGCGAGACGTGGCCGATGCGGTCGGCCAGGTGCTCGACGTAGGCGGGCAGGTCCGGGCTGCCGGACTCCTCGCCGGTCTCCAGGAGCAGCACGACGCGGGCGTGCTCGCCGCCGGCGGCGAGCACGGCCTCGATCGCCGTCGTCGCCGAGTAGCCGGAGTAGCCGTCGTCGACGGACCCGCGGCCATACAGGCGGCCGTCGCGGATCACCGGGGTCCACGGGTCGAGGCCCTCGGACCAGCCGCCCACCGGGGGCTGCTTGTCCAGGTGGCCGTACATCAGGACGGTGCCCTTGTCCGCCGCGCCCGGGGTCGCCGGGACGTCGACGAGCAACAGCGGGGTCCGGTCTCCGAGCCGGACGACCTCGAGGGTGGCGCCGGGCAGGTCACGCCCGGCGATCCACTCGCGGACGTGGTCGACGGCGGCGGCGAGGTGGCCGCTCTTCGCCCATTCGGCGTCGAAGGCCGGGGACAAGGCGGGGATCGCCACCAGCCCGGACAGACTCGGGATGACGTCGTTGGTCCACGACGACACGACGGATTCACGCACGGATTTCTGCTCCACGTGGCCCATCGTGCCACGCGGGGGAGAGCGTGCGGCACATCACAACGGCGTCGCACACGCGGGTGATCACGCGATCACACGATCACGCCACGCCTGGTGAGCACGGCGACCGGCACCCGACTCTCGCAGGTCCGATGCTCGGGCTTCCTAGCGTTTCCCCTGTTCAGGACCCCTTTCTCAGCAACAAATCAGTATCCGTGACTCACCAAAGCGCGGACCTTCGTGCCAGGATGTCGGCGAGAACCGTCAACGCCGACGGTGACCGAGCGCTTCGGACCCGATGCGCTGGTCCCCGCCGGTGCAGTCGCTGTGGTCGCCACAAGCGGCCGCCAGAGGCACCGACACCGAGGAGTACAGCGCATGCCGTCCGAACAGTGGACGCACCCGGAGCCTGGAGACGGCCCCGCCGCGGTCGCGGCCCAGCCCTCCCCCGAACAGGTGATCGCCGGATTGCGAGCGACCAGCGAAGGTGGCGCTGAGCTGACTCAGCTGCTCACCCCCGAAGGCGAACGGGTTCCCTCGCCCCAGTTCGACAAGTACGTCGAGGACGTCGACGCCGAAGCACTCCGCGGCCTGTACCGCGACATGGTGCTGGTCCGGCGGGCCGACCGCGAGGCGAACGCCATGCAGCGCCAGGGCCAGCTCGGCATCTGGGTCCCGCTGCTCGGCCAGGAGGCCGCGCAGATCGGCTCCGGCCGCGCCCTCAAGGCGAACGACATGGCGTTCCCCAGCTACCGCGAGCACGGCGTCGCGTACGCGCGCGGGGTCGACATGAAGGACCTGCTGGGCATCTTCCGGTGCACCGACCACAGCGGCTGGGACTACCAGGGCCACGGCTTCCACCCGTACACCATCGTGATCGGCAACCAGGTGCTCAACGCCGCCGGTTACGCGATGGGCCAGAAGTTCGAGGGCAAGGTCGGGGAGGACGACGGCGAAGCGACGATCTGCTACTTCGGTGACGGCGCTACTTCGCAGGGTGACGTCCACGAAGGATTCGTCTGGGCCGCGGTCTACGACGCGCCGCTCGTGTTCTTCTGCCAGAACAACCAGTGGGCGATCTCCGAGCCGACCGAACGCCAGTCGCGCCTGCCGCTGTACCAGCGCGCCCGCGGCTACGGCTTCCCCGGCATCCGCGTCGACGGCAACGACGTCCTGGCCTGCCTGGCGGTGTCCCGCTGGGCGCTCGACGAGTGCCGGCACGGCAACGGCCCGGTGCTGATCGAGGCGTTCACCTACCGGATGGACGCGCACACGACGACCGACGACCCCACCCGCTACCGGCTCTCCGACGAGCTGGAGGAGTGGAAGCTCAAGGACCCGATCGAGCGCGTCCGCGCGTACCTGGCCCGCAACGGCTACGCCGACCACGACTACTTCGACAGCGTCCAGGCCGACGCCGACGCGTTCGCCGCCGACCTGCGCGAGTACACGTTCAACATGCCGGAGCCACCGCCGGAGCGGATCTTCAGCAACGTCTACGCCGAGGGCAACCCGGTGCTGGACGCGCAGCGCGAAGAGTTCCTGTCCTACCTCGACGGCTTCGTATCGGCGGGTGAGCACTGATGACCGACCTCCAGAAACTCACCATCGGCAAGGCGCTCAACCTCGGCCTGCGCCGCGCGATGGAAGAAGACCCGAAGGTCCTGATCATGGGGGAGGACGTCGGCAAGCTCGGCGGCGTCTTCCGGATCACCGACGGCCTGCAGAAGGACTTCGGCGAGCAGCGCGTGCTGGACACGCCGCTGGCGGAGTCCGGGATCATCGGCACCGCGGTCGGCCTGGCCGTGCGCGGCTTCCGGCCGGTGTGCGAGATCCAGTTCGAGGGCTTCATCTTCCCCGGCTTCGACCAGATTTCCTCGCAGCTGGCGAAGCTGCACTACCGGACGCAGGGCAAGATCAAGATGCCGGTCGTGATCCGGGTGCCCTTCGGCGGCGGGATCGGCGCTGTCGAGCACCACTCGGAGTCGCCGGAGTCGCTGTTCGCGCACATCCCCGGCCTCAAGGTCGTGTCCATTTCGAACGCCGTCGACGCCTACTGGGGCATCCAGGAAGCGATCAAGTCGGATGACCCGATCCTGTTCTTCGAGCCGAAGCGGCTGTACCACTCGGGTGCGCTGCGCGCGGAGATCGACGTCGCCGGGACGCCGGTCTCGTGCTTCTCATCGCAGGTCGTGCGCGAAGGCACGACGGCGACGGTCGTCGCGTACGGCCCGTCGGTGAAGGTCGCCCTCGACGCGGCCGCCGCGGCCGAGGACGAAGGCAAGTCGCTCGAGGTCATCGACCTGCGCACGCTCTCGCCGCTGGACCTCGGCCCGGTGTTCGAGTCGGTGCGCAAGACCGGACGGCTGATCGCGCTCTCGGAGGCGCCGTCGGAGTCGTCGCTGACGTCGGAGATCGCCGCGCGCGTCCAGCAGGAGTGCTTCTACTCGCTGGAGGCACCCGTCCTCCGGGTGACCGGGTTCGACACGCCGTACCCGCCGGCCAAGCTCGAGGAGCACTACCTCCCCGACCTGGACCGGGTGCTGCACACCGTCGACCGCTCGCTCGCCTGGTAAGGGGGACATCCGCGCAATGCCCACGTACAAACAATTCCCCCTGGCCGACACGGCGGAGGGGCTGACCGAAGCCGACATCCTGTCCTGGCACGTGAAGCCGGGCGACACCGTGACGGTGAACCAGATCGTGGTCGAGATCGAGACCGCGAAGGCCGCCGTCGAGCTGCCGATCCCGTGGGCCGGGGTCGTCACGGAGCTGCACGTCGAGCCGGGGCAGACGGTGGAGGTCGGCACGCCGATCCTCACCATCGACGTCGACCCGGGTGGTTCGGCCGCGCCCGCGCCCGCGCCTGCTGCCGCCGCGCCGGCTCCCGTTGAAGAAGAAGAGATGAAGCCGCTGGTCGGCTACGGCTCGAAGACGGTAGTCACGCAGCGGCGGGCCCGGAAGGGGGCTGCTCCGGCGGCCGCTGTCGCCGCTCCTCCGGCGCCTGCTCCGGTCGCCGCGGCTCCCGTGGCGGCTCCGCGTGGCGGATACGTCCCGCTGGCGAAGCCGCCGGTGCGGAAGCTGGCCAAGGACCTCGGCGTCGACCTGCACGCGCTGACCGGTAGCGCCGACGGTGGCGTGATCACCCGCGAGGACGTCGAGCGGGCGGCCAACGGCTCGGCCGTCGCCGCGCCAGCTGCGTCCACTGTGGACACCGGTTACGACCCGAAGACCCGCGAGCGGCGCGTGCCGGTCAAGGGCGTCCAGAAGATGACCGCGGCCGCGATGGTGCAGAGCGCGTACACCGCTCCGCACGTCACGGAGTTCCTGACCATCGACGTCACGCCGATGATGGAGTTCCGCGAGAAGCTGAAGAAGTCGCGGGAGTTCGCCGGCGTCAAGGTCACGCCGCTGACGTTCGCCGCGAAGGCCGTGTGCCTGGCGGCGAAGCGCACTCCGGACGTCAACGCGGTCTGGGACGAGCAGGCGCAGGAGATCGTCTACAAGGACTACGTGCACCTCGGGATCGCGGCGGCGACGCCCCGCGGCCTGATCGTGCCGAAGGTCCGTGACGCCGACTCGATGTCGCTCAAGGAGCTGGCTCAGGCGTTGACGGCGCTCACCGATGTCGCCCGCGAGGGCAAGACGTCGCCGGCGGACATGGCGAACGGCACGTTCACGATCACGAACGTGGGCGTGTTCGGCGTCGACACCGGAACGCCGATCATCAACCCGGGCGAGTCCGCGATCCTGTGCCTCGGCGCGATCAAGGACCAGCCGTGGGTGGTGGACGGCGAGATCAAGGTCCGCAAGGTCCTCCAGCTGTCCCTGAGCTTCGACCACCGCGTGGTCGACGGCCAGCAGGGCTCGGAGTTCCTCGCCGACGTCGGCGCGTTGCTTGCCGACCCGGCGATGGCCATGACCTACTGAGTTCACGCAGGTGAGGGCCGCCTTCGGGCGGCCCTCACTTACTTCCGGAAGACGATCTTCCCGGCGTCGAGGTCGACGTGGGTGCGCGGCGGGGCGCCGTCGGCCTCGTCGTCGACCAGCATCAGCTGGACCTGGCGCTGCTCGAGCTCATGCTGCTTCGTGCCGCCGAGGATCGCTTCGACCTCTTCGGTCGCGACCGCGCTCGCCATGCGGGGGCCGTCGCCGCGGCGGTGCCACGGCAGGAACCGGCGGCCCCAGACCTCGAGCACGGCCAGCAAGAACAGCAGCACGACCAGCATCGGGAACACCATCGCCCAGACCACACCCATGGGCCCAACGTATACTCGCTTGACGGAGTGAGCACTCACTCCGCACACTGGAGGCATGACACCAGCACCCGAAACCCGGCGAAGAGCGCCGGGCATGAGCGTCGAAGCCCGGCGCGCCATGATCGTGCACGCGGTGCTGCCGCTCCTGATGGAGCACGGCACCAACGTGACCACCAGCCAGATCGCCCGCGCCGCCGGCATCGGCGAGGGCACCATCTTCCGCGCGTTCAAGGACAAGGACGAGCTCTTCGACGCCTGCACCGCCGAGGCGCTGCGGCCCGACCACGTGCTCGACGCCATCGCCGACATCCCCCTGGACCAGCCGCTGGAGGAGCGGCTCGTCGAGGCCGCCGAAGCGCTCAGCGCCCACCTCGAGCGGATGGGTGCGCTGATGGGCGCCCTGCACGCGTCCGGCAGGCTTCGTCGCCGCGACCCGGAGCAGCCGCACAACGACCGCAAGACCTGGAAAGGCGGCCGCCGCGAGTCGATGAACGCGATGCGCGGCGCGATGGTCGACCTGTTCGCCCCCGAGAAGGACCGGCTGCGGCTGCCGCCCGAGCAGCTCGCCGCGCTGTTCCTGGCCCTGCTCTTCGGCGGCCGCCCGATGGCGGCGGACGGCGACGCGCCCACCACGCGCCAGGTGGTCGACGTCTTCCTGCACGGCGCGGTGGAGGCTCAGTGATTCCGGGCGGTGGGGGCGGCATGGAGTTCATGATGGCCCGGCGCGGCCGGCGGCGGCACGCCGTGACAGTGCCGGAGAGCGGGCTCACCGGGCCCGTCGACATTCCCGAACCGAAGCAGGACGACCAGCCGAAGGACCTGCGGTCCCGGCTGAAGCGCGCGAAGACGTCCGTCGCGGGCACGGTCCGCGGCCTGCCGAAGGTCGTGAGGCTGACGTGGCAGGCGAGTCCCGTCCTGACGATCCTCCTGGCGCTGATCACGCTGCTGTCCGGGCTCCTGCCGACCGCGACCGCGTACATCGCGAAGCTGCTGCTCGACTCCGTCGTCGCGGCGATCCAGCACCGCGGCACCACGGGCGACATCGTGAACGTCGCGCTGTTCCAGTTCGGCGTGCTCGCCGCGACCGCGATCAGCAGCGCGCTGACGTCGATCGCCCAGTCGCTGCTGCAGGAACGCATGACGCTGACCATCCGCCACCAGGTGATGGCGCACGCGAGCGAACTGCACCTCGCGTACTTCGAGGGCTCCACGTCCTACGACATGCTGCGCCAAGCCGCGCAGGAGGCGCCGACGCGGCCGCTGTCGATGATGAACTCCGCGCTGGGGCTCGTGCGGACGCTGATCACGTTCGGCAGCATGGTCGCGCTGCTCGTTTCGATCAGCCCGCTGCTGGCCCTGGTCGCGCTGGTGGCGCCGATCCCGGCGTTCATCTCGCAGTCCAAGTACGGCTCGCGCGCGTTCTGGCTGACGTTCCTGATGTCTCCGATCAAGCGGCGGATGGATTACCTGTCGTCGCTGGTCACCACGGACACCTACGCCAAGGAGACGAAGCTGTTCGGGCTCGGCCCGTACTTCGTCGACCGGTTCCGCCGGCTCGGCGTGGTCTCGTACGAGCGGCAGCGGAAGCTGACCATCAACCGCAACATCAGTTCGACGTCCTGGGGCCTGCTGAGCACGTTCGCGGGGTCGGCGATCGCGTTGTACATCGCCCTGGAGGCGGTCGGCGGCCGGCTGACGCTGGGTGACCTGGCGTTGTACACGGCCGCGGCGACGTCCGTGCAGACGTCGGTGTCCGGGCTGTTCACGGCCTTTTCGGGGATGTACGAGAACAACCTGTACCTGGACACGCTGTACCGCTTCCTGGACACGAAGCCGGAAATCACGGCGCCCTCCTCGCCGCGCCCCTTCCCCTCCGAAGTGGACGGTCACATCGAGTTCGACTCGGTCACCTTCGCGTACCCTGGTGCGGAGGAGCCGGCGCTGGAGGACGTCAGCTTCGAGATCCGTCCGGGCGAGACGGTGGCGGTGGTGGGCCGCAACGGCGCGGGCAAGTCGACGCTGTTCAAGCTCCTCTGCCGGCTGTACGACCCGACGGACGGCCGCATCCTGCTCGACGGCGTCGACATCCGCGAGTACGACCCGGACGAGCTGCGCACGAGGATCAGCGCGATGTTCCAGGACTACGTGACGTACCAGGGAACGGCGGCGGAGAACATCGGCCTGGGCGACCTTGCGCGACTGGAAGATCGCCCGCACATCGAGGACTCGGCCCGCCGCGCCGGAGCGGACGAGCGCATCGAGCGGCTGCCCCAGGGGTACGACAGCCCGCTGGGCCGCTGGTTCGACCAGGGCGTCAGCCTGTCCGGCGGTGAGTGGCAGAAGATCGCGCTGGCCAGGGCGTTCCAGCGGGAAGCGCCGCTGTTGATCCTCGACGAGCCGACGTCGGCGTTGGACGCCCAAGCCGAGCACGACCTGTTCTCACGCCTGCGTGAGCTGTCCGAGGGCCGGACGACGCTGTACATCTCGCACCGGTTCTCGACGGTCCGGCAGGCCGAGCGGATCCTGTTGCTGGACCACGGAAAGGTCGCGGAGTACGGCACGCACGAGGAGCTGATGGCGGCGAAGGCCGGGTACGCGGACCTGTTCACCCTGCAGGCGCAGGCGTACCTGGACGAGGTGCCGGGCTAGGGGATGAGCACGACCTTGCCGACGCCTTCACGGCTCTCGACGCGCGCGTGCGCGGCGGCGACGTCGGCGAGGGCGTAGGTCCGGTCGAGCACGGGGGTCAGCGTGCCGTCCGCGACGAGGCCGAGTGCCTCGGCGCGGACGGCCGCGACCCGCTTCCCGTAGGCGTCCGGTCCGCCGAAGCCGATCAGGGTGATCCCGCGCGCGATGAGGCCGGCGACGGGGAACGTGGGAAATTCGCCGCTGAGCAGGCCGTAGGCGAGGATCCGGCCGTGCGGCGCGAGCTTCGCGAGAAGCTCGGCGGCGCGCGGGCCACCGATCGACTCGAAGACGACGTCGACGCCCTCGGGCACCTTCTGGCGCCAGTCCGGGTCGTGGTGGTCGATGTCGGCTTTCCCCTTGCCGGCCGTGGCCACGACTCGAGCGCCTCTTCGTTCGGCGAGCCGGGCCAAGTACCCGCCGATCGCCCCGGACACGGCTTCGACCAGCACGGTCTCGCCTGCTTCGACGTCCGCGGTGTGCATCAAGGCGAGCGCCACGGAGGCCGGAACAGCAGCGGCCACTGCCTGCTCGGGCGTGACGGTGTCGGGCACGAGCGTGTACTGGCTCGCGGCGACGACTTCGGCGTACGCGCCGCCGGTGAAGGACATGGTGACCACCCGGCGCCCGAGCAGGGTTTCGTCGTCGGCCTCGACGACGATCCCGGCGGCCTCGTGCCCGAAGACCGCCGGCGCCGGCCCGGCCGGGATCAGCCCGGACCGCAGCTGGGTCTCGTAGAACGGCACCCCGATCGCCTCGGTCCGCACCAGCACTTCGCCGGGTTTCCGCGTCGGTTCGGGCCGGTCCGCCACCTCGAGCACTTCCGGGCCACCCGTGCCGTGCTGCACCACTGCTCGCATCTGTCACCCTAACTGGACCATCGGTCAACTTACGGTCGCCTACTATATGGACCGACGGTCAACTTGTCGAGGAGTCCCCATGGAGCGCGCCGACGCGGCTCGGAACCGCCGGGCGATCCTGCGCGCGACGGAGGAGTTGCTGGCGTCGCACGACCTCTCGGAGGTGTCGATGGACCGCGTCGCAGCCGCGGCCGGCGTCGGCAAGGGCACGGTGTTCCACCGCTTCGGCAACCGCGAAGGCCTGATGCGCGCCCTGGTGGAGTCCCGGGTCCAGGCGCTGTCCGAAGCCATTTCGTCGGGCCCGCCCCCACTGGGCCCGGGCGCACCGGCGGCCGAGCGCCTGGCGGCGTTCTTCGACGCGGTGGTGGAGCTGGCTTCGAAGAACGTCAAGGTGATGGCGGCGTTCGAGCAGGCGTCGACGGACCGGCTGAACAGCCCGATCTACGTGTCGTGGCACGCGCACGTGTCGGGGTTGATCGCTTCGGCGTCGCCTGCGCTCGACGCCGACCTGGTGGCGCACCTGTTGCTGGGGTCGTTGCACAGCGACCTGATGAGGCGGTTTTTGAAGACCGGCGAGACGGACCGCCTGGCGGCGGCCCTGCGGTCGATGGTGGCGACGTTGCTGCGCTGATCAGGCGGTACCGGGAGCAAATCGGACAGGTTGTTCGTTGAGAGGGTATGGCTGTCGCGTTCCTGCTTTACGTCTTCGCCGAAATCGCCGCGATCTGGGCGGTGGGTTCGGCCGTCGGCGTGCTCGGCACGCTGGGCCTCCTCCTGGCGGGCGCGTTCCTGGGCTCCTGGCTGGCCCGCCGCGAGGGCGGCAAGGCGATGAGGGCATTCACATCGGCAGCCCGCTCGGGACGCCCGGCGGAGAAGGAACTGACCGACGGGATGCTGGTCGGGCTCGGTGGGGTGCTGATCCTGGTGCCCGGGTTCGTGAGCGACGTGCTGGGGTTGCTGCTGATCCTGCCGCCTTCACGCGCAGTAGCGCGACGGCTGTGGTTGAAGCGGATGGAGAAGCGAGCGGTCCGGTTCGCCAACCAGCGGCGGGGGCCGGTGATGGTGGTGGACAGCGAGGTGGTGTCCACCGAGGAGCCTCGGCGGCGGGAGCAGCCGACGGTGATCGAGGGCCGGATCGTGGAGAACTAGCCGCGATCGGCCGGGGGCACGAAACCTTGCCAGAATGTGCGCGTGGAGCGTTTGAAGACCACTTCCGCCGTGCGCATCCGGATGAGCAAGCAGAAGTCCCGGAACACCGGGATCGAGATGGCGCTGCGCAAGGCCCTGCACAGCGCGGGCTTCCGCTACCGGGTGCACCGCCGACCGGTCAAAGGCGTACGCCGCGAGGCAGACCTCGTGTTCGGCCCCGCCCGCGTGGCGGTCTTCGTGGACGGATGCTTCTGGCACGGCTGTCCGGAGCACGCAACGTGGCCGAAGAACAACGCGGAATTCTGGCGCGAGAAGATCGAGACGAACCGCAGACGGGACGCCGACACCGACGCGCGACTCAGTGACGCCGGATGGCTCGCCGTCCGGATCTGGGAGCACGAGACGGTGGAGGTCGCTACCGACCGCGTCATCACGGCGGTCCGGGAACGCCGCTGAGTATCAAGCGTTCTTCGGTTTACTTCTCGGAGAAGGTCAGGGTTTCCCGCCGGTGAGGCTGGTGCAGCGCGGCGAGGCGGCGCTCAGACCAGATGTCGCCTCGTGTGTTCAGCGTCAATTCGCTGCCGCGGCGCATGAGCCAGATCGTGTCCATGCCGGACAGCAGCGCATCGCCGGTGATTCTGTCCAGCAGACCGCCGGATAGCCGGACCAGGTCGTCCCGAAGAGCTTCAACGCGCGGCCGACGTCGAGCAGTGCGCGTGCGACTTGCTCCGGCGACGATGATGTCGCCATTTCGAGATCGTAAGAGATAGCCATTCGAGCGAGTCCTCGCGTCAGGGGTAAAGGTGGAGTATTTTACCTTGTTTGTCGATTGCGATGGCTTCCTTGATGCCGCTGATCGGCCAGTCGTTAAGTTGCGTCCGCATCGCGTTGAGGTCGCGACCTTCTTGGCCATTTCGTCCGCGATGTTGCGAGCACGGCCGGTCGACGGCGCGTATTTGTCAGTTCGCAAACGAAAAATCGACTGCCAACTGCGCCATACACTCCTCCGTAAGCATTCGCCTACAGCCCGGATGCGGGGGTAGCTGAAATCCCCGTGAACTGCGACTAGTCCACGGATGGCTTGGGGATGTCGAAGTAGCTCGAAAACCGCACCGCCGGCGCGTACTCGCCCTTCACCTTCACCCGGCCCGTCACGAACATCGCCGCCACTGCCGCGTTGCCCGTGGCCATCCGGATGAAGTCGTCCACTGACAGCGTGATCGTGGTGTCCGGGGTGCGGGACAAGTCCGTCGAAGAAACGCAGACGCCGTCCTCGATCACTGTCTGGAATCGGTCGAAACCGTCCTCGCCGGAGCCCTCGGAAAAGCGCCAAGAAACGACGAAATCCACGTGACGCGCCCGCGTCGGTGAGAAATGCTCCGACATCCGGCGGAATATCTCGTCCAAGAACACCGCACGCAGCTCCGGGTGGTCCGCGATCGCCTTCAGCTGGTCGCGGGATGCGCGGCGGACCACGTCCACCAGGACGTCCGTCGACAGGGAGCTCAGCTCGATGCCCGCTCCCGCTTCGCCCAGCATGTGCAGGGTTTCCAGGACCTGGGTGAACTGCGCGGGCGTCAGGCGATCGATGACCAGCTTCTCCGCGAACGCGTTCACCACGTGACCGCCTCGAAGAGTGCGGGGCCGGGGTAGGCGCCATTTCGCGTTTCGGGGCACGGAGACGGACTATACGGGGTGGGGGAGGTCGAAGAATCCGATCAACCCGGCCGCGAAGGCCAAGTCGCCCTTGACCTTTATCCTCCCCGTGACGAACAACACCGCCGGTGTTGCCTGATGGGTGATGAGCCGGAAGAAGTCGGCCGGGGCGATCGTGATCGTCACGCGGGGGCGGCCCTTCATCACGCGGCTCACCGTGCAGGCTCCGTGCGAGATCGCCGTCTCGTAGCGGTCGAAGCCGCCTTCGCCGGCTCCGCCCGACAGGCGCCAGTGGACCACCGCCTGGAGGTCACGGGCGCGGTCAGGCCTGATGTGCGCGCCCATGCGGGCGAAGATCTCGTCCAGCACGCGCTCTCGCAGCGGGCGGTCGGCGACGACGCTCTCCAGCTGCGCGCGCGACGCCGAAGCCACCAGGGACGCGAAGCGGGCCGGCTCGACCTTGCTCAGGTCGAACGCCGGGGCGCGCTCGGCCAGCCTCAGCAGGGCGTTCAGGAGCCGCCGGAAGTCGTCCTTGCGGAGGTCGCCGGGGTCGAGCGCGAGTTCGTTGACGTTGAGGGCGTGGGCCTCGGGGCCCAGCGGGTCGAGCCGCTCCAGTGCGTCGAGCAGCGCTGCCCCGCGGAGGTCCGCGATCCGATCAGCGCTGGTCATCCCGGCGTTTTCGGCCATGGTCACCCCTCTCCAGTTACCCAAGAGTAATACTACCCGCCAGTAGGTAGGCGGGCAAGCGTGCCGAAATCACCCGCGCGTGGCAACGACCGGTACCGTCTCCGGGCAGCAACGAGGAGGTCGAGCGTGTCAGAGGAAGATCAGCGTCCGCCCGAACGGGCCAGGCGGCTGCCGCGTGCGGTGCGCGAGCGGCAGATCCTGGACGCGGCCGTCCAGGTCTTCTCGCGGCACGGCTACCACGCCGCGTCGATGGACGAGATCTCCGACGTCGCCGGCGTCTCGAAACCGATGATCTACACCTACCTCGGCTCGAAGGAAGACCTCTTCGGCGCGTGCATCCGCCGCGAGGCGACGCGCCTGCTCGAGGCCATCCAGGCCGGCGTGCAGCCCGACCTGCCGCCGGACATGCAGCTCTGGCACGGCCTGCGGTCGTTCTACCGCTTCGTCGCCGAGTACCGCGAGTCGTGGACGGTCCTGCACCGTCAGGCCCTCACCGTCGGCGGGGCCTTCGCCGCGGAGGTCACCGACATGCGGGTGCGCGCGATCCAGCTCGTCGCCGCGCTCGTGGTGTCCGCCGGCACCCGCAAGGGCGTCGGCGAGCAGGCCGAGTTCTCCGGCGAAGGCCTGTCCGCGGCCCTGGTCGGGGCGGCCGAGTCGCTGGCCGACTGGGCCCTCGACCACCCCGACATCTCCGACGGCGTCCTGGCGTCCTGGCTGATGAACCTCGTCTGGCTCGGCTTCAACGACCTCATCGAGGGCGCGGTCTGGAAGCCGTCAGAGTGAGCTGATCGTCCCCTCGAGGTGCGGCTTCGACTTGCTCCACAGCTCGAAGGCCCAGCCGTCGTCCACGGACCACGACGTGAAGCCCGCCTTGGCCGGCAGCAGCACCGGCTGCTTGAAGCGGACGTCGACGGTGAACGCCTCCGGCAGCCGGCCTTCGAACGCGGCCAGTGCGTGGGCCTTCGTCCACATCCCGTGCGCGATCGCGCGCGGGAAGCCGAACAGGCGGGCCGTCAGCGGGTGCAGGTGGATCGGGTTGCGGTCGCCTGACACCTCCGCGTAGCGCCGCCCGATGTCGCCCGGGACGCGCCAGATCGCATCCGGTGTCGGCGGCGCGAGCTGGTCCCGCCGAGAAGAGCCCGAGCCCGCGCCGCGACGCAGGTACGTGCTGACGTCCGTCCACACCGTCTCGTCGCCGACCTGTGCTTCGCTGACGACGTCGAACTGACGGCCCTTCTCGTGCGGGCGCAGGTTCTCCGCCCGCACGCGCACGGTCAGCGGCTCGCTCACCCGCAGCGCGCGGTGCTGGGTGATCCGGTTGGCCACGTGCACCATGCCGAGCAGCGGGAACGGGAACCCCGGCTCGGTCATCAGCGCCATCTGCAGCGGGAACGCCAGCATGTGCGGGTACGTCGCCGGCAGCTCGTCGCTCAGCCGGAAGCCGCACACCGTGTTGTACGCCGCCAGGTGCGCGGGGTCGACGACGACGCCCGTCCGCACCAGCTCGGTGTCCGGCAGCGAATCCCCGGACGGCTTGCGCAGGACGCCGCCGAGCAGCGCCTTCGGGTACAGCGTGGCCAGGCTCGGCGTGCTGTCGAGTTCGCGGATCGCCACGTCACGCCCCCAGCAGGGCCTGGCCGCAGACGCGGACCACGTTGCCGTTCACCGCGGCCGACGCCGGGTTCGCGTACCAGGCGATCGTCTCGGCGACGTCGACCGGCAGCCCGCCCTGGCCCAGGCTGGACAGCCGCCGGCCGGCTTCGCGGATGAACAGCGGGACCGCGGCGGTCATCTTGGTCTCGATGAACCCGGGCGCGACGGCGTTGATCGTGCCGCCGTACGCCGCCAGCTGCGGCGCGCCGACGTTGACCATGCCGATCACACCCGCCTTCGACGTCGCGTAGTTCGTCTGGCCGACGTTGCCGGCGATGCCCGCGATCGACGAGACGCCGATGATGCGGCCGTTCTCGTTCAGCACGCGATCGGCGAGCAGCTTGTCGTTCACCGCGAGCTGCGAAGCGAGGTTGACGGCGATCACCGAGTCCCACGCGCTCTCGCTCATGTTGCCCAGCGTCTTGTCACGCGTGATGCCCGCGTTGTGCACGACGATGTCGACGCCGCCGTGACGCTCCTTCAGATACTCCGCGAGCTTCGCGGGCGCGCTTGGCGAAGTGATGTCGAGCTGCAGCGACGACCCGCCGACCTTGTTCGCCACCTTCGACAGGTCACCGCCCTGGGCGGGGATGTCGAGCGCGACGACGTGCGCGCCGTCGCGGGCCAGTACCTCGGCGATCGCCGCGCCGATGCCGCGGGACGCGCCGGTGACCAGCGCGACCTTGCCGTCGAGCGGCTTATCCCAGTTCGCGGGCACGGAAGCCGTCTTGCCCTCGGTGCCGATCCGGATCACCTGCGCGTCGACGAACGCCGACTTCGCCGAGAGCAGGAAGCGCAGCGTCGAGTCCGTTGCCTCTTCGGCACCGTCGGCGACGTACACGAGCTGGGCGGTGGCGCCGCGCTTCAGCTCCTTGCCCACCGAACGGATGAAGCCTTCGAGCGCGCGCTGCGCGATCCGCTCGCGGCCCTCGACCTGCTCCGGCGGCGTGCCCAGCACGACCACCCGGCCGGACGGGCCGACACTGCGGATCACCGGGTGGAAGAAGTCGTAGACCTCGCGCAGGCGCGCGGGGTCGGTGACGCCGGTGGCGTCGAAGACCAGCGCCGCGTGCCGGTCGGCCGCGGTGGTGATGACCTCGATGCCGGCGTCGGCCATCTGGTCGCGAAGGGTCTTCTCCAGCCGTCCGCCGGGCGCGGCGCCCAGGAGTGCGGGACCCTCGAGGGCGGGTTGCCCGGGCTTGTAGCGGCGCAGCGTCGCGGGATTGGGCAGGCCGAGCTTCGGCACCACGAACTTCCCCACCGGGGTTTTCGTGAACTGCTGGTACCTGTCAGCCATCGGTTGCCTCCCGTGCAGTCTGCGTCACGTCGCAGTCTAACCTACTCGCTAGTAGGTTACAGTGTGAGGGACACGACCAGAGAGGTGAAGTCATGCCACCGAAGAAGACGCCCGCGGTACGCAAGGTCGCGATCATCGGGGGCAACCGGATCCCCTTCGCGAGGTCCAACGGCCCGTACGCGAAGGCGTCGAACCAGGACATGTTCACCGCCGCCCTCGACGGCCTGGTCAGCCGCTTCTCGCTGCAGGGCGAGGTGATCGGCGAGGTCGCCGCCGGCGCGGTGCTCAAGCACTCGAAGGACTTCAACCTGGCCCGCGAGAGCGTGCTGGGCAGCAAGCTTTCGCCCGCGACGCCCGCGTCCGACGTCCAGATGGCGTGCGGCACCGGGCTGCAGGCGATCGTCAACGTCGCCAACAAGATCGCGCTCGGCCAGCTCGACTCCGCCATCGCCGGCGGCGTCGACACCACCAGCGACGCCCCGCTCGCCGTCAACGAGGACCTGCGCCAGATCCTCATCCAGCTCAACGCCGCCAAGACACTCGGCGACCGCCTCAAGCTCGTCGCGAAGATCCGGCCCGGGCACATCGTCCCGGCGATCCCGCGCAACGAGGAACCGCGCACCGGGCTGTCGATGGGCGAGCACGCCGCGCTGACGGCCAAGGTCTGGGAGATCACCCGCGAAGCCCAGGACGAACTGGCCGCGAGCAGCCACCAGAAGCTGGCCGCCGCCTACGACCGCGGGTTCTTCGACGACCTCGTGACGCCGTTCCTCAAGCTCGCGCGCGACCAGAACCTGCGCCCGGACTCGACCGCGGAGAAGCTCGCCAAGCTCAAGCCGGCCTTCGGCGGCCCGGACGGCACGATGACGGCGGGCAACTCGACGCCGCTGACCGACGGCGCGTCGACGGTCCTGCTCGCCACCGACGAGTGGGCGAAGGCGCACAAGCTGCCGGTGCTGGCCTACCTGACGTTCTCGCAGACGGCGGCCGTCGACTACGTCCACGGCGACGAAGGCTTGCTGATGGCGCCCGCGTACGCCGTGCCGCGGATGCTCGCGCGGGCCGGGCTCTCGCTGCAGGACTTCGACTTCTACGAGATCCACGAGGCGTTCGCGTCGCAGGTGCTGGCGACGCTCAAGGCGTGGGAGGACCCGGCGTTCGCCAAGGAGAAGCTGGAGCTGGACGAGCCGCTCGGCGCGATCGACCGGGCGAAGCTGAACGTCAACGGCTCGTCGCTGGCGGCCGGGCACCCGTTCGCCGCGACCGGCGGCCGGATCGTCGCGACGCTGGCGAAGCTGCTGCACGAGAAGGGGTCCGGCCGCGGCCTGATCTCGATCTGCGCGGCCGGCGGCCAGGGCGTCACCGCGATCTTGGAGAAGTAACCGCACGCGAAAGGGCCGTCCCCCGCGGGGGACGGCCCTTTTCGGTGGTCAGTTGGGGAGCACCTTCTGCGCCCGCTTCGCGAGCTTGTTCGCGCGCTTCTCGGCCTTGCGGCTCAGCTTCCCGGCCGCGGCGCCGACGTCCTTCGCGGCGTGCCGCGCCCGCCAAGCCGCCGACGGCTTCCCGTGCGTGTCGCTGACCGCGAGCAGCAGGCCACCGGCCAGGCTCGCGTTCTTGAAGAACTGGATCTGCTGCTGCTGGCGCTCGCCCGGGTCCTTGATGGTCCAGAAGCTGTGCGTCGACAGCGTCGTCGGCACCAGGCTGCCGAGGAGGAGCCCCGCCGCGAGCCGCGGCGCCTTGCCGGCCGCGAACGCGAGACCGGCGCCGATCTTCACCGCGGCGTCGATCCGGACGAGCGTCACCGGGTCACGGGGAACCTGCTCCGGCACGACGTCGCCGAACTTCTCGAACGCGTTGTTGAGGAACGGTTCCGCCGCCTTGGCGTGCCCCTCGGCCTGCCTCAGCGCATTGATCCCGCCCGTCACGAAGATCGTGGCGAGCAGTGGACGTGCCACTCGACGGAGTATCACGGTCATAGCCTTCCTCGTACGGGCCGCTGCCTGGTCGAACCTACTCCGTGGATGCCCGCTCGGCCCGTGCTCGAATCCTCATCGGGCTTTCTGCGGAAATATCGTGAAAGTTCTAGATAGTCCTATAAAGCTTTAGCGGTTGACCTTGACGCAGCGTCAACTTCTATCGTCGAGGACATGGAGTGGTCGATCCAGGACCTCGCCCGCTCGGCCGGGACCACGAGCCGGACGCTGCGCCACTACGGCGCGGTCGGGCTGCTCGAGCCCAGCCGGATCGGCGGCAACGGCTACCGCTACTACGACGAGCAGGCGCTCGTCCGGCTGCAGCGGATCCTGCTGCTGCGCGAGCTCGGCCTCGGGCTGCCGGCGATCGCCGAGCTGCTCGACGGGCAGCGCGACAGCGCCGCGGCGCTCGAGACCCACCTGGAGCTGCTCGAAGAGGAGCAGCGGCGGATCGGACGGCAGATCGAGTCGGTCCGCACGACCCTCCGGAAACTGAAGGGAGGTGAACGATTGATGGCAGAAGAAGTCTTCGACGGCTTCGACCACACGAAGTACGAGAAGGAAGTGACTTCACGATGGGGCGCTGACGCGTACCGGCGCGGCGACCAGTGGTGGAGTTCGTTGTCGGCCGAGGAGAAGAAGGCCCACCAGCAGGAGCAGCTCGACATCGCGGCGGCGTTCGGCGCGGCGCGCGCTTCGGGTTCGACGCCGGATTCCGGCGAGGTCCAGGCGATCACGCGGCGGCTGCACGAGTGGCTACGACCGGCGGTCTCGTCGGTGTCGGCAGGGTACTTCGCGGGACTCGGGCAGTTGTACGTGGACGACCCGCGCTACGGGCTCGAAGGCGCAACGGCCGAGTTCGTCCGGGATGCGATGAAGATCTACGCGGAACGGAACCTCAGTGACTAGTCGCGCGTCGTAAGGGCGCACTGGGGGTAGGGACGAGCAGGGCTGCAGACCTGTTCGTCTCTATGTACTCGGCCGCAGCAAGGTGCGCCGGGTCGTGTCGAGGTGGCGGATCACCTCGTAAGCGGCGCGGGTGCCCACCTCCGGCGACGCCTCGTCGTCTTCGAGCAGCGACCAGCCGCCCTCGTACCGGACGACATACTCGCCGACGTAGACGTCGCTCACCTCCGCGGTGAGGACCGTGCCCACCGGGTGGCGTGACTTGCGCGCTCGCCACTGCTCGTCCGAAACCCCGTTGTCGAGGGGCCCCGACCGGAACTCCGGATCCAGCGGCCACAAGCGCACCTGCCCGGACCTGCCGGCCAGCACCTCGAACGTCGTCTTCGTGCCGACCGCGGGCCACGACTCCGGCCGCCTCGGCAGGATCAGCACGTCGACGAAGCCTTGCCGCTCGCCGTCGAGCTCCACGAACAGCCCGATGGCGCCGGGCCGCGGAATCGCGGAGACCGTGCCGGTCACCACGGCACCCACCTCGAAGCCGGTCACCTCGCCACCCTGGCACAGCCTGGGCCGACCGGTCGAACCTCGGCGACACGCCTAGCCATCTATGGCGGAATATCGGGCTCACGCTAGAAACGCCGATAACTTGGCAGAGTGGACCCCATCCGCAACCCCTTCGCGCCGGGCGCCGGGCAACGGCCGCCCGAGCTGGCCGGGCGCGAGCGTGAGCTCAAAGCCTTCGAAGTGGTGCTGGAGCGGGTTGCGCGGGGGAGACCCGAACGCAGTCTCGTGCTCACCGGGCTGCGCGGGGTCGGGAAGACCGTGCTCCTCGGGGAACTGCGGGCGATGGCCGTGCGGCACAAGTGGGGCGCCGGGAAGATCGAGGCCCGGCCGGACGCCGAACTGCGGCGGCCGCTGTCGGCCGCGCTGCACCGGGCCATCCGGGACCTCGCCGTGCGGCACCGCGCTCCGGATCGGGTCGAAGAGGTGCTCGGCGTCCTGAAGGCGTTCGCGCTGCGGGCCAACAAGCCCGACGCCAAGCTGCGCGAGCGGTGGCAGCCGGGCATCGACGTGCCCGCCGCGCAGGGGCGGGCCGACTCCGGGGACATCGAGATCGACCTCGTCGAGCTGTTCACCGACGTCGCCGAGCTGGCCGCCGACGTCGGCACCGGCGTCGCGGTGCTCATCGACGAGATCCAGGACCTGCAGCCGGACGACGTCTCGGCGTTGTGCGCGGCCTGCCACGAGCTGTCCCAGTCCGGTGCGCCACTCGTCGTCGTCGGGGCCGGGCTGCCGCACGTGCCCGCGGTGCTTTCGGCGTCGAAGTCCTACTCCGAGCGGCTCTTCCGGTTCGCGCGCATCGACCGGCTCAGCCGGGAGGACGCCGACTTCGCCGTGATGGCGCCGATCGAGCGCGAGGACGCCGGCATCGAGCCGGAAGCCCTCGACGCGCTCTTCGACGCGTCCGGCGGCTATCCCTACTTCATCCAGGCCTACGGCAAGGCGGCCTGGGACGCCGCGCCGTCCGACCCGATCACGGTCAAGGACGTCCAGGTCGCGGCGCCCGAGGCGGAGTCGGAGCTGGCGGTCGGCTTCTTCGGGTCACGCTACGAACGCGCGACGCCGGCCGAGCGGGAGTACCTGCAGGCGATGGCCTCGCTGACCCAGGGCCGCGACGAGCCCGCCGGCACCGCCGACGTCGCCGTGTTCCTCGGGCGGAAGCCGTCGTCGCTGTCGCCGGCGCGCGACAGCCTGATGAAGAAGGGCCTCGTGTACTCCGCCGAGCGGGGACAGATCGCCTTCACCGTCCCGCACTTCGGCCACTACCTGCTCGGCCGCGACTGACCTGGGCTTTTCCTGTGGTCTCGCGGTCTATCCGGCTCGCTACAGAAATCTTGCCTATTTTCTATACATGCCTAGAGAGCTGTAGCGGGTTGCTTCCTCGTGACCGCCGCCACCCTGGATGTCTCCGGCCTATGCCCACTTTTGCCGATGATTCATCGGCAAGTGCGCCACATCACCGGATATTCGTTGGCCTCCTTGTGAAAAAAGGTGCATACTAGAAGCACAAGTCACCTAGACCCTCTGAAGGGGATGCAGACACCGATGAACAACATCGCCGCCAAGCTCCGTGCCCGTCGCGCCGAGGTTCGCACTCGCCGGGCGCTGAACCGGGCGATCGACACCGCCGCCACCGCGACGGTCCGTCAGGAACTCATCGCGATCGCGCAGGCTCGCTCCGCGTACATGCGCTGATCTCTCACCCCGTGGCGGTCGCCCATTCGAGTGACCTATGCCACAAACTGATGAAGGTGTAACGCCACCCGAAGGGGTGTCGATACCCCCTACGACCCCGTGATGCTGGCGGACCCCCGACCTGGCAGCATCGCGGGGTTTCCCATGTCCGAAATCCCCTTGCCGGCGCCGCCCTGCCGAGTAATCTTTGACTTCGTCAACGAACTTGTTGAGGTGGTCAATGAACGACGCTCAGCTGGCCGGCCGGGTGGCCGCGGTCCGTGCCTTCAACCGGCTCTACACCGGCGTCATCGGCGTGCTCGACGAAGGGCCGGCGGACGCCGAGTACTCGCTGCCGGAAGCCCGCGTGCTCTTCGAGCTCGCCCACCAGGACCCGCTGCCGGTGACGGACCTGCGGAAACGTCTCGACCTCGACGCCGGCTACGCCAGCAGGCTGCTCGCGCGGCTCGAATCCCGCGGGCTGATCGTGCGCGAACGGTCCGAGGAGGACGCCCGCCGCCAGCTCGTCCGGCCGACCGCGGCGGGCCGGGACGCCTTCGCGGTGCTGAACCGCCGCTCCACCGACCAGATCGGCGGGCTGCTGCGCCGCTTCGCCGACGAAGACCAGCAGCGCCTGCTGGCCGCGATGCACACGATCGGCGACCTGGTCGGTGACCGCCGCCGCGACCCGGCCCTCGTTCTCCGCCCGCCACGACCGGGTGACCTCGGTTGGGTGGTGGAACGGCACGGCGCGCTCTACGCCCGCGAGTACGGCTTCGACGCCCGGTTCGAGGCGCTCGTCGCCCGGATCGTCGCGGACTTCGCCGAAACCCACCACGATCAGCGGCAGGCCCTCTGGATCGCGGAGCTGGACGGCGAGCGGGTCGGCAGCATCGCGTGCACCCGCGGGCCGGACGCGGACACGGCGAAGCTCCGCTTGCTGCTGCTCGAGCCGTCGGCCCGCGGGCACGGCGTGGGCAAGCGGCTGGTCACCGAGTGCGTGGAGTTCGCCAGGGCACACGGCTACCGGGCGATGGTGCTGTCGACGGTCTCCATCCTCGACGCAGCGCGTTCGCTCTACCGAGCGGCCGGGTTCGAACTCGTCGCCACCGAGGATTTCGACACCTGGGGACCGAAGCTGACCGACGAGACGTGGCGCCTCGAGTTCTAGCGCGGGACCCGGCCGAGCAGGAAGAACTCCGGGTTCGGCCGGAGCGCGGTGAGGTGGGCGAGCCGGTTCGACATGGCGAACAACGCCGTGATCGCGCCGACGTCCCAGATCTCGTCGTCGGTCAGCCCGGCGTTGCGGGCGGCTTCAAGGTCCCCTTCGCCGAACAGGGCCGAGTCCTGGGCGAGCGCCAGTGCCAGGTCGACGATCGCGCGGCCGCGTTCGTCCAGTTCGACCTGCCACGGGTTGCTCGACACCCGGTCGGCCAGTTCCGGGTCTTTCGCGCGGATGCGCAGGATGGCGCCGTGCGCGACGACGCAGTAGGTGCAGTGGTTGGCGCCGGACGTGGCGACGACGACCAGCTCGCGCTCGGCCTTGCCGAGTCCGCCGGTGCGTTCCATCAGCGCGTCGTGGTAGTCGAGGAACGCGCGCAGCTCGGCGGGGCGGTGGCCGAGCGCGCGGAAGATGTTCGGCACGAACCCGGACTTCTCCGCGATCCCGCCGATGCGCTCGCGCAGGTCGTCGGGCAGGTCTTCGAGTTCCGTGATCGGGAATCGGCTCACCGCATCGCTCATTCCCTTCACGCTAGCCGTGGTTGGCTGTCGGCGTGACGGACTACGTCGACGGGTACTGCGAACGTGTTGCGCCTGGCCTCTGGGGTGAGCCGCTCAACAGTCTCAGCAACCTCGCCTTCCTCGTCGCCGCCGTGCTCGTGTGGCGGCTGGCCAAGGGGGACCGGACCGGGCGGGTGCTCGCCGGGCTGATCGGGTTCGTCTTCGTCGCGAGCACCGTTTTCCACCTGCTGGCGACGCGGTGGGCCGCCGTCGCGGATTCCGTGGCGATCCTCGGGTTCATGCTGGTGTGTGCCGTGGTGTTCGCGCGCCGGTACTGGAGCCCACGACACGCGTGGCTCGCCGCGCCCGCGTTCCTCGCGCTGACCGTCGTCACGGCGTTGCTGGGCGGCGGGCTCTACCTGGGCGCTTTGATCGGCCTAGCCGCCTTCGCCGCCGTACTCGCCTTCGCCCGCGACGCCTACTGGACGCACTTCGCCGTGGCGGGCGCCGTTTTCGCGCTCTCGTTGAGCTTGCGCGCACTCGACCGGGACGTGTGCGGCTACGTCCCGGTCGGTACGCACTTCCTCTGGCACCTGCTCAACGGCGTGGTGCTCTACCTCGTCTCACGGACGCTCGTGCTCAAGAACCGTCCTTAGTGGACACCGATCGGGCGCAGGTTCTTGTCGTGCTCGTCGGTGTGGTAGTCCTCGGGCTCGGTGTCGTCGGTGCCGTTGAAGACCTTCATCTGCCGGGCGATCACCGTGACGATCGCCGCGATCACCAGGTTGCCGATCAACGCCACGAACCCGACGTAGATCTGGACCGCCGAACCCGCGAACGGGTGCCAGCCGAACAGCGACAGGTTGCCCAGTGACAGCGCCGAACCACCGAAGTGCTGCTTGCCGTTGGCCGGGTTGGGGATGCCGTACAGCATGATCAGGCCCCAGCCGATGCCGACGACCCAGCCCGCGATCAGGCCCCAGCGGTGGAACCAGCGCGTGTACAGCGCCAGCGCCACGGCCGGCAGCGTCTGCAGGATCAGCACGCCGCCGATGAGCTGGAGGTCGATCGAGAACTGCGGGTCGATCAGGATGATCACGGCGACCGCGCCGAGCTTCACGACCAGCGAAGCGAGCTTCGCCTGCTTCGCCTCTTCCTGCGGTGTCGCGTTCTTGCGGATGTATTCCTTGTAGATGTTGCGCGTCCACAGGTTGGCCGCGGCGATCGACATGATCGCGGCCGGCACCAGCGCGCCGATGCCGATCGCGGCGAACGCGATGCCGGCGAACCAGGACGAGAACTGGCTGTCGAACAGGACCGGGACGATCGTGTTGCCGTCCGCCTTGCCGGTGGCCGCGTTCGTCAGCGGCTTGACGCCGGCCGTGATCGCCACGTACCCGAGCAGCGCCAGCAGGCCGAGCACCAGCGAGTACGCCGGCAGCGCGACCATGTTCCGCTTGATCACGCTGCGGCCGCGCGAGGCCAGCACGCTGGTCAGCGAGTGCGGGTACAGGAACAGCGCGAGCGCCGAGCCCAGTGCCAGCGTCGCGTACTGCAGCTGGTTGTTGGCCGTGAGCAGGATCGACCCGGCGGGCTTGCCGGTGGCCGGGTTCGGCGTGCCGAGTTTCTTCGCCGCCGCGTCGAAGATGTGCGACCAGCCGCCCAGCTTCGAGGGCAGGTAGATGATCGCCACCAGGATCACGATGTAGATCAGGATGTCCTTGACGAACGCGATGAGCGCGGGCGCCCGCAGGCCGGACTGGTAGGTGTAGAAGGCCAGGATCACGAAGGCGACCAGCAGCGGCAGGTGCCCGACGACACCGGAGCCGTTGATGCCCATCGTCCGCAGCACGGCTTCGAGGCCGACCAGCTGCAGCGCGATGTACGGCATGGTCGCGACGATGCCGGTGATCGCGACCAGCAGCGCGAGGATCGGCGAGCCGAAGCGGCCGCGCACGAAGTCGGCCGGGGTGACGTAGCCGCGCACCCGCGAGACCGACCACATCCGCAGCGCCGGCAGCAGGACGATCGGGTAGACGACGATCGTGTACGGCAGCGCGTAGAGACCGAGCGCGCCGGCGCTGAAGACCAGCGCGGGCACCGCGACGAACGTGTAAGCCGTGTAGAGGTCACCGCCGAGCAGGAACCAGGTGATCCACGAGCCGAACTTGCGGCCGCCGAGACCCCATTCGTCCAGGTGGTCCAGCGTGCTGCCGCGCTGCCAGCGCGACGCCATGAAGCCGAGCACGGTGACCAGGGCGAACAGGATCGTGAAGATGATCAGCTCGGGCCACTGCAGGTTGCTCATCGAGCGTTCCCCTCGTCCAGGTCGTCGACGCTCAGCTTGTCCGGCGCGTCAACGGTCCGCTTGTCCCGCGTCATCAGGTAGACGATCCAGGTGCTCAGCACCCCGACGCCGACCATGAGGAACTGGAACCAGTAGAAGAACGGCATCCCGAACAACCGTGGACCGTCCATGTTGAACAATGGCGTGACCAGGACCAGCAGCGGGACGATCAGGAGCAGGTTCCACGGGCTGAACTGGAACCCGCGCACCTTTCCGTCGTGCTTCACAGTCGACATCGGACCTCACCTAACACTCCCGTAACCGACTGCCTGACCTTATGACCTCGGTGACGGCGCGTCACGTCTGCCCGATATCGATTTGATCGCCCCGGCCGCCGATGCCGACCAACGTCGGTTGCCCCACCATCGCGAGCCCTATATCAATAGCCCGACTCCGCACGCGCAAACCCAAAAGGGGCAACCGTATGACACGACTCCGCTACGCGGTGGTGATCCCGGCCATCGCCGGCACCCTGCTGGCCGGGTTCACGCCTGCGTTCGCAGGTCAGGAGGTCGCGGCCGGTAAGCAGCCGCTGAACTCCACGAACATCCCGGCGCAGTACGCGAACCAGAAGCTCGACTGGCACAAGTGCGCTGTCCCCTCCGAGCTGCCGACGGCCCCGCCCGCGGGTGCCGAGGACATGGAGTGCGCGACCTACAAGACCCCGCGCAACTGGTACCAGGCGAACGCCCAGATCGACCTGACCATCGCGGTCAGCCGCCTGAAGGCGACCAAGGACGCGACCGCCAGCGTCGTCACCAACCCCGGTGGCCCCGGCGCGCCCGGCCGCAACTTCCCGGCCCGCCTGCGCAACCAGCCGAAGCTGCGCGAGCACCAGGAGATCGTCGGGTTCGACCCGCGCGGCACCGGCAAGAGCACCAACATCACCTGCGGCGGCGCCATCGGGACCGGCGCGGACCTGGACCCGCGTGACCGCGACCGCGGCAACCTGAACCTGATCCTGCAGGCGACGAAGTACGCGGCGCTGTCCTGCCAGCAGAAGTCCGGCGAGCTGGGCCCGCTGATCAACACCGACCAGACGGTCAAGGACATCGACCTGCTGCGCGTGCTGCTCGGCCGCGACAAGATCAACTGGGTCGGCTACTCCGCGGGCACCTGGATGGGCGCGCACTACGCGCAGGCCTACCCGACCCGCACCGGCCGGTTCGTGCTCGACTCGGCGACCGAGTTCACCACGACCTGGCAGAAGTCGTTCGACTGGCAGCCGCTCGGCTTCGAGCGCCGCTTCCGGTCCGACTTCCTCCCGTGGGTGGCGAAGTACGACAGCCTCTACCACTTCGGCACCACCGGTGAGGCGGCCCGCCAGACCTACGAGCAGGTCCGCTACGCCCTGACCCAGGGCGCGGTCACCCTGCCCGACGGTTCGACCGTCTCGGCCAACGGCCTGGACTCGTTCATCGCGTCGCAGATCTACTCCAAGCGGGCCTTCCCCGGCCTGGCCGACTACCTGGTCAGCGTCCGCACGCTGACCCAGGGCACCGCTTCGGCGCAGGCCAAGTCCTCGGCCGCGCAGAAGGTCAAGGCCGGCGACAAGAGCACCGTCACCTACGGCCCGCAGCCGCTGATGGTGCCGGCCGACGGCGACTCCTACGACGCCAGCTTCTGGACCATCCCGTGCAACGAGGGTCCGTGGACCGGCTCGCCCAACAGCGCCATCCGGGACTCGCAGAAGCTGATCGACCAGCAGCTGCCGCTCCTGGGTGCCGGCTGGTTCATCCAGCCGTGCCTGTTCTGGAAGAAGCCGCCGTCCCCGCTCCCGGTGCTGGACGGCAAGGGTGTCCCGCCGGTGCTGATCGTCGAGTCGGAGCACGACCCGGCGACACCGATCGAGGGCGCGCGGCGCGCGCACAAGGCGTTCGCGGGTTCGCGGATGCTGACCATCACCGGCGAGGGTGACCACGGCATCTACGCCGGCGGCAACGCGGGTGTGGACAAGGTCGTGGAGGCCTACCTCGTCGACGGCGTGGTGCCGAACGACCAGAGCCTGCCCGGCATGCCACTTCCGGTGCCCGCGGGCGCCTGAGGGCACTAGATGTGGTGGGGCCCCGTCGAGCTTCGGCTCGGCGGGGCCTTTTCCACACCTGTGCACAGAGTTATCCACAGGCGGTGGACAACTCGGGTGGTATTCCATCCATGCCCCGCCACCGCCCTCAACGGAGGCGCTTCGCGCCGCGGTGGTATTAAAATCACGCTCATGGTGCGAGTGCCGCTGACGGATGAAGAGCGCGAACGGGGCGAACGCCTCGGCCAGGCGCTGCGCGCGGCGCGAGCCGGCCGGAGCATGGTCGACGTCGCCGCGGAGGCGGGGATCTCGGTCGAGACGCTCCGGAAGATCGAAACCGGCCGCATCCCGACGCCGGCGTTCTTCACGGTCGCGGCCATCGCCGACGCCGTCGGCCTGCCGCTGGAGGAGCTGCGCGCGGCCGTCACGCCCGCCGCGTCACCGCCGCTCTCGCAGGCGAGCTGACCAGCGGAAATGCCCTGGCGCCTCACCGAAGACATCGACGGCTTCCTCGCCCGGACCGGCGACTTCCTGCGCTCGCGGCCCGCGTTGCACACCTCGCAGCTGACCCGGCTCGAGAAGCTGCGGACGCACGGCGAACCGGGCACGCTCTTCGGCTGGCTGGAGGACGGCGAGGTCAGCGCGATCTTCTACCGCCGTCCATCGCAACGCCTGGTCCTGACTTCGGTCGCACCCGAGCAGGCCGACGCCCTCGCCGCCGAACTGGCCGGCCGGTCGTTGTCCGGAGTGACCGCGGACGACGACTCCGCCACCGCTTTCGCCGAAGCGTGGCAGCGGCGCACCGACGCGGTGCCGGTGCCCGGGATGCGGGTCCGGCTCCACCGGCTGGGCACGCTCAGCCCGCCGGAGCCGATGCCCGAAGGCCACGCCGTGGAGGCGCGGGACCGCGCGGAGGTCATCCGCTGGTGCAGCGAGTTCGCCACCGCAGTCGGGCAGGCGCCCATCACCGATGAGCGGTCTTGGACCGCCTCGAACTTCGCCGACAAGCAGTTCACGTTCTGGGAGACCGACTCGCCCGTCGCCATGGCGGGCTCGACTCCGGTGCTGGCGGGCATGGTCCGGGTCGACCCCGTCTACACCCCGGCCCGTTCCCACGGCCGGGGTTACGCGGGCGCCGTGACGGCCGCCGTGAGCCGGGCCGCCCTGGCGGCGGGCGCGACGGACGTCGTCCTCTACAGCGATCCCGCCAACGTCACCGGCAACGCCCTGTACCGGCGCCTCGGCTTCGTCCCGATCGCCACTTTCCGCGGGTACGACTTCCGCTAGAGCGGCCGCAGCTGCTTGAGGATGTGCTCGCGATCGTTGAGGAACACGCACCCGGGCACCGGCAGGTCGTAGCTGTTGAGCAGCTTCTCGAAGTCGGAGAACTCGTCGGCGGAGAAGCCGAAGCCGACCCGGAACGCGTGCGCGGCCAGCACGTCGGCCAGTTCCTCCCACTCGCCGGCCCACAGCAGGGTCCGGTAGTGGGTGTAGTCCTCCGGGGAGAGCCGGTTGCCGATCGTGGTCAGCACGCTGTCGGCGAAGAAGCTGATCCGGTTGCCCTTGAGGTCGGCGACCGTCGGGTTCGCCGGGTCCCGCGCGGTGTCGGGGTTGCGGATCACGCCCGGCCCGGCCACCGGGTAGGCGGTGTGCACGTGCCCGTTGTCCTCGACCAGCACGATCAGGTGGACGTTGAACCGCTCGCCGGCGCAGCGCCAGCGGCCGTTGCGTTGCTGCCGCCGGGCCTCGCTGGGGTCGTTCGCGACGTCCTTGACCACGGAGATGATCTGCTCGTCGGTCCAGCCGGCCGGGAACTCGCTGGTCGCCCTGCGCCCGACGCCCGGTGCGTGCCCGCCGCCCACTCACTGCTCCCTTCGTCGCACCGAGAGTAGGTCAAACGGCGGCGGCGAGCAGCACGATGCCGATGACCTGAAGGTCGAGACCGCGGAAGAGCTGGCGGACGAGGTTGGCCGGCATCGGGCCCATCGGGGTGTCGACGAACGCGGGATTCGCGTAGTCAACGGCGGTCCGGGTGACCGTGCGCAGGATCGAAAGCACCGACAGCGGCACGGCGAGCCACGCCGTCGCGGTGAACGACGTCCCACCCGCGAGGGTGACCGCGAAGAGCCCTGCCGCCCAGAGCAGGCCGACGCCGGCGAGCACCACGCCGTGGGCCAGCACGAGGGCCCGGTCCGCCGAGCCCACCCACCGCCGGCGTCCCGGGTTGCGCCAGAGCTCGCCCAGGCCGCCACCGAACGGCGTCAGCGCGACGTACCCGCCGATGCCGATCAGGACCGCGCCCGGCACCGTCGGCACCGCGATGTGCGCGACGACGACCGCCAGGCCGACCAGCAGCGCCGCGCCCGCGTACCGCGTCCGGCCGAGGGTGCCCGCCCAGGCCAGCCGCAGCGGCGTCGGGCGGCGCAGCGAAAGCCCGCCGGTCGGCGCGGACGGCGGGAGCAGCATCATCGGGTCGAGGAAGGTGACGGCGACCGAGCGCAGCACCCGGCCGTCCCACCCGGCGAGCAGCGCCGCCCGGCCCGCGCGCGACACCGGTTCGCCGCCGAAGGCGAGCGGCAGCGCGGCGGCCAGGACCCCGGCCGCGATGAACTGGACCGTGGCCGGGCCGAGGCCGAGCGCGGCGATCCCCAGGCCGAGGACCGCGAGCACCAGCGGACCCAGCGCGTCGAGACGCAGCGAAGTCCGCCGAGCCGAAGCGAAGGCCGCCACCCCGGTCGCGGCGACGATCGCGACCGCCGCCCGCCACTGCTCCAGCCCGGCGCCACCGACGGCGAGCAGCAGCGCGGCCAGGTAGCCGGTCACCGCGACCACCCCGGTCCACGCGCCGAGCAGCCGCAGCGTGACGACGCGGCCGCGGTCGACCGGCGCGAAGTCGAGCCAGGTCAGCTCGGCCGGTTCGACCCACGCGAAGCCGCGCCGCAGCAGGCCGCGCCAGCCCACCGCGCAGCAGAGCGTCAGCAGGCCGAGCACGGCCGGGAAGTCCACGAGGGACGAGCCATAGAGCGCCGGCCGCCAGCCGTCGACGTGGAAGAACGCGGTGAACAGGAACCCGAAGCCGAACAGGAAGACGAAGCCGGCGGTATCACCGCTGAAGATCCCGCCGAACCGCTTGCGACCCGGGATCCGCATCCGGCGTGGGGCCGTCTCCACCCTTGCCCCCACCACCGCCCTCAACCGAGGCGCCTTGCGCCGCTGTGTCATCAAAACAGTTCGAGCACGCTGTCCGCGGCTTCCAGCAGCGGCGGATGGTGGGTGGCCACTACGACCGCCGCGCCGGCCGCCGTCGACCGGGCGATCACCTCGACCAGCCACTCCTTGCCCGCCGTGTCCAGCGCGCGTTCCGGCTCGTCCAGCAGGAGCACCCGGTGCGGCCGGGCGGTGACGCCGAGCAGCAGCAGGCGACGGCGCTGGCCCGCGGAAAAGTGCCCGGACGTCACGCGCATGCGTTCGCCGAGGCCCGCGTCGCGCAGCAGTTCCTCGTGGTCGCCGAGGTCGGCGCCGAACGAACCGGACAGCAGCTCGAGGTGCTGCAACGGGGTCAACTCGGCGAAGAAGTCGGAGTCGTCGAACAGCACCGACACCTTGCGCCGGAACTCGACGTCCCGCTCGTCCGGCAGCTTGCCGTCGATCAGCACACGGCCCCGCTGCGGCTTCTGCATGCCGTAGAAGCAGCGCATCAGGGTCGATTTGCCGGCGCCATTGGGCCCGACGATCGCGGCGCACTCCCCGGGGTCGACGGAGAAGTCGAGGTCGTCGAACAGCCACAGCTCGCCGGCCCGGACGCCGAGCGCCTTCGCGTCGATCACCGGAGGTGCTCGAGGACCGGCGCGAACTCCGCCAGGAACGGTTCCAGGATGGTGAAGTAGCTGAAGCCGAACCGCTCCCGGTGCCCGCGGAGCTGGTCGGCGATCTGCGCGGGGGTGCCGACGAGGGCAACCGGCAGCTCCCCGACCTCCGCGGCGGTCAACCGGCCGCCGGCGAGCTGCTCGACCTCGGCCAGGCCGGCCGCGCGGTCGTTCGTCACCTTCACGAACTGGCAGAGGAGGTTGAACTCCACCTCGGACTCGCGCTCGCCGAGCCTCGCCCGGACGAAGGCCACCCGCTCGTCGACCTCCTCGGGCGCGGCCGCGGCCAGCGGCGCGCCATCGGGCGTCTTGGTGGTGCCGGTGAAGCCGATGATGTCGGCGTGCTTGGCGGCCAGCGTCAAGACCCGGTCGCCGCGGCCGGCGAGCAGCAGCGGCGGCCCTTCGGGACGCGCGGGCGCGGGCTTGTGCTCGGGGTCGGCGTACGACCGCTTGAGCTCGGCGATCGTCCGCTCGAGGTGGTCGACGCGCTCGCGGGCGGGCGGGAACGGCATCCCGGCGGCCTCGAACTCCTCCTTGACGTACCCGGCGCCGAGCCCGAGCTCCAGCCGTCCGCCGGTGAACTGGTCGGTGCCCGTGACGTCCCGGGCGAGCAGCACCGGGTTGTAGAACGGCGTGTTGAGCACGAAGGTGTTCAGCTTGACGCGCGAAGTGACCTCGCCGGCCAGCACGAGCGCCGGGAACGGCGGCGCCATGCCCAGGTGGTCGGCCGCGGACAGGACGTCGTAGCCGAGGTCCTCGGCCTTGCGGCACTTTTCGACCCAGGCGGCGCGGCTGTCCGGCACGACCATGTTGACACCGAAGCGGAAATCCCCAGTCATGCCGACCAAGGTACTCAACGGAGCTTTTCGATCACCGGGGCGAGCCTGGTCAGGTCGTCTTCGAGCACCGTGAAGTAGCTGGCGCCGAGGGTCTCCCGAGTCCGCAGCAGCTGCTCGGTCACCGCTTCCGCCGTGCCGGCGAGGACCGTGGCCAGCGCGCCGAGCTCCTCGACGCCGAGGTGCGGCACGAGCTGGTGCGCCGCCTCCAGTGCCGCCCGCCGGTCATCGGTGATCCGGACGAAGTGGACCATCAGGTTCAGCTCGGCGTCCCGGCCGTCCAGCACCCGCTTCACGAAGGCGGCGCGCTCGGCGAGTGCCGCGGAACCGGCCAGGGCGAGCCGACCTTCGGCCGCGCCGGGCGCCGTGCCGGTGAGGGCGATGGTGTCGGCGTGCGCGGCGGCGAAGGTCAGCATCCGGTCGCCGCGGCCGCCGAGCAGCAGCGGCGGCCGCGGGCGGCCGGTGAACGCTCGCTCGATCTCGGTGACCACGTCGACGAGCCGCCGGAACCGACGGCCGGGGGTGCCCCAGTCGATCCCGGCGGCTTCGAACTCCGCGCGGACGTACCCGGCGCCGATCCCGATCTCCACCCGGCCGCCGGTGAACTCGTCGAGCCCGGTGAGGTCCCGCGCCAACAGGACGGGGTTGTGGAAGCTCGCGTTGAGGACGTAGGTGCTCAGCCGGACCCGCTCGGTGGCTTCGGCGGCGAGGAGCAGGGCGGGCACCGGCGCCACCCGGCCGAGGTGGTCGACCACGCCGACGACGTCGTAGCCGAGGTCCTCGGCCTGGCGGCACTTCGCCACCCACTCGGCCCGTGAGCCGGGCACGTACAACGCCACCCCGAAGCGGAACGGTCTCATGGCCGCGAAGCTACATGCAGAAGGGGACGTCCCGAGGGACGTCCCCTTCTGCCGTCAGGAAAGCTCAGCGCAGGCGCTGGGCCAGCGCGTCGAGCTCGTCACGCAGCGAGGTCGGCACCTTGTCGCCGATCTTCGCGAACCACTCCTCGATCAGCGGCAGCTCCTCGCGCCACTCCTCCGGCTTGACGTCCAGGGCGGCCTGGATGTCCTCGATCGGCTCGGTCAAGCCCTCGGTGTCGAGGTCCTCGGCCCGCGGCACGAAGCCGACCGGCGTCTCGACGGCGTTGCCCTTGCCCTCGACGCGCTCGACGACCCACTTGAGGATCCGCGAGTTCTCGCCGAAGCCCGGCCACAGGAAGCGGCCGTCGTCGCCGCGGCGGAACCAGTTGACGTAGAAGATCTTCGGCAGCTTGTTCGCGTCGGCGTTCTTGCCCAGGTTCAGCCAGTGCTTGAAGTAGTCACCGGCGTGGTAGCCGAGGAACGGCAGCATCGCCATCGGGTCGCGGCGGACGTTGCCGACCGCGCCGGCCGCCGCGGCGGTGGTTTCCGACGACATGGTGGCGCCCATGAACACGCCGTGCTGCCAGTCGCGGGCCTCGTTCACCAGCGGCACCGTGGTCTTGCGACGGCCGCCGAACAGGATCGCCGAGATCGGCACGCCCTTCGGGTCGTCCCACTCCGGCGCGAGGATCGGGCACTGCGACATCGGCGTGCAGTAGCGCGAGTTCGGGTGGGCGGCCTTCTCGTCCGAGTCCGGCGTCCAGTCCTGGTGCTTCCACGAGGTGGCGTGCTCGGGCTTGTTCTCCATGCCCTCCCACCAGATGTCGCCGTCGTCGGTCAGGGCGACGTTCGTGAAGACCGTGTTGCCCTTCTCGATCGTGCGCATGGCGTTCGGGTTGGTGTGCCAGTCGGTGCCCGGCGCGACGCCGAAGAAGCCGAACTCGGGGTTGACCGCGTACAGGCGGCCGTCCTCGCCGAAGCGCATCCAGGCGATGTCGTCGCCCAGCGTCTCGGCGCGCCAGCCCGGGATCGTCGGCTGCAGCATGGCGAGGTTGGTCTTGCCGCAGGCGCTCGGGAACGCGGCCGCGACGTAGTGGACCTTGTCCTCGGGCGAGATCAGCTTGAGGATCAGCATGTGCTCGGCGAGCCAGCCCTCGTCACGAGCCATCACCGACGCGATGCGCAGCGAGTAGCACTTCTTGCCCAGCAGGGAGTTGCCGCCGTAACCCGAGCCGTAGCTCCAGATCGCGCGCTCCTCCGGGAAGTGCGAAATGTACTTCGTTTCGTTGCAGGGCCAGGAAACGTCCTTCTCGCCCGGTTCGAGCGGGTGGCCGACGGAGTGCAGCGCGGGCACGAATTCGCGCTCGCTGCCGTCCGGCGCGACGAACTTCTCGAGTGCCGCCTTGCCGGCGCGGGTCATCACGCGCATCGAAGCGACGACGTAGGCGAAATCCGTGATTTCGATACCCAGCTTGGGATTGTCGTCGCCGAGCGGACCCATGCAGAACGGGATGACGTACATCGTGCGGCCGCGCATCGAGCCGCGGAACAGCTCGGTCATGGTGGCCTTCATCTCGGCCGGGTCCATCCAGTTGTTGGTCGGACCGGCGTCCTCGGGACGCTCCGAGCAGATGAAGGTCCGGTCTTCGACGCGGGCGACGTCGTCCGGGTCGGAAGTGGCCCAGAAGGAGTTCGGCTTCGACTTGAGCTGCACGAACGTGCCCGCCTCGACCAGCTCCTGGTTGATCCGGGCGGCTTCTTCGTCAGACCCGTCGACCCACACCACGCGGTCCGGGGTGGTCAGTTCGGCGACCTCCCGGACGAAGGACAGCACGCCGGTGTGCGTCGTCGGCGCGGTGTCCAGTCCGGGGATGGCGACTGCGGTCATCTCTACTCCTGACTTCCGACGACAAATGCGCCCGCACCGGAACGACGTTGTCCCGGTGCGGGCGTCATTGCCGGCGACCGAATGGCTTCGCACACCGGCTGGCGAACCGGTGTGTGCGATTTGGGATTCCCCGAGAGTAGCCGCATGACCGGCGAGTAACCGAGAGCTGACGTGTAGGTTCTCTCACAAGAACGATAAGGGAATCGATTCAGATGTCACTTGATCGGTGTATTCGCTGAAAATCTTCCGGTGGCTCGGGACACACCTGTGACCTGCTCGTTTTCATTGACGACATGAAGAAAGCCCGAGGCCGGAGCCTCGGGCTTTCAAACTATGACCTGGGTCACCTTCAGTTCGGCGAAATCCACTGCCCGGTGCCGGAGTCGATGCGCGCGACGCCCTCCAGCGTCTGCGTGCCGGCCTCGCCCCAAGCGGCGTCGGCGGCCGGGTCGCCGTCGGTCCCGGCGTTCATCAGTCCACTGGAGACTTCGGTCCACTGGCCGGGGCCGGCGTGCTCGAACGTCGTGGTCGTGCCGTCGGACTCGGTCTGCACCGCGATGTCCGCTTCGCCGTCGCCGTCCTTGTCGGTGAAGGCGATGGTGCCGCCGCTCTTCGTCTCGACGATGGCGGTGTCGTTGTGCCCGTCGTGGTCGGTGTCGATGGTCGCGACCCCGGCGTCCACCTCGCCGTCCGGCAGGTCGGCGTGGATGTGGCCGCCGGAGCTGTCGTCCCGGCCGGTGCCGGAGTCGTCGTGGCCGCCGCCGGAGCCGTCGTGCACCCACTGGCCGCTGGCCTCGTCGTAGACGGCCTGCTCGACGACCTTCCCGTTCTCGTCCAGCACGGCGTAGTGGTCGGCCTCGCCGTCGTGGTTCGTGTCGATGAAGGCCTGGGCCGAGCCGTCGTCGTGCTCGATGATCGCGGTGTCGTTCACCCCGTCTTCGTTCACGTCGTAGTTGACCTCGGCCTGGTACTCCTGGCCGTCGACGTGGACGTTCATCGCGTCCGGGCTGCTCGCGTCGGTGTCGCTGCCGCCGCTCTCGTCGACCCACATGGGACTTCCCCCTTCGAACCGGGTAACACGCTCCGACCTGCTGTCTGAGGGTATGACTCACCGTAGGCCCGTTCGGTTCCGCTCCACAACCGGACCGAGGATCAGGCCGTTTTGTCCCGGAGGGCCCGGATCCGCGTCAGGAAGGCTTCGGCGCGGTCTCGGCCGTCGCTGACCTCCTTGAGCCGCTTCGACACGACGGCGATCTTCTTGGCCCGCTCCTGCGCACCCATCTTGATCGTCTTGTCGACTTCCTTCAGCTCGGCCTCGATCGCGTCGATGCGCCGGCCCAGCGCCTCGTCGAGGGCCATCGACAGCTGCTGCTCGGCCTCGATGAGCTGCTCGGCGACGAGCTGGTCGAGCGTCGAGCGGGCGTCCGCGATGGCCTCGACCAGCCACTGCTTCATGTGCTGCTTGTCGGCCGCGTGCTTGCGGGTGCGGGCCATCCACCAGCCGGCCCCGAGGCCGATGATGATCGTCACGGGCAGCACGACCGGGTTGAGGATCGCAACGCCGGCCAGCGGCAACGCGGCGACCTTGCCGGCCCCGACGCCGCCGGAAATGCCCATGAAGACGAGCAGCTTGTCCTCGGCCGTCGGCGGCTTCTTGTCCGGCGGGCGCAGGACCACCGGCGGGCCGCCGGCCCGGGCGAACTGCGCGCGGATGACGTCGAGCTCCTCGGGCGAGAACAGCTCCGACAGCGAGACGTTGGTGACCTGGTTCAGCCGCTGCGAGAGCAGCATCGAAATCCGCTGGGACGTCGTCTGCAGCGCGATGTCGACCTGCTGGGGCAGCGCGGCCAGCTCGTCCCGCTTGGCCGCGTCGATCAGCTGGCGGAAGTGGGTCTGCGCGTCCCGCATCTGCCGGCTGCTCTCGTGCCCGACCTCGACGCGGGTGCGCTGCACCTCGCCGCGCAGCTTCAGCTGCCAGCCGCGGGTCGAGCTCCGGCGCTCGGCCTGCAGCTGGTCACGGCGTTCGCGCAGTTGCTCGGCCTCGGCCTCGCCCGCGGACAACGCCCGGCTCTCGGCCTGCAGCTTCGCCTTGAGCTCGCCGAGCGCACTGGACAGCGCGCGCAACGTGTTCGCCTCGCCGAGCATCGCCGAGCGGCCGACGAGCAGCTCCTGCAACGCCGTCTGGATGGCCGCGACCCCGGACTTCTCCCGCAGCATCGCGGCCACCTGCTCGTTGGGCGCCTTCGCCGCCGTCTCGAACAGCCGCGCCGACACCGGGTGGAACACCGCGTCGGCGAAGCGGGGCGCGTGTTCGCGCAGCAGCTGCCGGTCGGCCTCCATGACCTCGCGCCAGCCGCGGAACATGTCCACCTTGGTCAGCGCGAACACGACGGTCTCCACGCGCTCGCCGACGTCACGCAGGAACTGCAGCTCGGTCGAGGTGAACGGCGCCGACGCGTCGACGACGAAGAGCAGCGCGGTCGCGCCCGCGGCGGCTTCCTTGGCGAGCTCGCCGTGCATCGAGTCGAGCCCGCCGACGCCCGGCGTGTCGACCAGCGAAAGCCGTTCCAGCAGCGGCACCGGCCCGGTGACCTCGACGTACCGCGGCGGGAGCTGGCCCGGCGGCAGCTCGTGCGCGGCGGAGACCCAGTTGATCAGCTGGCCGAGACCGATCGGCACCGGGGCGAGCTGGCCGGGGTAGCAGGCGTGCGCGCCCCAGGCGTCCGCGTGGTCGAACACCAGGTAGGTCGCAGTGGCGACGTCGGCGTCCACAGGGGACAGTCCGGGCCGCGCCAGCAGCGCGTTGACGAGCGAGCTCTTCCCGCGGTTCGTCTCGCCGACGACCACGACGGCCGGCTTCTTCGGCCGGGCCCTCCGGATGCTCTCGACCCACTTGGCGGCGTCCGGATCGGCGTCGCGGACGACGGTCAGCAGCTGGTCTCGGGTCGCGGCGACCTGCGTGGGCAGGCTCGGCGCGGTCGGTGCGCTCACGGGTTCTTCTTCGCGTAGACGGTGACGATCGGGGCGCGCAGCAGGCGGTCGTGGTCGGCGAAGCCGGTGACCTCGGTTTCGGCGACGATGCCCTCGAGGGCGGGGTCTTCGGTCGGGACCGCGCCGCCCGCTTCGTGGCGAGCCGGGTCGAACCGCTCGCCGTCGGGCCGCAGGGCCTGGACGCCGATCGCGGCGAGCCCCTCTTCCAGGCGTTCGACGACGCCGCCGCTGCGGGCACGGTCCAGGGCGTACAGGCACATCTGGATCAGCGCCTGGCGATCGGCGAGGGCGCGCTCGAGATCGCTTACCTGCTGCAAGGGGTGCACATCGGTGTCCGACGCGGCCGCGCCGCCGTCGGTTCCGTCCTTGCGAAACCACGCCATGCCCCCAGTTTGGCGGACTCCGGCGCCGGCCGGTGGCGAAACCGGGCGAACGAACCGGATGAGGACCGCCGGATCGAGGCTGGCCGGCGTCCGGCCGTCTCGGCGGCGTCGCCCTGGGCGGGATCGACCGTCCTCATCGCTCGACCGGCGGCTCGTCCTGCCAGGGGTAGCCGTGCTCGGCGAAGGCCGGCGCCAGCTCGCGACCCGGGAGGTCGGTCTTTTCGCGGGCGATTTCCCGGCCGTCGGCGGTGCGCAGGACGAGCTCCTTGCCGTCGAGGTAGACAGCTTCGAGGTCGGCCTCGATCCGCCGGGTCTTGTCGCCGCGGACCAGGGTGACCCGGGTCGGTGACACCGTGACGACGAGCCGCTCGTGCGCCCAGATCGCGGCGAACACCAGGCCGAGCACGAACCCGCCGGCGACCGCGACGAGCGTCGCCCACGGCTGCGGCAGCTGGGTGAGCACCTTGAACACACCCTGGAACGGGAAGGCGGGCAGGCCGCTCACCCAGGCGGCGATGGCCCAGACGCCCACGCCGAGCGCGCCCCCGATGAGCGGGCAGCCGACCCAGGACCCGGTGCGCAGCCACGACGGCTCGTCGACGGTCGTCTCCATGCCGCCATTATTCGGACCGCGGGCGGTTCGCCGGGACCGGGAGCGGATCTCGCGTGCGCGGCGGGCAGCCCGGTGTCAGACGAGGTCGTCGATGACCTGGCGGAGGACCGCTTCCAGGCCCGGGCCGTTTTCGGCGAGGCGGGAGGACACCAGCAGCTGGTCTTCGGCCGTGCGCAGCCAGATCGAACCGGCGACCGAGATCTCGATGACGTTCAGGCGGAAGGGGTAGGCGCGGCGGCCCTGCTTCACCTCGGCCTCGCGCACCAGCTGGCCGAGCCGCTCGCCGGCCACGATCTGGCGGCGGTAGAAGCCGGGTGCCCACGGCGTGCTGCCCGACGGCTCGTTCGACCCGCGCAGGGCGGGGCCGCGGGCGTTGGCGAAGTGGCGGGCCGCGGCCGGGGTGAAGAACTCGAGCGCCTGCCGCATCGCCGACCCCTGCGCGAGCGCCGGCCTGCCGTAGCGGGTGCGCGGGCTGCGTGGATCCGGGTCTTCGCGGGTGCGCAGGAAGGCCAGCAGGTCGACCCACCAGTCGGCCCACTGCGCCTGGACGGCCGCGCGGTCGAGCCCGGCCGGGACGTGCACCGGGACCTGCGGCTCCACCGGCGGCAGCACTTGCCCTTCCGAAACGGACAGCGCCAGGGCGTCACGGATGTACAGCGCGACGTCGACCTCGGTCTCGCTGCTCCAGCCGGCTCGCCAGGATGTCGTGTTTTCTAGGCGCACGACTCAACAGTACGCGGAAAGGCGGGCCTACCAGCGAAAGTCGGCAAGCAGAAACAAACTCACCCGTCCCGGACCTGTTGCCAGATCAAGAAGTACGCCCGGTGGACGACGTGGGCGACGCGGCTCTGGGCCGGCGTCGCACCGAAGGACGCGAAGGACCGCCACCAGCCCGCGCGCTCGAGCGCGTGCGCGGCCAGCTCCGGCCGCGGGGCGCCGGGCTTGCCGAGCTGGGCGCCGATGTCGGCGTTGCTGCCGACCCGCAGCACCTCTTCGGACAGGTCCTCCGGCATGTCGACCGCGCCGGAGGCGACCAGCGTCAGCGCTTCGAGCAGCCGCAGCTGGTGGGCCTCGGGCTTGGCGAGCAGCACTTCGATGGCGTCGTGGACGCGCTGGCGCTCGGCCGGGTCGGCCGAGGCGTGCGCGAGCGCGGTCACCGACGCCAGCGCCGCGGCCGCCTTGATGCCGTCGGCGCGGGCGGCGAACACCACCGCCAGCCGCTGCCGGACCGCCTCCAGGCCGGAGGCGTCGAGCAGCGCCCGCCGCAACGCGCCCGCCGTGATCTCCGGCTCCTTGCGGATGGCCTCGACACCGTGCGAGATGCCGAACAGGTCGAGCTTCTCCAGCAGCCGCAGCCGGGTGCCCGCCGGGACGTCGCACTCCCAGCTGGTGAAGATGTCGGCCGAGATCAGCATGGTCTGCAGGATGTCGTCGTCGAGCTCGGCGAGCTGCCGCAGGGCATCGGCGTCGGCGGAGGTGAAGCCGCCGGACTCGGCGGACTCGGCGATCAGCCCGATCACCGGCAGCACGTCGGCGACGCGCGGCTTCAGCGTCGACGCCTGCTTCTCGGCGAGCAGCGTCGCGGCCTTCCAGACGTCGCCGCCCGCCCCCTCGACGGACTCGGGCGCGATGGTGTCGGCCTTGTTGAGGACGGCGATCGCGTTGACCGGGCCCGCCTCGCGGCTCGCCGTGGCCGCGGTGAAGGCGGCGAGGGCCTGCTGGTCGTCCGCGCGGACGCCCTGGGTGACGACGTACAGGACGGCTTCCGCGCCCGCGACGGCGTTGCGCGAGGTGTCGTCCAGCTCGTCCGAGCCCTCTTCGTCGTCTTCTTCTTTGCGGTGCTTCGCCGCGCCGAGCAGCAGCTCGGTGCGGGACACCGAAGCGGCGTCGAGCGAGCCGAGGCCCGGGGTGTCGATCACCGTCATGCCCTGGAGGACGGCGTTGGTCAGGTACGCCTCGATGTGCGACACCCGCTCGATGTCGACGCCCAGCTCGGCGGGGATCATGCCGTCGGACGCGAACGGGAGCACCTGCTTGCGGCCGTCGGTGAAGACGATCTCGACGCGGTCCACCGTGCCGTACTGGAACCGGGTCACCAGTCGCGTGCACTCACCGATGTCGGTCGGTGCGACCCGGCGCCCGATCAGGGCGTTGACCAGCGTCGACTTGCCCGACTTGATCCGGCCGGCCACGGCGACCTGCAGGGGTGCCCCGAGCCGGCGCAGCACCTCGGCGAACCCGGCGGCGGTGCGCGCGGAGACCTGCGGCTGCAGGCGGTGGCACAGGTTGGCCACCGACATCGACAGCGGACCGGCGAGCCGGCCCTGCTCCGGTGACGTCACGGCCCCCAGCCCTCCCCCGTCTCACGGACAACCCCTGAATCGTGCCACGTGCCTCATCCCCAGGTCGCACCGAAGGTGGTACCGGCGACCGACGCGCGGTCTCCGCGCCGCGACCTAGTGTTGTGTGGTGCGACGGCTGAGTCTCTGGATGCGTGCCCACCCCATGGCGGGCGACACGGTGCTCGCCGTCCTGCTCGGCCTGTTCGACCTGCTGCTGTTCGCCGCCGACGGCTTCGACGAAATCGGCGAAATGCCGCCCTGGTACGTCGCCGTGCCGCTGAACGTCGCGATGGTGGCGCCGCTGGTGTTCCGGCGGAAGTCGCCACTGTGGTCGGCGTACGTGGTGCTGGTGATCGGCGTCGTGCACGGGACGCTCCAGCTCGGCATCTCCAGCGTCGCCGCCCTGGCGATGAGCATCTATTCGGTCGTCGTCTACGCGGGGCGGCGGCAGGGGCTGGTGTACGTCGGTGCCGTCGTCGCCGGCTCGGCCTTGCAGCTGGCGCTGGGTCCGGCGGACGAGCTGGTCATCTCGGCGCTGTTCCTGGCGTTCGGCATCGCCCTGTGCTGGACCCTCGGCGAGTTCGTCGGGGCCCGGCGCGCCTACGACGTGGAAGTGGAGGCCAGGTTGCACCTGCTCGAGACCGAACGGGACCAGGCCACCCGGATCGCGGTAGCCGAGGAGCGCGGACGGATCGCGCGCGAACTGCACGACGTCGTCGCGCACGCGGTGAGCGTCATGGTCGTGCAGGCCGATGGCGCGTCGTACGCGATCCAGAGCAACCCCGAGCTCGCTCAGCGGGCGCTGCAAACGATTTCCGAGACCGGCCGCGGCGCGCTCGGCGAACTGCGGCGCCTGCTGGACGTGCTCCGCAGCGACGACGCGGACGGCGAGCCCCGGGTACCGCAGCCGGACGCGCACGCCCTCGCCGAACTGGCCGACCGGATGCGCACCTCCGGGGTGCCGGTGGACCTGGAGCTCGGCGAGCTCGGCGACCTGCCGGCCGGCGTCTCGCTGGGCATCTACCGGATCGTGCAGGAGTCGCTGACCAACACGCTCAAGCACGCCGGGCGCGGCGCGACCGCTTCGGTGCGGGTGTGCCGCACCGGCGACCTGGTCGAGGTGCTGGTGGCCGACGACGGCGCCGGCCACGTCCCGCAGCTGGTGCCGGCCGGGCGGCGCGACCCGAGGCTGCCGGGCGGGAACGGCTTGATCGGCATGCGCGAGCGCGCGCACGTGTACGGCGGGACGTTGGACGTGGGCCCGGCTCCGGGCGGAGGGTGGCAGGTCCGTGCGGCCCTGCCGGTTAGGTTGGACAAGTGATCCGGGTGGTGGTCGTCGACGACCAGGAACTGATGCGCGTCGGGTTCCGGATGGTGCTGGGTGCGCAGGCCGACATCGACGTCGTCGGCGAGGCGGGCGACGGCGCGCAGGCGATCGCGATGGCGGCGGAACTGCGTCCCGACGTCGTGCTGATGGACGTCCGGATGCCGGTGCTCGACGGGGTCGAGGCGACGAAGCGGATCGTCGCCGACGGCACCGCGCGCGTGCTCGTGATGACGACGTTCGACCTCGACGAGTACGTCTACGCGGCGCTCCAGGGCGGCGCGAGCGGGTTCCTGCTCAAGGACACCCAGCCCGACCACCTCGTGTCGGCGCTGCGCGCGGTCGCTTCGGGTGACGCGGTGGTGTCACCGTCGGTGACCCGCCGGCTCCTGGACCGCTTCGTCGGCACCGGCGGCTCCCCGATGCGGGACACCGCCGAGCTGGACGTGCTCACCGACCGCGAGCGCGAGGTGCTCGTGCTGATCGCCAAGGGCATGTCCAACCTGGAGATCGCCGACGCGCTGTTCCTGTCCGAGGCGACGGTGAAGACGCACGTCGGGCGGATCCTGGCGAAGCTGGAGCTGCGGGACCGGGTGCAGGCCGTGGTGCTGGCCTACGAAACCGGTCTCGCGCGCCCCGGCCTCGCTTGAGCCGGGGCTCTGGTGGCGGTCGCGCGCCGGGTCAGCGGAAGGCGTCCGGCGGGGTGGCCGCCGGGTCCTTGCCCGCGTGGCGGACTTCGGTGAGCCAGCGGCCGAAGTCCGGGCGGTCGCCGTCGACGTCGGTGTAGCCGTACTCCTTCATCAGCGTCCACGACGCCAGTGTCCGGCCGGCGAAGCGGGAGACGTCGGCGTCTTGGGCCAGGGCCGCGACGCCGCGGGCCAGCAGGTACGGCGTCTCGGAGATCTTGAAGTCGACCGGGGCGAGCTTGCCGACCGCGTCCCGCCAGTTGTCCTCGGTGACCTCGAAGTGGTCGAGCATCGACTCCGAGCGCAGGAAGCCCGGGGTCACCGCGAGGCCGACGCAGTCGTGCTTCTTCAGCTCCACGCCGAGGGCCCGGCCGAGCGCGCGGATGCCGCACTTGGCCAGGTAGTAGGGGAGGCCGGCGCCGACGTAGTCGTCGTTGTCGCCGTCGGTCACCTCCAGCACCAGGCCACGGCGGGCGACCACCAGCGGCAGGAGCTTGTGCAGCGCGATGAGGTGCGTGTCCAGCGCGTTGTGCGTCAGGGTCAGCGCGTCCTCCAGCGGCGTCTCCCAGAAGGGCGCGTCGAAGTGGAAGTACATGTCGCCGCCCCAGACGTCGTCGACCAGGATGTCGATTCCGTCCACTTCGGACTCGATGCGCGCCTTCAGTGCGTCCACATCGGACACCGAGGTGAAGTCGCAGCGGACGACGACGGCCTTGCCGCCCGCCGCCTCCACCAGTTCGCCTGTCTCTTCGATCGTCTCCGGGCGCTTCATCGGCGACAGCGTTTCGCGCGTCGTGCGGCCGGTGACGTACACCGTCGCGCCCGCGCGGCCCAGTTCCACCGCGATCGCCCGCCCGCAGCCCCGGGTCGCCCCGGTGACCACCGCGACCTTGCCCGTCAAGCTCATGAATCCTCCCGTCCCCGCCACGCGGACAGCACCGCGTCGACGTCCTCCGCCAGCCGGTCGGCCAGCCGCCCGTGCGGCCGGATCGACCAGTCGATCGACACCCCGTTGATCACCCCGAGCACCGCACGCGCCGCCCGCGGCACGCTCGGCGCGTGCGGCAGTGAAGAAGCCGCCGCCCGCACCAGCCGCCGCAGTTCTTCTTCGACCGCCGTGAAGTGCTCGCCCAGCAACGACCGCAGCACCGGGTCGCCGATGTCCACGCCGAGCTGGCCCAGGTGGTTCGCCGCCTCTTCGGCGTCACCGAGCACCGCGTAGACCGAGACCGCCGCGGCGCGCAGGCCGCCGACCGGGTCGTCCGCCCGCTCGGCGCACGCCCGCATGTGCTCGACCGCCCGGCGTGTGGCCCGCCGGCTCATCGCCTGCAACAGCCCACTCTTGGAACCGAACCGCTGCCCGACCGTGCCGACCGAGACCCCCGCTTCCGCGGCGACCTGCGCGAGCGTGAAACCGGGGCCGCAGCGGCCGATCACGGTCTCCGCCGCTTCCAGCAGCCGCTCGTCGGCGATGCTCCTCGGCCTGGCCACGGCATTATTGAACCACAATTCATTAATGCCGTCGAATCAGGGTTGACTCAGGGTCATCACCCATCGCGCATCGGCCGGAGAGCCAGCAAGGTACTACTCAGGTAGGGGGCCCGGTTCGGTCTACAGGGTGACGCGCGAACCGGCTCCGACCCGCGACGATGAACGCGTCGTAAGCGAGGGGCGGAAGAGGAGCAGTCATGATCGAGGCAACCGGCCTCACCAAGCGGTACGGAAAGACACTGGCGGTGAACAACCTGTCGTTCTCCGTGGCCGCGGGTCAGGTCACCGGCTTCCTCGGCCCGAACGGGGCGGGCAAGTCCACCACCATGCGGATGATCCTGGGCCTGGACAACCCGACCGGCGGTCAGGTCACCATCGGGGGCAAGAAGTACCACGACCTCAAGGAACCGCTGCGCACCGTCGGCGCGCTGCTCGACGCGAAGTGGGTGCACCCGAACCGCTCGGCGCGGGCCCACCTGCTGTGGATGGCGAAGTCCAACCGCATCCCGGCGAGCCGTGTCGACGAAGTGCTCGAGACGGTCGGCCTGACCAGCGTCGCGAACAAGCGCGCCGGAGGGTTCTCGCTCGGCATGTCACAGCGGCTCGGCATCGCGGCCGCCCTGCTCGGCGACCCCGAGGTGCTGCTGTTCGACGAGCCGGTGAACGGCCTCGACCCCGAGGGCATCCTCTGGATCCGGAAGTTCATGCACCGGCTGGCCGAGGAAGGCCGCACCGTTTTCGTGTCGAGCCACCTGCTTTCGGAGATGGCGCTGACCGCGAGCAACCTCGTGGTGATCGGCCGGGGGCAGCTGATCTCGCAGTCGTCGACCCAGGACTTCGTTTCCCGGGCGGCGGAAAACACGGTCAAGGTGCGCTCGCCGCAGCTGGCCGAGATCCGGGAGGCCCTGCAGCGCGCCGGCGCCGGGGTCGCCGAGGAGGCGAACGCGCTCGTGGTGTCCGGGATGGACAGCGACAAGATCGGCGAGATCGCCGCCGCCAACCGGATCGTGCTGCACGAGCTGAGCCCGCAGACCGGCTCGCTCGAGCAGGCCTTCATGCAGATCACCGGCGACTCCGTCGAGTACCACACCGGCCTCGACGCCGAGGCGCAGCACGTGCTCGAGTCCGCCAAGTAACCGGGGAAACCAAGATCATGAACCTGCTCGCGGTCGAACGCATCAAACTGTTCAGCACCCGCTCACCGTGGTGGTGCGCGCTCATCACGCTGGCACTGACCATCGGCTTCGCGGCCATCCTCGCCAGCGCGTCGTCCACCGACACGCCCATCGCGCTGTCGGCCACTCAGTTCGGCGGTTCCCAGTTCGGCATCGCCGTCATCATGGTGCTCGCCACGCTCGCGGTGACCACCGAATACCGCTTCAACACGATCCGCACGACGTTCCAGGCGGTGCCGCACCGCTCGCCGGCGCTGGTCGCCAAGGCCGTCGTCGTCGCGCTGGTGGCGCTGGTGATCGGGGAGCTCGGCGCGTTCGGCGCGCTGGGGCTCGCCATGCTCATGCGCCCGAACGATCACTTGGGCCTGCACACTTCGCAGGACTGGATGAGCGTCGCCGGGCTCGGGCCGGTCTTCGCGATCAGCGCCGTGCTGGCGGTCGCGCTCGGCATCCTGATCCGGCACAGCGCCGGGGCGATCGCCCTGCTGCTCATCTACTACTTGGCCGCCGAAGAGCTGGTGCAGCTGATCCCGAAGATCGGGAACCACATCCACGAATGGCTGCCGTTCAACGTGGCGAACAAGTTCCTCCGCGGCTCGGCGGAGGTCGACGGCCCGACGCCGTCGGACTCCCCGCTGAGCCCCGGCTGGGCGCTGGCGTACTTCGCCGGCATCGCGATCGTGTTCCTGCTCGTCGCGCTCGGGGTCGCGAAGAAGCGGGACGCATAGGGGAGAAAAGGGGAAACAGGGGAAAACACCGAATCCGGGCCGCGCTGTCGGGGGGCGACCCGGATTCGGTGTTTCGCAGTAGGCTCGCCTGGACGGACGGGGGAGCCCATGATCGAGGCGACAGCACTGACCAAGCGGTACGGCGCCACCACCGCGGTCAACGAACTGACGTTCACCGCGCGCTCCGGGCGCGTCACCGGCTTCCTCGGCCCGAACGGCGCCGGCAAGTCCACGACGATGCGGCTGGTCCTCGGTCTCGACCGCCCCGACGGGGGCCGGGTGCTCGTCGACGGCGTCCCGTACCGGGAGCTGAAAGATCCACTGAGGACGGTCGGCGCGATGCTGGACGCCACCTGGCGCCACCCCGGCCGCAGCGGGCGCGACCACCTGCGCTGGCTGGCCGCGACCAACGGCATCCCCGACAAGCGCGTCGAAGAAGTACTGGCGCTGGTCGGGCTGACGAGCGTCGGCAAGACGCGCGTCCTGCAGTACTCGCTCGGCATGCAGCAGCGGCTCGGGATCGCCGCCGCCCTGCTCGGCGACCCGCGCGTGCTGCTGTTCGACGAGCCGGTGAACGGCCTCGACCCCGAGGGCATGGCGTGGATCCGGCAGCTGCTGCACTCGCTGGCCGCCGACGGCCGGACCGTGTTCGTGTCCAGCCACCTGCTGCCCGAGATGGCGCAGACCGCGCAGGACCTCGTCGTGATCGGCCGCGGCCGGCTGATCTACCAGGGCACCATGGACGAGTTCATCGCACAGACGAGTGAACACGGCGTGCGCGTGCGCACCCCGCACGCCGACCGGCTGCGGACGGCGCTGACCGGGCAGGCCGAGTTCACCGAAGCCGGCGGTGCCTTCTTGGTGTCCGGGGTGGACAGTGACCGGATCGGGCAGCTCGCCTTCGACGCCGGCGCGACGCTGCACGAGCTGAGCCCGATCACCGGCTCCCTCGAGCAGGCCTATCTCGACCTCACCCGCGACGCCGTCGAGTTCGCGGTGCCGTCTTCGGAGGCCTCCCGATGATCGCCAACCTGCTCCGCGCCGAACGCATCAAGCTCTTCAGCACCCGCGCGCCGTGGTGGTGCCTGGCCATCGCGATCATCGCGCCGCTCGCCCTCATCACGCTGTTCTTCGCGTTGGCCGGCCCGGATGTCCCGCCGACCGTCGGCAACACCCAGCTCGTGAGCGGCAACGGCCGGACCGTGCTGCTCGTCCTCGCGGTGCTCGCGACCGCGTCGGAGTTCAACTGGGGCACCATGCGGCTGACGTTCCAGGCGGTGCCGAGCCGGGTGCCCGTGCTGCTGGCCAAGGTCGTGGTCGTCGGTGCACTCGGCGCGGTGCTCGGGCTGGCCATCGGCTTCGGTTCCTGGGGGCTGGCGTCGCTGGTGCGGCCGGACGCGGACCTCGCGCTGCACACGGCCGCCGACTGGCGCTCGGTGCTCGGCCAGAGCCTGGCCTTCCTGTTCACCGCGGTGGCCGGGGTCGGCGTCGCGCTCCTGCTGCGCAGCGTCGCCTTCGCGCTGACGGTGGTCATCGTGTGGACCCAGGTGCTCGAAGGCATCTTCATCTTCATCCCGGGCTTCGGCAAGTACGTCTACCAGTGGATGCCGTTCCACGCCGCCGACGAGTTCGTCGGGGCGGGCGGGCTCACCACGGGGCCGCTGGGGCTGCCGTCCGCGCCGCTCGGCCCGTGGGGGTACCTCGGTTACTTCGCGGCGATCACCGTTGCCCTGTTCGTGGCCGGCGTGCTCGTGACGGCACGGCGCGACGCCTGAGCGTGACGGGGGTCTCGATACCGCAAAAAACCTTGTTAACAAAAGGTGAAACAGCTGTGGCTTCTCTCACAGGCACCGGACATACTGCTACGACCAGGCAAGATTCATAAGTGAGAGCACCGGACCCGTCTGAACTCCCCCTGGAGGTGAATCTTGACGGTGGACACCGGGCAAGAATTGGGTGGCACGATTCCCCGAGCCCGCGTCGAAGGCGACGCTCCCCGGCTCGAACCCATGCTGGACCTCGAATGGTCGCGGGCGATCGAACTCCCGCAGGCCGCCATGACGGCGGCGACGCCGGCCGAACTCCGCCGGGCGTGGGTGCACCGCGCGCCCGAAGACAGCGTCGTGGCCCTGTTCCGCGCTTCGGCGGGGATGGGGGGCCCGATCCCCGCGCCGTGGTGGCTGCGCGCGATGGCGGACGGCAAGCTCGATTCCCGGGAACAGGGTTTCCGCGTCGAGGACCGGATCGCGCAACTGCTCGGCCCGCGCCCGGGGTGGGAATTCGTCCCGTGGGCCGCGGACGGCGAATCCGGCTACTGGGAGTTCATGCCGTCCGAACGCGGGAAATCGGGACACGCGATTCCCACGACGGTGATGAACACCGACCGGCACCCGGGCTGGATCGACGTCCTGCCCGCGCACACCGGGCGCACACCGGACCCGATTCCGGTCGCCGGGCTGGCCGGGCTGCGATCTCGCCTCGGGGTGTTCGAAGCCGTTCGTTAGTCCATCCATGCCCCCGCCACCACCCTCAACGGAGGCGCTGCGCGCCCGGCTACATTCCACCAGTGGAAAACGAGCACCAACCCCGGCTGCGCAGCGTCGTCAGTTACGTCAAGCGCGGCGGCCGGATGACCGTCGGGCAGCAACGCGCTTGGAACGAACTGTGGCCTGAGCTGGGCCGCACGGTGAGCGAGCTGCCAGCGGGGCCGCTGGACTTCACCGCGTGGTTCGGCCGCGAGGCACCGGTGATGCTGGAGATCGGCTCCGGCATGGGCGAGACGACGTCGCAGCTGGCCGCCGCGGCGCCGGAGCTCAACTACCTCGCCGCCGAGGTCTACGACCCGGGCCTCGGCCAGCTGATGCTGCGCGCCGAAAAGCTGGGCGTCGAGAACCTGCGGCTGCTGCACGGGGACGCCGTCGTGCTGCTCACCGAACACGTCGAGCCGGACTCGCTGCACGGCGTGCGGCTGTTCTTCCCGGATCCGTGGCCGAAGAAGAAGCACCACAAGCGGCGGATCGTGCAGCCGTCGTTCGCCGCGCTCGTGGCGTCGCGGCTCGCGCCCGGCGGCACTTTCCACATGGCGACCGACTGGGAGAACTACGCCGAGCAGATGCTCGAGGTCTGCTCCGCCGAGCCCGCGCTGCGGAACCGGTACGCCGGCGAGCCCGGCGGCTGGGCGCCGCGGCCGGAGTGGCGGCCGGTGACCAAGTTCGAGCAGCGCGCGGACGTCGAAGGCCGCGTCTCCCACGATCTGATCTTCGAACGGCGCTGATTCAAGAGTGGCTGAAGGGGACTCTCCCCGGATCCCCTGCGGAGAAAGTCCCCTTCAGCTCACTACCCCCGGTATCCGCCCCTCCCCCGACAGAGGGGCGAACGCCTCATTCCTCGGCGAGCGGTTCGGCCTGTACCCGCTTGAGTGCGGGCGTGCAGACCGAGGCGCCGAGCAGGGCCACCCCGACCCCGAGCACAACGGGTGCCAGCAGCCACGGGCTGAGCACGATGCCGCGCTCGTCGACCATGCTGTAGAGCCCAACGCCGACCAGTACCCCGACGATTCCCGCGCCGATGGTGGCGACCAGCGCCGGCAGCGCGGCTTCCATCCGCAACGCCCTCGCCAGCACCCGCACCGGCGTGCCGGCGGCCATCAGCGCGCCGAAGGTGCGGCGGCGGTCCATCACCGAACCCGCGGTCGCGACCGCGGCACTGCAGCCGGCCAGGACCCCCGCCGCGATCAGCCCGATCACCGTGACCCGGCGCAGGTCGCCGAGCTCGGTCTGCTGGTTGTACAGGTACTGGTCGCGGCTGCCGACTTCCGCGCCCGCCGCCGGGCCGGCCAACGCCGTCCGGACGGTCTCGCGGTTCGCGTCGGTGGTCGGCGCGACGACGGTGTAGTCCTTCGGCGTGAAGCCGGCCGGCAGCGCGGCCGGGTCGACGACGAACGAGCCGGACAGGTCGGCGTCGGGGTAGTGGACGGCCTCCACCCGCGTCCCCGACTTCGCGGCCATCGCCGGGGCGTCCCAGTTCGCGGCGATCTGGTACTTCGCCAGGTCGATCGCCGAGTCGCCGAAGACGGCCGGGCCGCCCGTGCAGTTCTCCGGCGTGAGCCCGAAGCGGGTCAGCTTGACGGCGTCGGCGCAGGTCATCACCAGGGCGCGGTGGCCGTAGCGGTTGTCGCCCGAGCCTCGGACGAGGTAGACCTCGCCGACCGCGACCGCCTTCTCCTGCTGGCCGTACTTCTGCAGGGACGCGTTGGCCTGGTCGACGATCTTGCCCGCGTGCCCGCTGTCGGTGTCGACGTAGAGCACGGAGTCGGCGAAGGACCGCCCGCCGCCGGCCATCGACTCGAACGTCGGCAGCAGCGTCAGCGCCATCGACCCGGCGAACACCGCCAGCACGATCCCGGCCGACGCCCGGTAGGCGCCCTTCGGGTCGTCACGCAGACGGCGGCCGGCCAGCAGCGCGGACGGGCGCCGCCAGATCCGGACGAACGTGCCGCCGACCGCCGACGTCACCCACGGCCCGACGATCGCGGCCGAACCGACCAGGAAGAACAGGCCCGCCATGACCAGCCCGATGCCCCCGGTCTCCTTCACCGTCGTCACGGCGACGAGGAAGAACGCCCCGGCCACGGGCAGCGCCAGCAGCCGCCACCAGTGCAGCGGCTTCTTCGTGTGGCCCCCGGTTGCGAACAGGGGGTTCTTGAGGACCCGGCGCAGGCCGAGGACGCCGGCCAGCACCACGAGCACCGGGATGGCCAGGACGATGAACACCGTCAGCCCGACCGGCAGCGCGAAGTCGGCCGCCAGCCAGGTGCCGCCGGACCACGGCACGAACGACGCGAGGCCGTGCAGCGCCGGGCTGAGCAGCAGGCCGAGCAGCGCGCCGATGCCCGCGGACAACGTCGTCTCGGCGGCCACCATGTTCGTGACCTGCCCCGGCGTCGCCCCGGCCAGCCGGATCGCGGCGAGCCGCCGTTCGCGCCGGGCCGCGGTCAGCCGCGCCGACGACGCGACCAGCACCAGGCTGGGCACCAGCAGCACGATGATCCCGACCCAGGACAGCAGCATGAGCAGGGCGTCCGGGCTTGCCTTCCCGCTCGGGAAGCCGGACACCTGGGAAACCTTCTCCGGCATCGCGTCCGGCGTGTGCCCGGTCAGCGCGACGAGCTGCTCCGGGAACCGGAGGCCGTCTTCGCCGAGCGCGCCGACGGGCTTGCCGAACCGGTCGCCGAGCTGCCCGGCCGGGCTGGCCTGCAGGAGCCGGCCGAGGGCGGGCGACACGACGGTCTCGCCCGGCCCGGGCAGCTGCGGCACACCCGGCGGCAGCTGGATCTCGGCGGCGGTGGTCCCGGGGGTCAGCGCGACGTCGACCCGGACGATCTGCTTGCCGTCGAAGTAGTCCCTCGACTGGTTGAACAGCATCTTGACCGGGCCGTCCGTGCCACGGCTGTAGAACTGCTCGCCCTGCCAGATGGCCCGCTGTTCGCGGTTCTGGGTGGCGAACGGCAACGTCGCCAGCAGCAGCACCAGCCCGGTCGCGACGGCCACCCCGATCGCGGTGAGGATCGCCGACGTCCGGGTCCGCCGGTCGACCCTGAGCACCCGCAGGGCGATCTGGAGGGAGTTCACGCCGCCAGCCTCGTCGCGATCAGGCCGTCCCGGATGGAGACGGTCTTGGGCATCGACTCCGCCAGCTCGCGGTCGTGGGTCACCACGAGCACCGCGGCCCCGGTTTCGTGAGCGGCGCCGAGGAGGGCGTCCATGGTGTCGCGGCCGGTGCGCGTGTCGAGCGCGCCGGTCGGCTCGTCGGCGAAGATCACCTTCGGCCGGTGGGTCAGCGCGCGCGCGATCGCGACGCGCTGGGCCTCGCCGCCGGACAGCTCGCCGGGACGGCGGCGTTCCTTGCCGGCCAGGCCGAGGCGGGCCAGCCAGACGCGGCCGGCGTCGATGGCCTCCTTGCGCCCGAGCCCCGCCAGCAGCGACGGCAGCGCGACGTTCTCTTCGGCCGACAGCTCGGCGACCAGCATCCCCGACTGGAAGACGAACCCGAACTCGGTGCGGCGCAGCTCGCTGCGCTTCTTTTCGCCGAGGTGGTCGATCCGCTGGCCGCTCAGGAAGATCTGCCCGTCGTCGGCCCGGAGGATGCCGGCCAGGACGTGCAGCAGCGACGTCTTGCCCGAGCCGGAGGGCCCGACGATGGCGACGGCGTCCCGCGGCTGGATGTCGATGTCGATGCCGGCCAGGGCGTGCTGAGTGCCGTAGCGCTTCACCAGCCCGCGGCCGGACAGCACCGGGCCGTTCGTCGCGTGTGGAGTGTTCGGGTCCACGAGGTTCTCCCTGCCTGTTCGGATCTTGATGCCGATGAGCCTCGCCGAGAGCCGGGGGTGTCCACTTCGGGCAGACGGCCAGTCACGCGCCGGGCCGCCTCGGCCGATCGGCCGAGGGAGCGCGGGCCACTCGGCCAAGGTGCGGGTGCCGGGGAATCACGTAACGTCACGTTGTGCCCGCCGCGCCCCTGCCGAAAACGCTCTCCACCCGCGCCACCGCCCTGGTGCGGCGCATCGGCGTGCCCTCGGCCGTCCTGCTCGCCGCGCTGCTGTTCGACGTCGCTTACACAACGCAGGCGGCGCTCGACGACGCCGGCCCGCGCTTCGTCGACTTCGGCCTGCTGCCCGGCATCTTCGCGATGGTCGCGTGCGGGCTCTGGGCCCAGAAGCGGGCGGCCGTCGCCGGGGTGGCCGGCGGCGGGGTGCTGATCTTCTCCACCCTCTTCATCCACGCGTTCCACATCCCGCCGTACTCCAGCGTGCTGCCGAAGGTGGCCATCACCGAGGTCGTGGCCGGGGTGCTGATGGTCTACTACGTGGCCCGCCGGGCGCGGGCGGGCGTGGCGTTCTGCGTGGTCGGCTTCCTGGTCGTCGCGGGCCTCGTCGCCGTCTTCGGCCGGTACGCGGGCGTCGGTGAAATCGACGGTGGCACGGGCACCCAGGCGCTGCTGTTCGGCCTGCTGCTGCTCGTCGGCCCGCTGGTGCCCGCCGTCGCGGCCCGCGACCGCGGCCCGCGCGCCGATCCGCGGACGCGGCGGCTGCGCCGGGTGAACGAGCTGGCGATGGGGCAGTGGCCGCTGATGGGGCTGCTCGCCTTCGCCCTGCTCTTCGAGTTCGGCTACACGTACTCGAACACCGCCCGCGGCTTCCCGATCCTGTTCTGCTCGATCCTCGCGGCCGCGATCGCGGTGCTGTCCCCGCGGCGGCCCGCGGACGCGCTCCTCGGCCTCGCCGGGATCATGCTGCTGTCCGCGGTCATCACGCCGTTCCTGCGGCTGCACTCCTACGACTACCCGGTACCGGGCGGCGTGCCGACCACGCAGATCATCGCGGGCATGGGCGTGGTGGTGAACCTGACCCGGGCCCGGGGGCTGAGCCAGTCCTGGGCACGGGTCGCCGTGCTGTCGAGCGTCGTCGCGCTCGGGGCGATCCTCAACTCCGACGCGCGCCGGGGGCTGCAGACCGATCCCCAGACCCTGTCGCTCATCGCCTTCGCCGCGGCGCTGATGCTGGGCATCTCGATCGCCGTCGGCCTGATGCTGCGGTCGCGGGACTCCGAGCGCACCCAAATCGTGCAGGCCGCGGTGAGCGACGCCCAGACGGCCGAGCGGATGGCGCTGGCCCGGGAGCTCCACGACGTCGTCGCCCACCACGTCACCGGGATCGTCGTGCAGGCGCAGGCCGCGCGGATGATGGCCGCGCAGAAGCCGGAGATCGCGGTCGAGGCGATGGCCCGGATCGAGAACGCCGGCGTCGAAGCGCTCGCGGCGATGCGGCGGCTGGTCCGCTCGATGCGCGGCGACGCACCGGCCGGGTCGAGCGAGTTCAGTGAGCAGGCCACCACCGACCTCGGCGCCGACCTGCGGAAACTGGTCGAAACCGCCAACCACGGTGTGCCGACGACGATGCACCTGGACGTGCCGCCGGACCTGCCGCACGAGGTCGGCCGCTCGGCGCTGCGGCTGGTGCAGGAGTCGCTGACCAACGTCGGCAAGCACGCCTCGGGCGCGACCGAAGCCTTCGTCGTCGCCGAGGTCGTGTCCCCTGCCGCTTCCGCCAGGGGGAGTACGTCGGCGGGCTCCCAGCTGCACCTGCGGGTGACGGACAACGGGCGCGCGACGGCACACCGGCCGGCCGGCGGGTCGGGCGGCTACGGTCTGGTCGGCATGCGCGAACGCGTCGCGCTGCTCAAGGGCCGGTTGTCGGCCGGGCGGGGCCCGGACGGCGGCTGGCGCGTCGAAGCTTGGCTGCCGCTGGCGGCCGGAGAAGACACGGAAGGGGACGAGTGATCCGGGTACTGATCGCCGACGACCAGGAGATGGTGCGGATGGGCTTCCGCATGATCCTGGACGCGCAGGACGACATCGAGGTCGTCGCCGACGTCGCGGACGGCGTCTCGGCGGTCTCGAAGGCCCGCGAACTGCGCCCGGACGTCTGCCTGCTCGACATCCGCATGCCGGGCCTCGACGGCCTGGAGGTGGCCCGGCAGCTGGCCGGGCCGGACGTGGCCGACCCGCTGAAGGTGGTCGTCGTCACGACGTTCGACCTCGACGAGTACGTGCACACGGCACTGCGCAACGGCGCGTCCGGGTTCCTGCTGAAGGACGCGGGCCCGGCGCTGCTGATCGAAGCCGTCCGCGCGGCCGATCGCGGCGACGCACTCGTGTCGCCGCAGATCACCGTGCGGCTGCTCAAGCACTTCGACGGGTCCGGCTCGGCGAAGCGGCAGGTCGCGCCCCCTTCCGAGCCGCTGACCGCCCGTGAACTGGACGTCGTCAAGGCGGCCGCGCGCGGGTTGACCAACACCGAAATCGGCGCGGAGCTGTTCATGTCCCTGTCGACGGTGAAGACGCACCTGGCCTCGGTGCAGAGCAAGATCGGCGCGCGGAACCGGGTGGAAACCGCGGCCTGGGCGTGGCGGAGCGGAGTCGTTTCCTAGTCGGTGTCCCTCCGCCACACCAGCAGCAACGTGGCCATGAGCGCGAAAACCAGCCCGACGAGCAAGGCCGACAGCCACGCGGGCCAGTGCAACGACATCCCGGTCAAGGTGACGCCGACTGCGGCGAGGACCGAAATGCCGACGATGATCGCGGCAGCGCACGCGTAGGCGATCCGGCCCCCGGCGTCGCCCGCGTCGACCTCGCCTTCGGCCTCGCCGGACAGCGGGCCGAAGGCGATCTTGAGGCGCCCTCTCACCTTCACGCGCTCGACGTGCACCTCGGCGCGTTCCGAGGGGTTCGGCTCAGCCTTGGACAGGTCCGTCTCGATCGCCTCGTCCACCGATCTCCCTCACCTTCCCTGACCGGTGCTGGCGGTGCACCGGACGGACGGTCCCTCATTAGTTGGTCGACACCGTACCACCAATGCGGTGAAGTGATGCTCAAAGCGAGTACAGAGAGTAATAGAAGATCAATATATTTGACCCGGCTGACACGCGAGTCGTCAGGTTTTTGTCAACTCTGCCCAAGCTGCCACCCGACGGGACACCGGCGAGGCGACACCGACGCTGACAACGTGGTCAGCGCGGTAAGAGCTCTACTCCACAAAGGACGTTGTAGCGATTTGGCGACGCCGAACGTTCAATTGATTTATGCGGACCGAACAGACCACCCGGCAAATTGGCTCAGTCGATCGCGAGGGCCGATGACTACGTACCGCTACCCACGGGTAGGGTATCCAGGTAACATGCATCTCAGACGCATCTCTCATACGTTCATCAGCTTGACAGCAGCTACGCGACACGCGGATGATGAGCATGAATCCGGAGGTACGGGACCTCCGGGTGACGCACTTGTCCGCCGAACGTCGCTTCCGACGGGTACCGGCTGCAGTGACGCAGCCGAGCTCGGCGAAGTGCTCCGGGGCCGGCCATTGGGGGACCGCGCCTCGCATACGAAAGGACGGTTGTCGTGACACCGAAAAGTGGGTCGGTAACAAACGAACTCGGTGAAGCGAAAACCGCTCCCGGAAAGCCTCCGCCTCGCGGCGGCGGTGGTGGCGGGGGGCTGGAGCGGGTGACCGTGAACCTGGTTCCCCGTGCGTCGCGAGCCCTGGACCGGGCCGTCGAACTCACCGGGGATTCGAAGACCGACACGATCAACCGGGCTTTGCAGGTGTACGCCGTCCTCGAGGAAGCGGTGAGCAAGGGCGGCGAGGTGGTGATCCGCCACAGCTCGGGGGACCAGGAAGTGATCCGCTTCGTCTGACCCCCCGGGGGTCGGCGACGGCCTCGGAAGGCCCGTCGCGGGTGCGTAGTATCCAGAGATGCAACGCCGTTTCCACGCCCCTGTCGTTCTCCCCGCCGACCCGTCCTGTTCGCTTCTCCGTGACGCGGTCGTCGATGTCGACGCCGATGGGCGCATTTCGTACTGCGGACCGGCGGCCACCGCCCCCGAATCCGCCGCACCGGTCACCACCCTGACCGGCATCCTGCTGCCCGGCCTGGTCAACACGCACGCGCACAGCCCGATGACCCTGCTGCGCGGCATGGGCGGCGACCTGCCGCTGCTGCCCTGGCTGAACGAGATCATCTGGCCCGCCGAGGCGAAGCTGCGCCCCGACGACGTCCGCACCGGCATGCTGCTCGGCTCGGTCGAGATGCTCCGCCACGGCGTCACGACCAGCGCCGAGATGTACTTCGAAGGCGAGCAGCTGGTCGACGCGGTCCTCACGACGGGCGGCCGCGTGCTGGTCGCGCCGCCGGTGATGGAGCTGCCCGGGCTCGACTGGCGCGCCCAGCTGGCCGGCATCGAGCGCTGGATCGACACGGACGGCCTCCGCTTCGGCCACGGCGACCGCATCGAGCTGGGCTACGGCCCGCACTCGGCGTACATGCTGTCCGCGGAGGGGCTGCGCGCGACGGCGGAGTCGGCTCGCTCGCGCGGTGCGCTGGTGCAGATCCACGTCGCGGAGGCGGCGGCGGAAGACACGGCGGTCCGTGCCTCGCACGGTTCGGTGCCGGCGCTGCTTCGTGAACTGGGCATGTTTGACGGCCGGGTGCTGGCCGCGCACTCGATCCACCTCTCGGACGAGGACATCGCGCTGTTCGCCGCGCACGGGGTCGGCATGGCGCACTGCCCGGGGTCGAACGCGAAGCTGGCTTCGGGCATCGCGCGGATCGCGGACCTGCGCGCGGCGGGGGTCGCGGTCGGGCTGGGCACGGACGGCCCGGCCTCCAACGACGACCTCGACCTGTGGGAAGAACTGCAGCTCGCGGCCATGTTCGCGCGCTTGGCGACGGGTGACTCGACGGTGCTGACGGCGGCGGACGTGTTCCTGCTGGCCACCCGCGGTGGAGCTGCGGCATTGGGCCGCACGGACATCGGCGCGCTGGAAGCAGGCCGGTGGGCCGACCTGGTGCACATCGACCTGGACGACCCGGCGTTCGCGTGCGGCCTGGAGGTGCCGGACGTGCAGCTGCTGTCCAACCTCGTCTGGGCGGCCGGCTCACGGCGGGTGCGGGACGTGTGGGTCGCGGGCGAGCAGGTGGTGGCCGACGGCGAGCCGGTGAAGGTGGACCGGGCCAAGGTGCAGGCCGGCGTGGCCGAGACGGCGGCGCGCCTGCGGGTCTAGCGCGGGCGGAGGATGACCTCCGTCGGGTGGGCGTCCGGGGTGGCGGACACCGCGGTCACCACCGCGGTGGCCACCGAGTCCGCCTTCAGCAGGTGCGACGTGTCGTACTCGCGCCCTTCGCCCGCGAAGATCGCCTGCTGCATCTCCGTGTCCGTGCGGCCCGGGTAGACCGACGTCACGCGGATGTGGCGCTCCTCCTCGCGGAGGGCGTCGGCGAAGGCGCGGACCGCGAACTTGCTCGCCGCGTACGGGGACCAGCCCGGGCGGGCGTTCAGGCCCGCGCCCGAGTTGACCACCACCACGTGGCCGCCCGCCGCGCGCAGGGCGGGGAGCAGCAGGCGGGTCAGCTCGACCACCGCCAGGGTGTTGACCTCGAAGTTGTCGCGCCACGCCTCAGCGGAAGCCTCCTCGATGCGGCCCAGGCGCGCCACTCCCGCCGAGTGGACCAGCACGTCGAGGGACGAGATGTCCGCGGCCGCCGAAGCGAGCGAAGCGGGATCCGTCAGCTCCACCGGCCACGGCTTCGCGCCCGGGAGCTCCTTCGCCAGTGCGGCCAGCGCGTCGGCGTCGCGGCCGCCGAGGAGTACCCGGTGCGTCGGGGCCAGCTGGTGGGCGATCGCCGCCCCGATTCCGCGGGATGCGCCGGTCACCAGGGCGAGGGGAAGATCCGTCATGCCTCCACCGTAGCTACGCGAAGCCCACGTCCACCGTGCGGTCGTCGCGCTTGCCGGTGCCGAGGGTGCGCGGTTCCGCGCAGCCGGACGCCGGGTCCACGTCGGAATCACGGGCGTCGTCGCCGGTGTCCTTGACCGTCGGGTGGTGGCCGTCCGTGGTGAAGCACACCTGGTACGTGCCGTCCGCCAGGCCGTCGAAGCCGTACGCGCCGCCCGCGCCGGTGACGACGCTCGCCACTTCCTTGCCGCTCGCGTCCTTCAGCACCACCTTCACGCCGGCGAGACCCGGTTCGCCCGCGTCCTGCAGGCCGTTGCCGTCCGTGTCGGCCCAGGCGAAGTCGCCGAGCCGGTTCGCCGGGGAGAGCAGCCCGAGGTCCACCGCGAAGTCTTCGTGGGACGGCCCGCCCACGGTGCGCGGCGCGGTGCAGCCGTCCGGGCCGGCGTCCGAATCGCGATCGTCGCTGCCCGCATCACGGCGGGTCGCGGTGAAGTCCGCCGGAACGGTGAAGCAGACCTGGTACGTGCCGTCCTTCAGCTTCTCGAAGCCGTACTTGCCCTTGTCGTCGGTCGTCGCGGTGCCGACCGTGCCGCCCGCGCCGTCCTTCAAAGTCACCTTGACGCCCGCGACGCCGGGCTCGTCCGCGTCCTGCAGGCCGTCGCGGTTGCGGTCCGCCCAGACGAAGTCGCCGAGCTTCGCGATGGCCGGCGGCGGCTGCACCGTGATCGTCGCCGACGCCGTCTTGTCGCCGAGCGTGCCGCCCGGGTAGTGCACGCCGGTGACCTTCGCCGTGTTGACGTGCCCGCTGTCGGCCACCGTGAGGTCCGGGTGGTCGCAGGTCAGCTGCCGGTTCGCGCCCGCGGCCAGCGCGAACGGCTCGAACGTCCCGGGGCACCACGGGTCCTGCACCGTGATCCCGGTGAGGTCCTGGGTGCCCTCGTTGGTCACGGTGACGCGGTAGTGCGCGGTTTCGCCCGCGGTGACCGTCGCGAACGAGGCCCACGCGCCGGTCGCCGGGTTCTGCACTTCCTTCTTCACCGAGTACGCCGCGAGCTGGAGGTCGACGCAGTCCCAGTGCAGCCGGTCGAGGGTGGTCGTGGCGAAGAACTTCACCGCGGCCGCTTTCGCCGGCGCCGTCGCCGCCGGGAAGTCCTGCTGGACCAGGGTGCCGTCGCCGACGTAGTGGTCGGCGACGAGCTTGGTCTCCTGGATCTGCGTGCCGGTGGCGTCGTAGAACCGCAGGCCGGTGGCCGGTGCGTACCTCGGCGCGCGCGAAGCGGTCCAGACGCTGAGGGCGTAGACGCCGCCGGGGACGAACCGCTCGGTCTGGTAGGCGGTGCTGGTCTTGCCGTCCGGCGTCTGGACGACCGCCGTCCGCTCCCCGTCGACGGCGTACTCCCGCTCGGTCAGCAGCTTCGGCACCTTCGCGGCCGGTGTTCCGGGCGGGACCGGCGCGGCCGGGGCGAACACGTACCCGTCCGGGGCGCCGCCCCGCGCCGCGAGCTCGACGCTCGGGTTCGCCGCGAGCCCGCCGCAGGCCGGCGGCGCGTCCGCGGCGGTGGAGGTGGACGCGGGCACGACCGCCGCCGCGATCGCCACCACCGCCACCGCCACCGTGCGCCCCGAGAAGATCACCTCTCGACTATGGCGCGCGAAACGGGCCCGCACCGGCCGAGAACCGTCCACTTAAGAGTGAACCTTATTCTGGTCAGGCCGGCGCTTCGGCCGGCGCGGGCCGGTGCGTCAGCGCTCGCCGATGCGGCCGGGCAGCCCGAAGCGGCCCTTCTTCCACACCGAGACGATGGCCGGCCGCGGCTGCGCGGTACCGCCGTCCGGCCAGTGCGACGTCGGGTTCGCCGAGCTCGTCGCGTTCTCACCCGGGTGCTGGACCGCCACGAGCACCAGGTTGTCCGTCACGACCGGGCCACACGTCTCGGCGCCGACCGGCACCGACAGGAACTGCTTGACGTGCCCGCGCTCCGGACCGGCGACCGGCACCGAGAACAGGCCGTCGTTCGCGCCGAGGGCATTGCCGTCGGTGGAGATCCAGAGGTTTCCGTGCCGGTCGAAGGCCACGTTGTCCGGGCAGGAGATCGGGCTGACCTGGTCCTTCGGGAAACCGCCGAAGTAGGTGTCCGCCGCCTGGGGATCGCCGCAGACCAGCAGCAGCCGCCAGGAGAACCGGGTCGACGCCGCGTCGCCGCAGTCCTCCTCCCACTCCAGGACGTGGCCGTTCTTGTTGCCCACCCGCGGGTTCGGCTCGTCGGCACCGGCCTTGCCCGTCGCGCCGCGGTCGCTGTTGTTGGTCAGCGCCGCGTAGATCCGGCCGTTGACCGGGTTCGGCTCGATGTCTTCCGGCCGGTCCATCTTCGTGGCGGCCACCTGGTCCGCGGCCTGGCGCGTGAAGACGTAGACCTCTTCGGCGGTGAAGCCGTCCACAAAGGACTTGTCGCCGCTCGCGAGCGGGATCCACTCGCCGGTGCCGTCGAACTCGCCGTCGGCGGGCAGCGTGCCCTTGCCGTCGATCTCCGCGGCCGGGCTGTCGCCGGTGAAGCGGCCGACGTAGAGCGTGCCCTCGTCGAGCAACGCCGAGTTGTGCCGCCGCGCGTGCGCGCTGTTGCCCGGCTTGTACTTGCCCTTCGAGACGAACTTGTAGATGTATTCGAACCGGCTGTCGTCCCCGGAGTAGACGGCGACCCGGCCGTCGGCGGTGATCTTGATGTTCGCGGCCTCGTGCTTGAACCGGCCGAGCGCGGTGTGCTTGACCGGCGTCGAGTTCGGGTCGTTGGGGTCGATCTCGACGACCCAGCCGAACCGGTTCGGCTCGTTGGGCTCCTGCGCGACGTCCCAGCGCTTGTCGAACCGCTCCCACTTGCGGGTGCTCGTGCCGGCGCCGACGGAGTAGCGCTTGAGCCGCGCCGCCGCGACCGGGTCGGTGACCTTGTCGGAGTTGGCGAAGTACTGGTCGAAGTTCTCCTCGCCGGAGAGCACCGTGCCCCACGGCGTCACGCCACCGGAGCAGTTGTTCTGCGTGCCGCGGACCTTGCGCCCGCTCGGGTCGGCCGAGGTCCTGAGGTACTTCGAGCCGGCGGCCGGGCCACGGACCTCGAAGATCGTGTCGAGGGTGATCCGGCGGCCGTACCGGCTGGGGACGACATCGAGGCCGCCGTGGATCGGGTCGCGGCGCGCCTGCAGCACCGAGAGGCCGTGCGCGGCCCAGGCGATCTTCGCCTGCTCCTCGGTCGGGTTGGCCGGGTCGTACTGGTCGGCCGGGAACATGTGGACCTCGGTCGTGTACTCGTGGTTGACCACGAGCAGGTTCGACAGCCCCAGCGGGTCCTGCGGGATCAGGCCGACGAAGTCGTTGTTGTAGCCGAACTGCTTGGCCTGCGCGGCCGCGGTCTGCTTGGTGAAGTCGAACTTCGGCGCACCCGCGACGACCGGGTCACCCCAGCGGACGACGACGCGCTGGGCGTAGCCGTCGGGGATGCTGACCGCGTCGAGCTTGTTCGGCGGGACCGGCGTGAAGTCGGTGCCGGGCACCGGGCGCGGGCGCGGCTTCTGCGCGGGCGCGGCGGCCGCGGTTCCCGACAGCGCGGCGAACCCACCCGCGGCGGCGGCCATCACGGCGCCCGCCTTGAAGACCCGGCGGCGGGAGATGTCCTTGACGACGTCGCCGAAGTACTCGTTGCCGGATTCGTTGGCCTCGGGGTGCGCGCACGCGTTGCCGCAGCGGTATTCGCAGGTGATCGGGGAGCGGCCACCCGGGTGAGCGGGGAACAGCGGGAGCAGGCGGTCGAGCACTTCGCCTCCATGGTGGGGTTCGGGAACGAACCGAACCTAAGCTCCGAAAACCAGCCGTTCCGGACATTCAGATGAACATCGGGTGTACCGCCACCCCGATCGGCCGCGTCAGAACTCTTCGCCGACGAGCACCGCCTCCTGCGGCAAGGTGTGCGGGTCCGCCTTCTTCTCCCGCAGCGAGAGCAGCGCACCCGCGACGACGCACAGCACGGCCGAGGCGACGAACGGCGCCTGCGGTGAGCCGAACCACTCGGCGACGTGCCCGACGAGCGTCGCGGCGACCGCGCCACCCAGCCAGCGGCAGAAGTTGTAGCCCGCGCTGGCGACCGGGCGCGGCGCGTCGCTGATCGCCATCGCGGTGCCGGTGAACAGCGTGTTCAGCAGGCCGGACACCAGCCCGGAGACGATGATCCCGGCAACGAGCACCGGCTTGCTCGGCACGGCGAGGACCAGCATCAGCACGGCGTACCCGAAGACGGCGGCCGCGGCGGCGTGCCGCTCGCCGAGCTTGGCGGCCAGCCGCGGCGCGAGGGCGACCCCGGCGACGGCGACGCACAGGCCCCAGCCGCAGAACACCAGGCCGACGGCGATCGCGCTCCAGCCGAGGACGAACGGCGACCAGGCGAGCACCGCGAAGAACGCGGCGGTGTACAGCGCCGAGGCGACGGAGGTGCGCAGCAGGCCGGTGTGCTTCAGCGCGCGCAGGGGGTCGAGCAGCTTGATCGGGGCGCGCCGCTCGTGCTTGTCGCTGTCGAGGAAGACCGCGCACAGCACGAGCGCGCCGGCCATCAGGATCGCGGTGCCGAGGAACGGGCCGCGCCACGAGATGCTGCCGAGCAGCGCGCCCAGCAGCGGGCCGACCGACAGGCCGACGCCGAGAGCGGCCTCGTAGAGCAGGATCGCGCCGGACTGGCCGCCGGTCGCGGCGCCGACGATCACCGAAAGCGCGGTCGCGATGAAGAACGCGTTGCCGAGACCCCAGACCGCGCGCAGCCCGACGAGTTGTTCGATCGACCCGGCGGCCGCGCAGAGGGCGGTGGCGGCGACGATCAACGTGAGCCCGACGAGCACGGTCCGCTTCGCGCCGAAGCGGGCGCTCGCCGCACCGGTGAGCAGCATCGCGACGACCTGGACGCCGAGGTAGGACGAGAAGAGCAAGGTGACCTGGGACGGCGTCGCGTCCAGGCCCTTGGCGATGGACAGCAGGATCGGGTCGACGAGCCCGATCCCCATGAAGGCGATGACCGCGGCGAACGCGGTGATCCACACCTGCTTGGGCTGGCCCTTCACGGCGTCCAGCAGGCTCGAGTGGTGTTCAGCGCTCATCGCTGATCAGTTCCTCCTTCTTGGTGTCGACGAGCAATTTGGCGAGAGCGGGCAGGGCGGCTTCGATCGCGGCGCGGTCGGTTTCGTCCATGGCGATCAGCCGCTCGCGGAGGAACTCCTCGCGAGCCGTCACCAGTTCGGCGTAAAAACGCAGGCCCTCGTCGGTGACCTCGACCAGCACCGCGCGGCCGTCGGCGGGGTCCGGCCGGCGCGTCGCGAGCCCGAGCCGTTCGAGCCGGCCGACGACGTCGGTCATCGACGGCAGCTTGACCCGTTCGAACTCGGCCAGCGCGCTCATCCGGCGCGGACCGCCGTTGACCAGCTCACTCAGGACCGAACCCTGGGTGAGGGTCAGCATCAGCTGCGGGGTCTGGCGGCGCACCTGGTGGTACAGGCGGAAGACCAGCGGCCGCAGCCGGTGGGCGAGATCGGTGATCGCGGAAGTCACTTAGCCAGGCTAACAAAATTTAGTAAGGGTAGCTAAGTAAGTCGGCTCACAGGCTAGGCTCGGACCATGGACGCGGTGATCTTCGACCTCGACGGCGTACTGGTGGACTCCGAGCGGATCTGGGACGAAGTGCGGCGCGCGGTCGTCGCCGAGCACGGCGGCACCTGGCGCGAGGAGGCAACCCGCGCGCAGCAGGGGATGAGCACCCCGGAGTGGGCGCGTTACCTGGTGGAGGAGCTGGGCGCGCAGCTCACGCCACCGGAGATCGCGACGGTGGTGGTCAAGCGGATGGCGGCGCGGTACGCGGCGGAGCCACCGTTGATCCCGGGGGCGGTGGACGTCGTCCGGCAGGTGTCGGCGCGGTGGCCGGTCGCGATCGCGAGCTCGTCGCCGGTGATCCTGATCAAGGGGTTCCTGGACGTGACGGGCCTCCCGGTGGGGGCGGCGGTGTCGTCCGAGCAGGTCGGGGCGGGGAAACCGGCGCCGGACGTGTATTTGAGGGCGGCCGAGCTGCTGGGGGTGCCACCGCAGGATTGCGCGGCGGTCGAGGACACGACGAACGGGCTGCGGTCGGCGTTGGCGGCGGGGATGGCGGTGTACGCGGTGCCGAACCCGCATTTTCCGCCGGATGCCGAGGTGCTGGGGCAGGCCACGGCGGTGGTGGAGAAGATCACCGACTTGCCGGGAGCGCTGGGGCTCAGCTGACTTCGAAGCGCACCGGCGGCGAACCCGGGTTCACGTCGGCGAGGAACACCTGGCCCAAGTCCACCGAGGCGACCACCCTGGCTTGGCTCAGATCACCCGCGGCGTCGTAGAGGCGCAGCACGTGCACCGCCCGGTCGACGAGGAAAACCGCCTTGCCAGCGGGCAGCGGCCCGCCGTTCTTGCCGACGTACCCGGCGCTCACGGGATGACCCGACACGGGAACGCACGACGGCGACTCGACGCCGAAGTTCGAGTCCGGGCCGCCGTGGGTCGCTCCCTTGGGCAGCGCCTCGACGCAGAACACGGGCCGTCCCGTGGTGTCGAGGGCTTGGGAGGCGTACGAGGTCCAGGCGTCCGTTTGCCCCACGAAGTCGGTGAGGGCCTTCGGCTCACCCGGGGCGCTCAATGGCGGCGAGATCAGGGGCTGCGCGAGCACCAGTTCCTGTCCCGGGCGGGCCGCCGGCTCCGGTGCCGGGCTCGGAGCGGTGTTCAGCTGCGTGGCCAGCAACACGCTGGTCAGCACCACCAGCACCGCCGCCAGCGGGGCGGCCCACACCGCCGCCCGGCGACGCCTCACCGGCCGCCGCTGCCTTCGCTGCTGCTCCGCCCACGCCGCGTCGAGGTTGGGCGTGACCTCCCCGGCCTGCTCCCGCAGCGTCTCGGCCAGCTTGCGTTCGAGGTCGGTCATCGCTCACCTCCCAGGTCGTCCCCCAGGTGCTTGCGCAGATTCTCCATCGCGTGGTGCGTCGTCGCCTTCACCGTGCCCTGGGAGATGCCCAGGGTCTCCGCGATGGCCGCCGTGCTGAGGTCCAGCCAGTAGCGGAGCACCAGCACCTCGCGCTGTCGGCGGGACAGCCGCGCCAGCACCGCGCGCAGCCGCTGGTGCTCCCAGTTCGCCACCGCCCTGACCTCGGCCGACAGCTCGTCCGGCGGCCGCTCCTGCGGGGTTCGCCGGACGACGCGCAGGTGCCGGGTCCGCGACCGCGACATGTTCACCACGATCGTGCGGAGGTAGCCGGCCACCCGCGAGTGGTCGGTCAGGGAGTCCCAGCGCTGGTGGAGCTTGACGAAGGCCTCCTGCGCCACGTTCTCCGCGTCGTCCGCGCCGAGCAGGTGGGCCAGCCGGGTCATCTGGCCGAAGTACTCGCGGAAGAGGTCGTGGAAGGTCGGCACGCCCAGGTCCCCCGGCGCGCTTTCGCCCACACTCGCACTCACACCCCGCCAACGCCCACCCCGCCCCACCGGTTTAGCCATCCGGCCGAAAAGTAGGCCGCCCCCCGTACGACACGTAACCTCCACTCCCAAGCCGTTCGGCCGTGACTGTGGTCGGATGGGTAAAGACCGGCACAGTGTCCATCACGCGAAGAAGGCCGCCACCAGCGGTGACGGCCTTCGACGATGACAGCTTTACCGCTCGAGCTCGCCGCGGATGAACTTGTCGACGGCGTCGCGCGCGGTCGAGTCGTCGTACTGCTCCGGCGGCGACTTCATGAAGTACGACGACGCCGACAGGATCGGGCCGCCGATGCCGCGGTCGAGCGCGATCTTCGCCGCACGCACCGCGTCGATGATGATGCCCGCCGAGTTCGGCGAGTCCCACACCTCGAGCTTGTACTCCAGGTTCAGCGGCACGTCACCGAACGCGCGGCCCTCGAGCCGGACGTAGGCCCACTTGCGGTCGTCGAGCCACTGCACGTAGTCCGACGGCCCGATGTGCACGTTGCCCTTGCCGAGGTCGCGGTCGACCTGCGACGTGACGGACTGGGTCTTCGAGATTTTCTTCGACTTCGAGCCGCTCGAGCTCCTTCATGTTCAGGAAGTCCATGTTCCCGCCCACGTTGAGCTGCATCGTCCGGTCGAGCTGGACGCCGCGGTCCTCGAACAGCTTCGCCAGCACGCGGTGCGTGATGGTGGCGCCGACCTGGGACTTGATGTCGTCGCCGACGATCGGGACGCCGGCGTCTTCGAACTTCTTCGCCCACTCCGGGTCGGAGGCGATGAACACCGGCAGCGCGTTGACGAACGCCACACCGGCGTCGATCGCGGCCTGGGCGTAGAACTTGTCGGCCACCTCGGAACCCACGGGCAGGTACGACACGAGCACGTCGGCCTCGGCCTCGCGCAGCGCCGCGACGATGTCGACCGGGGTCTCGTCGGACTCCTCGATCGTCTCGCGGTAGAAGCGGCCGAGCCCGTCGTGGGTGTGGCCGCGCTGGACGGTGACGCCGAGCGGCGGCACGTCGGCGATCTTGATGGTGTTGTTCTCGGAGGCGAAGATCGCCTCGGACAGGTCGCGGCTGACCTTCTTGGCGTCCACGTCGAACGCGGCGACGAACTCGATGTCGCGGACGTGGTAGCCGCCGAAGTCGACGTGCATCAGACCGGGGACGCGGGTGGCCGGGTCCGCGTCGCGGTAGTACTGGACACCCTGGACCAGCGACGCCGCACAGTTGCCGACGCCCACGATGGCCACCCGTACGCGGCGGTTCTCGCCCATGGGGGTTTCTCCTTCAATCCGTGTCTGTTCAGTAGGTCTGGTGCCGCCACGCTGCGGCCCGGGCCGGGCGGCTCAGGTCTCCGGACCCTGCCGTTCGGCTTGTTCGTGCGCGATCAGCTCGTTGAGCCAGCGCACCTCCCGCTCGCTGGTCTCCAGCCCCAGCCGGTGCAGCTCGCGGGTGTAGCGATCGATCTTCTCCTCGGCCCTGGCCAGCGCCGCCCGCATCCCCTCACGGCGTTCTTCGACGCGGCGGCGGCGGCCCTCGAGGATCCGCATCCGCACGTCGGCCGGCGTCCGCGAGAAGAAGGCCAGGTGAACGCCGAAACCTTCGTCGTCCCAGGTCTGCGGCCCGGCGTCGCCGAGCAGCTCACCGAAGCGCTCCTTGCCCTCCGCGGTGAGCTTGTAGACCCGCCGTCCGCGCCGCGACCACGCCCGGTCGTCGGCCTCGTCCAGCTCTTCGACCAGGTACCCGGCCCGCAGCAGCTTCCGCAGGGTCGGGTACAGCGAGCCGTACGAGAACGTCCGGAACGTGCCGAGCGTCTCGTGCAGCCGCTTGCGCAGCACGTACCCGTGCATGGGCGCTTCGTGCAGAAGACCGAGGATCGCGAACTCCAGCACACCGCACCCCCTTCCGGGAACAAACCGAGACGAGCCACGTTGCTCCGAACGATCGCCTCGATCCAACCTACTCAGCCACTATATCGCGCCGATACATCGAAGTGGCGAAGCTAACCTCGCCCGATTACCCATCGGGGACGAAATTCACCGGAGAGTTATCGAACGTCCGGCGTGTCCGCCCCGGTCACGGGCTAGGTGGCGCTAGGGGGCGTGGACGACACAGGAAGAGCCCGTACTCTGTCCTCGTGATTAACCAGCGGCAGGTCGTGGACTACGCGCTGCAGCGCCGTGCGCTGCTGGCCGAAGTCCGCTCCGGGCGCGTCGGCAGCCACGAAGCCTGCGACGCGAGCCCGTACCTGCTGCGAGCGGCGAAGTTCCACGGCCGGGACGGTGACCTGCCCTGCCCGATCTGCCGCCAGGAGCCGCTGACCCTGGTGTCCTGGGTCTACGGCGACGAGCTCAAGCACGTCGCGGGCTCGGCCAGGACACCCGAAGAGCTGGCCAGGATGGCGGGCTCGTTCGCCGAGTTCACCGTGTACGACGTCGAAGTGTGCCGGGCATGCCACTGGAACCACTTGGTGCGGTCATACGTCCTCGGCACAGGGGAACCGGTCGGTCCGCGAAGGACCGCAGGCCGGTGAGCCACCGCACGACCATCGCAACACGCAGGTCAGTACCCCTGCGGGTACTGATCCGGGAGGCCCATCCGTGACCGACGACAACCGCTCCTGGCCGAACCAGGAGCCAGACGCACCCCGTCGCGCCCAGTGGCCGGGTGAAGACGCGGGACCGGCGTGGCCCGGTGAGTCGCCCCGGCGCGCCAACCCGGCGCGCGGTGGCGCCGGGCAGGGCGGTCCGGCCTGGCCCGCCGGCGACGAAGGTGGCCAGCAGTGGCCCGGTGAGCAGCCACGACGCCCGCAGGCGCCCCGCGGCCAGAGCGGTGCGGACGCCCGGCGCCAGCCGCCCCCGCCCGGTGGCCGACGTCCCGGTCAGCCCCCCGGCTCGCCGCCCCAGGGCTTCCGGCAGCCCCCGCCCGGCGGCCGCCGTCCGGAACCGGAACCCGAACGTGAGCCGGATCTCATCACCCACCACGCGCACAACGGGACCGAAGACGGCTACGAGCCGTACGACGACGACCGGTTCGACGAGTTCGCCGACGACGTCGAGCCCCAGCAGGAGCTCGACGAGAAGGGCCGCAAGGTCCTCACGCCGGCGCAGCGGAAGAAGCGCCGCTGGAAGATCATCCGGCGGGTCGCCTACGCCTTCGTCGGCGTCTTCTTCGTCGTTCCCGCGATCGCGTTCGTGATCACCTACTTCATGGTCGACGTGCCGACGGCGGAGAGCGTCGCTGCCCTGCAGAGCCAGCCGATCACCTACTACTACGCCGACGGCAAGACGGTGATGGGGAAAGAAGTGCCCAAGAGCGGCAACCGCCAGCTGCTCAAGCCGGGCGAGATCCCCGACGTCGTCAAGCACGCCGTGTACTCGGCCGAGGACGCGACGTTCGAGACCAACTCCGGGTTCGACGTCACCGGCATCCTCCGCGCGGTGTTCAAGCAGGCCACCGGCGGGCAGGGCGGTGGGTCGACCATCTCCCAGCAGTACATCAAGAAGGCCACGGAGAACGACGCCCCGACGCTGACCCGCAAGTGGACCGAGCTGGCCAAGTCGTTCAAGATGAACAACCAGCAGTCCAAAGAAGAGATCATCACCGGGTACCTGAACATCGTGTACTTCGGCCGCGGGGCGAACGGCATCCAGGCCGCCGCGAAGTCCTACTTCAACAAGGACGCCAAGGACCTCAGCGCGTCGGAAGCCGCGCTGCTGGCCGGCCTGATCCAGGGACCGAGCAGGTCGGAGAACCAGGAGTACGCCCAGAGCCGGTGGACGTACGTGATGGACCAGATGGTGGCCAACAAGTGGCTGCGCGCCGACGAACGCGCGGCCGCGCAGTTCCCGACGCCGATCCCGAAGAACGCCAACAAGGAGCAGGACTCGGGCAAGATGACCTACCAGCTCCAGCAGCGGATCAAGGAAGAGCTGGGAGCGAAGGGCTACGACGAGACCAAGCTGTTCGCCACCGGTGCCAAGATCTACACCACGATCGACCCGGCGGCGCAGGACGCGGCGGACCAGGCCGTCCAGGAGGGCATGAAGGGCCAGACGGACGAGAAGCTGCTCGCCGCGCTCGTGGCCGTGGACCCGAAGACCGGCGGCATCCTCGCCTACAACTACGGCCCGGAAACCGTCAAGGACAAGGACGGGCAGGACGCGATCGGTCAGGACCGGGCGAACCAGGCCCGCAACCCGGGCTCGTCGATGAAGCCGTTCGACCTGACCGGGTTCCTCAAGATGGGCGGCGGCCTCGGCGACATTTTCGACGGCTCGGACAACCGCAAGTTCCCCGGGGTCGCCAAGCCGGTCCGCAACGCGGGCGAGAACGAAAGCTGCGGTACGCAGTGCACGGTCGCGAGAGCGATGGAGATTTCGGCGAACACCGTGTTCTACGACATGGTGTTCAACAAGGTGAAACCGAAGGGGGTCGTGACGGCGGCGAAGCAGGCCGGTGTCCGGACGACCGACGAAGGTGGCACCGCCACGCTGTTCGACGGAGACAACAACATCTCGCTCGGCGGTGGTAAGACCCAGGTGGCCCCCAGGGACATGGCTTCGGCGTACGCGTCGTTCGCCAGCGGCGGCGTCTACCACGAGCAGCACTTCGTCTCGAAGCTGACGAACGCCCAGGACGAGGTGGAGTTCGACGAGAACAACATCAAGTCCAATCCGGCGTTCGACAACGATGCGGCGAAGAGCCAGCAGATCGCCGGCAACGTCACCGAAGCGCTGAAGCCGGTCATCGGGCATTCGAGCCTGAAGTGCCCGCCCGGCCACGAGTGCGCCGGCAAGACCGGTACGCAGCAGTACTCGCCCAAGGAGGGTGACCCCGCCTCGTACAACAATCTCAACGCCCAGACCTGGATGGTGGGCTACACCCCGTCGGTGTCCGCCGCGGTGTGGGTCGGCGGCGACGGCAACCAGCCGCTGCACGACTCGAAGAACAAGCCGATCTTCGGTTCCACGATCGCCGGTCCGACCTGGCAGAACTTCTTGAACCTCTACCTCAAGGGCAAGCCGCCGGAGAAGTTCGACAAGGTCGAGCCGCTCGGCAAGGACGTCAACGAGGTGACCACGACGCCGCAGAAGCCCTCGAACACACCGACGCCGTCGGAGCCCCCGAGCACGACGTCGTCCCAGCCGCCCCCGGAGACGTCCACCGAAACCGAGACCTCGACTTCCCGGACGAGGACGTCCCGGCCGGGCCCGACCCCCCCGTCGCTGCCCGGCGGCGGTGACGGGCTCGGCAGACCACCGGGTTCGGAACAAGGATGACCGAAGGCCCCGCACTGGACAGTGCGGGGCCTTCGCGTTTCCGTGAACCACCGCCGTCCGTGGTCCGTGTGGAGTGTCGAGGGGTCTGCGCCCGCAGCCCACCGGCGTACCGAGGACGGCCCGTGTACACCGACCGAAATCGCTCGAGGTCCGGCCGCAGGCCGGTGCCGCGTGGTCGCTCCCAGCCACGCCGGCCCCTCCCGCGGCTGGACGAACCGGACGACCCCGCCACCGACGTCACCCCGGCCCCACCGCCGGACCCGCGCAGCCGCCGCTGGCGGACGGTCCGCCGGGTGCTGTACGTCTTGTCCGGCCTGTTCTTCCTGGTGCCCGCGGTCGCCTTCGTGATCACGTACTTCGCCGTCGACGTGCCTTCACCGGACAAAGTCGCGCAGTCGCAGGGCCAGGCGGTCACCTACCTCTACGCCGACGGCACCGAGATGGGCAAGGACGTGCCCGCCGGCGGGAACCGGCAGATCCTCGACCCGGCCCAGATCCCGGACGTCGTCAAGAAGGCCGTGATCGCCACCGAGGACGCGTCCTTCGAGACCAACTCCGGCTTCGACGTCTCCGGCATCCTGCGGGCCGCCTACAACCAGGTCACCGGCGGGTCCGGTGGCGGCTCGACGATCTCGCAGCAGTACATCAAGGTCTCCTCCGGCGACGACGCGCCGACGCTGACCCGCAAGTGGGTCGAGCTCGCGAAGTCGTTCAAGATGAACCAGACCTACCAGAAGGCGGACATCATCACCGCCTACCTCAACACCATCTACTTCGGCCGCGGCAGGTACGGCGTCCAGGCGGCGGCGCAGGCGTACTTCGGCAAGGACGCCGCCCAGCTGAACTACTCCGAGGCCGCGTTGCTCGCCGGGCTGATCCAGCAACCGGGCCGTTCGGAGAACGCGACCGTGGCCCGCGACCGGTGGAACACCGCGTTGGACCGCATGCAGCGCAACGGTTATCTCACTCCCGCCGACCGGAAGGCGGCGCGGTTCCCGACGCCGATCCCGCTGGTCGAATCGCGGCAGGCGAACGCGATCAACCCGTTCGTCCGGAAGCAGGTGAAGGCCGAGCTGGCCGCGGCGGGGATTCCCGAGGAGAAGTACTACTCGGGCGGGTTCCAGGTGTTCACGACGATCGACTCGAAGGCGCAGGCAGCCGCCGAGAAGGCCGTGGCCGAGGGGATGGCCGGGCAGACCGACGACCGCATCCTCGACGCGCTGGTCGCCGTCGACCCGAAGTCCGGCGGCGTGCTCGCCTACTACGGCGGTGCGCCGATCGTGAAGGGCCCGAACGGCGAGGACCAGGCCGGCCGCGACTGGGCGGACGAACCGCACAACCCCGGGTCGTCGATGAAGCCGTTCGACCTCACGGCGTTCCTCAAGGGCGGCCGCGGGCTGAACGCGGTGTTCGACGGCCGCTCGCCGCGGACGTTCCCCGACGTGCCACTGCCGGTGCGCAACGCCGGCACCACCAGCAGTTGCTCCGAGCAGTGCACGGTGGCCGAGGCGATGCAGCGGTCCACCAACACCGTCTTCTACGACATGGTGCTCAACGTGACCAAGCCGGGCGGGGTGGCCGAAGCCGCGCAGGAGGCGGGCATCCGGACGAAGGACAACGGCGGCCGCAGCGTGCTGTTCACCGGGGACAACAACATCTCCATCGGCGGCGGCCAGACCGCGGTCACGCCGGCGGACATGGCCGCGGGGTACGCGACCTTCGCCGCCGGCGGTGTCCAGCACGGCCGCCACTTCGTGCAGAAGGTGACGAATGCCCAGGGCGAAACCGCCTACGAGGCCGACGTGCGCGCGACGGACGCCTTCGCGGACAACGACCGCGGCAAGAGCCGGCAGATCGCCGGGAACGTGACCGCCGCGCTGGCGCCGGTGATCCCGTTCTCGCGGCTGACCTGCCCGCCCGGCCACGAGTGCGCGGGCAAGACCGGCACCCAGCAGCACACGCCGGGCGACGACGAACCCGCGTCCGCGGCGAACACGAACTCGCAGACGTGGATGGTGGGCTACACACCCTCGGTCTCCGCCGCGGTCTGGGTGGGCGGTGACGGCGACAAGGCGCTGCGCGGCCCGACCGGCCAGCCGCTGACCCCGTCCGTCGTGGCCGGTCCGGTGTGGCAGCGGTTCATGCAGCTCTACCTGACCGGGAAACCGGCCGAGCGCTTCGACCGGGTCCAGGCGATCACCGCGCCGCAGGACGACCAGCTGCAGCTCCAGCTTCAGTTCCAGCAGCAACAACAACAGCAACAGCAGCAGTTGCCTCAACAGCAGCAGGACCAGCGCTTCACGATCGGCCGCGGTGACGGCAACCAGCAGCAACAGCAACAACCACAGCAGGACCGCGTGCGCGGCAACGACCGGCGCGACGGCCGGGGCCCCGGCCGCGGCAACGGGAACGACACCGGCCAGGCGAACTTCGGCCCGTGACCGGGCCGGGGGAGGTGGCCGTGACCTCGGAGCTGGGGGTCACCGAGGTCACGGCCGGTCAGGGGGTCAGAGCTCGACCACGGTGCCTTCGACGCCGGCGCGGCGGGCCGCCTCGATCACGCGCAGGGCCTCGACCGACGACGCCGGGTCGACCGGGAACTCGCCTTCGCCACGCAGGGCGTCGCGCACCTGGGCGTAGAACTGCTCGTAGCGGCCGGTCTCGGTCGGCACGGTCTCGATTTCCGGGCCGACGCCGAGCTTCCCGGCGTCCGCCGCGGGCTCGGTGCCCCAGCCCGCGTCGCCGGGGCGCAGGCCCGCCTTGATCTGCGGTTCCTGCACGTCGAGGCCGTACTTGGTGAAGGTCGCCCGGTCACCGAGCACCCGGAACCGCGGGTTCTGCGTGCCCGCCAGCGCGGTCGCCCACAGGTGCGACCGGACGCCGTTCGCGTGGTGCAGCGCGACGAAGACGTCGTCGTCGACCTGGACGCCGGCCCGGCGGCGGTCGACCTCCGCGTAGACCCGGGTGACCGGGCCGAACAGCTGCAGCGCCTGGTCGACGATGTGCGCGCCGAGGTCGTAGAGCAGACCGCCGGCTTCGGCCGGGTCGCCGAACTCGCGCCAGTTGTCCTTGGGCTTCGGCACCCAGCGGTCGTAGCGGGACTCGAAGCGGAACACCTCGCCGAGCCGTCCCGAATCGAGGACCTTCCGCACGGTGAGGAAGTCGGAGTCGAGCCGCCGGTTCTGGAAGACCGTCAGGCCGACGCCCGCCGCCTTCGCCGCGTCGACGACCTGCTCGGCTTCGGCCGCGGTCGGCGCGAACGGCTTGTCGACGACCACCGGCAAGCCGGCTTCGATCGCCCGCAGCGCGAGGGGGACGTGCGTGCGGTTGGGCGTGCTGACCACGACGAGGTCGAGATCGCCCGCCCGCTCGAACAACGCGTCGGCGTCCGGCGCGATCTCCGCGCCCGGGTGGTCGATGCGCGCCTGGCCGGCGTTGCTCGACGTGGTGATCACCGCCGGGGTGAGCCCGGGCGTCGCCGCCACCAGGGGCGCGTGGAAGACGCGGCCCCCGATGCCGTACCCGAGGATGCCCACGCGCAAGTCGTCCGCCATGCCGTTATTAAACAACAGCGTTGCCTAATTGGCCAGACGTGCGAAGATCCTGTCCATGGCGGACACCGGGGTGAACCTGCGCGACGTGCGCGAGCACAACCGTGTCCTGCTGCTCACGCACATCCTGCGCGCCGGCGGCCTCAGCCGGGTCGAACTCGCCGAACGCACCGGGCTCACCCAGCAGGCCGTCTCCAAGATCGTTCCCGAACTGCTCGACACCGGCCTGCTGGACGAGCAGCGGCAGCCGTCCGCCGGCGTGGGCAAGCCCCGCACGGCGCTGCGCATCCGGGCGGGCGCCAAGCACGCACTCGGCGCGCGCCTCGACCGCGACGAGTACCGCGTGCTGCGCGCCAACCTCATCGGCGAGGTGGAGGAGACGGCGGGCGGCCCGCTGCCACCCGGCTTCACGCCCGCGCAGGCCGTCGACGCCATCGCGACCACGGCCCTCGAACTCGCCGACGGCTTCGACGTGCTCGGCCTCGGCCTCGGCGCGGTCGGCCCGCTGGACCACCGCGCCGGCCTGGTCCGCGACGCGACGAACATGCCCGGCTGGCACGACGTGCCCCTGCGGGAGCTGCTGGAGCAGCGCACCGGGCTGCCGGTGACGCTCGACAAGAACACCAACGCCGCCGCGTTCGCCCGGCTCTGGCCGCACGGCGATCCGACGGCGACCGCGGTGGTGCTCGTCGGCACCGGCATCGGCGTCGGCCTGCTGATCGACGGGCGGCTCTACCGCGGCCCGCGGACCAACGCGGGTGAGTTCGGGCACACCACGATCGCCTACGACGGGCCGCGCTGCGCCTGCGGGCGACGCGGCTGCGTCGAGATCATGGCCAAGCGGGCACCGGACACCCGGACCGCCGCCGGCTTCCTCGGCATCGGGCTGGCCGACCTGGTGCAGGTGCTCGACCTCGAGCGGATCGTGCTGGCCGGGCGGGCGGTCCGGGACGAGCCGGAGGTCCACCGGGAAGCCGTCTCGGCCCGGCTCGGGGAACTGCTGCCGCTGCCGCACTGGCAGCGGATCGAGGTCGTCGAAGACGGCTCCGGCGAGGAGATCGTCACCCGCGGCGCGGCCGCGGAGGTGCTGGCCTCGTACTACGCGAATCCGGCATGATCACCGGCTGCACCACCGCGCACGCCGATCACCGATACGATCCGCCTCGTGCCAGAGGAGACCACGCGGGAGCCGGAACCCGGCCCCGTGACGCTGACCCGGGCGGAACGGGTCGTCCCGAGCTGGAACGAGCCGCTCGCGGCGGCGGTCACCAGGCCACTCGGCGGCCCGCTCGGTGAGCACGCGGCAGTCGGCAGGCACTGGTTCTGGTCGCCGCAGCGCGTCGGGCTGCTGCTGGCCACCCTGGCGCTGATGCTGTGCTGGTTCGGCAAGGGCTCCTGCATCCAGCAGTACCAGGACTCCAGCGGCGCCACCCAGCTCGACTGGCGCGCGGGCCGCCCGTTCGTGGCCATGTGCTACTCCGACATCGTGCCGCTCTACGGCTCCGAGCGGCTCGACCGGCCGGGCACCTTCCCGTACTACACGTCGTGGAAGGAAAGCTCGCAGACCGCCGAGAACAACACCCGGTACATGGAGTACCCGGTGCTCACCGGCCTCTTCCAGTGGGCGAACGCGAAGCTCGCGGCGGGCTGGCTGAACGTCGCCGAGTCCGGCTGGCTGCCCGGTGCGCTGCCGGTGGCGGTCTACTTCGACATCACGGCGTTCTTCCTGGCGGTCGCGTGGCTGGTCACGGTGTGGGCGACCGGCCGGACGGTGAGACGCCGCCCGTGGGACATGGTCCTGGTGGCGATCTCGCCGCTGGTGCTGGTGCACGCGTTCACCAACTTCGACGCGCTCGCGACCGCGTTCACCGCGACCGGCCTGCTCGCCTGGGCGCGCAAGCGCCCCCTGCTCGCCGGGCTCCTGCTCGGCCTCGGCGCGACGGCGAAGCTCTACCCGCTCTTCCTGCTCGGCGTGCTGTTCGCGCTGTGCCTGCGCGCGGGCAAGCTGACGCCGTTCTGGAAGACCGCGAGCGCCGCCGTGGTGACGTGGCTGGCGGTGAACGCGCCGTTCATCCTCACCGCGACCCGCGGCTGGTGGGAGTTCTTCCGGATGAGCACCCTGCGGCCGATGGATCCGGACTCGCTGTACAACGTCTTCTCGTCCACCACCGGCTGGGCCGGGTTCGACGGCGTGCTGCAGAAGAACCAGACGCCGGCGTACCTGAACCTCACGGTGGCCGTGCTGTTCCTGACCTGCTGCGCCGGGATCGCCTACCTCGCGCTGGCCGCGCCACGCCGGCCGCGCGTCGGCCAGCTCGCGTTCCTCGTCGTGGCCGCGTTCCTGCTGACGAACAAGGTGTGGAGCCCGCAGTACTCGCTGTGGCTGGTCCCGCTGGCGGTGCTCGCGATCCCGCGCTGGCGGCTGCTGCTCGGCTGGATGCTGATCGACGCCGTCGTCTGGGTGCCGCGGATGTTCTACTACCTCGGCGTCGACCACAAGGGCCTGCCCGAGGGCTGGTTCCTCGGCACGGTCGTGGTCCGCGACCTCGCCGTCATCGGCCTCTGCGTGCTGGTCGTCCGGGAGATCTACCGCCCGGCCACCGACCTGGTGCGGATGGAGGGCGAGGACGACCCGGCCGGCGGCTTCCTCGACGGCGCCCGGGACGTGATCATCCCGAACGCCACCCGGCGCCGCCGGCGGACCGTGACCGTCTAACCCAGCTGTTCGCGCAGGTAGGCGATGTCGGCGGCCTGCCCGTCGGCCGGGGTCTCGACGACGACCGGGGCACCCGCCTCGCGGGCGACGGCGACCAGCACCTCGGGGTCGATCGTGCCCTCGCCCTTGACGACGTTGGCGTGCCGGTCCCGGGTCGAGCCGAACTCGTCGCGGGAGTTGTTGAGGTGCACCAGGTCGATCCGGCCGGTGATGGCCTTGACCTTCTCGACGGCGGTGGCGAGGTCCCAGCCCGCGGCGAACGCGTGGCAGGTGTCCAGGCAGAACCCGGCGCCGAACTCGCCGACCTTGTCCCACAACCGGGCGATGACGTCGAGGTCGCGGGTCATCGCGTTCTCGCCGCCGGCGGTGTTCTCGATCAGGATCGGGACCTTGAAGCCGCCCTTTTCCTGCTCGCGCTCGAACAGCTTGCGCCAGTTGTCCAGACCGGCCTCGGCGTCGTCGTTCGCGCCGACGTGCCCGCCGTGCACGATCAGGCCCTTCGCGCCGATCGCGGCCGCACCGTCCGCGTGCTGCGTGACGTTCTTCCGGGACGGGATCCGGATCCGGTTGTTCAGCGAAGCCACGTTGATGAGGTACGGCGAGTGGATGAACACCTCGACCGGGTCGGCCTGGATGGCTTCGCCGTGCGGGTGCGGCTTCGGGGCCTTCCAGCCCTGCGGGTCGGAGAGGAAGAACTGGACGACGTCGGCTTTGCGCTCGACGACCGCGGCCAGCGGGTCGTCGTCACGGACATGGGCGCCAATCAGCATGCCGAGCACGCTACTCCCGGGCCCGATTCCGGCCGGTGGGCCCGGTTGGTGACGCTGGTGGAGTACCGTGAGCGCGTTCCGTGATCCAGATCGGTCCGACTGCCGGAGGGGCATGATGGCAAAGCACGTCACCCGGATCACCGCGCTGGGTTTCACGATCGCCGCTTCGGCCGTGCTGGCCGCGCCGGGCGTGGCGAGCGCCGCCCCCAGCCCCACGTTGGGCGGGGACTGCCAGGCCACCCTGCAGCAGGGGAGCGCGAACGGCCTGGTGCTCGACGCCGGCGCCCCGCTGAACGCCCCGAACCAGCTCACCGTCGGCCTCGACTCGAGCTCGCGGAACACGAACGGCTCGGCCCCCCTGCTCACGCTCCCGCTCGGCGACACGGTGAAGGCGCTCGGCATCGGCCGGCTGCCGCTGGTCGGTGACGCCGCGGCGAAGGGCGTCTGCCCGGTCGCGCAGGGCACGGTCAACGCGGTCGGCAACCTGACGCAGGGCGTGGCCGCCGACCTGCCGCCGGGCCCTTCCAAGCCGGCTCCGCCCGCTCCGCCGGGCCCGACCCCGCCGAACCCGAACCCGAACCCGAATCCGAACCCGCCGAGCCCGGGGCCGAACCCGCCGAGCCCGGGGCCGAACCCGCCCGGCTCGAGCATCGGCCCGGTGGTCACCGGGCAGGGCAACGCGGGCCTGCCGGGTGACGCGATCTCGGGCATCTTCACCAACGCCGCCCTGCTGCCGGGCAGCCTGGTGCAGGCGCCGGTGATCGCGCAGATCATCCCCGGCCAGCAGGTCCCGCCGCCGACCGTCGACGCCCAGCGGTCCGGCACGGCGGAGGCCCTGCCGGGTGTCACCCCACCGGCGAAGCTGCCGATGCTGCTCGCGGTGCTGGCCCTGGCGATCGTCGCGGCCGCGCTCGTCCGGGCCTGGATCCGCCGCAGCCCCGCCTGACGCACCGTGACCTCGGCTTCCACCCGAATGCCGGACATTTTTGAGCGAGCGGGCGTCACCCGGCTGCCTTAACGTCGTTGTACTGGTAGGTAGGCGACGAGACCAGGGGCGGCGAGCATGCAGGATCGAACACGGAGGGCTACAGCGGTCGGTGCGGCGGCGGTCGTCCTCGCGGGTTCGGCCGTGCTCGGGCTGCCCGGCACCGCCTCGGCGGACACGATCACGGCCAAGTGCGGTGACACGATCAGCGCCAAGCCCGGAGACACCGTCAAGGCCACGACACCGCTGCTCGGCCTCCCGCTCAACCTCGGCGTCGTCACCGAAGGCACGAAGGTGCTGACCGGGACGATCAACGCCATCCTCGGCACGCTCTGCCAGGTCACCGTGAACGTGGTGAACACCGTCGTCTCGCCGGTGCCGGTGGTCGGCGCGCCCGCGGCGAGCGCCATCAACCAGGGCGTCCAGGGCGTGACCGGCGGCGCCCAGCAGGGCCTCCGCTCGCTCAGCGGCGGCGGTCAGCCCGCGCCGCAGCAACCTGGCGGCACGGGTGGGAACCCGCAGCAGCAGCCACCGGCCCAGGGCGGGTCCGGTGGCGCGCCGCAGCAGGGCGGCACCCCGGCGGGCACCACCCCGATCCCGGACGCGAACAGCCCGCTCCTGCCCGGCTTCGCGAGCACCCCGGTGTTCGGCGGCTTCCCGTTCACCGTCGGCACGGGCTACGCCCCGATGCGCGACTACAGCGGCATCCCGTTCGCGACGGCCGGGCTGTTCACCCCGTCGCCGGCGATCCGGTACGGCAGCCAGATCCCGGGTTACGCCCCGCAGTACGGCCTCACCGGTCCGGACGGCGCGTCGGACCGCAACTCCGGCGTCCAAACCGCCGGCCAGGCCGAAGCGCTACCCTCGGCGTCGGACGGCTTCACCAACGGGTCGGAGTTGCCGCTGCTGATCGCGGTCCTGGCACTTTCCGGAGTCAGTGCGGGACTTGTCCGCACGTGGGTGCTCCGCCGAATGGCCGCTGCGAATTGATCCAACTGCCGAGTATCTTTCACGTATCTCCCTCGTTCATTCTGGTGTTGCCCGGAACGACGCCCCCGTAATTCCCTGGAGGACAGTGCTCGTGCGGAAGATCCCCACCTGGCAGACGACCCGCCGCGCACTGACCGTCACCGCCGTCGCCGCGTTCGTGACCGGCGGCGCGTTCCTCTCCGCGGGCACCGCCTCCGCCGCGACGACCCTCGTCAGCAACAGCTGCACGGGTTCGGTCACCGGGCAGATGGGCGACCAGGTGGCGATCGACGGAGCTTCGGTCAAGGCACTGGTCACCAAGGGTGCCAACGACGCAGGCACCGTCGCGATCGGCAGCTGGGCCGGCGATTCCATCGCCAAGAACCACTCGATCCCGGTGGGCCAGATCCCGAACTCGGCGGGCGGCGAGGCGACCGGCGCCGAGATCGGCAAGGCGGTGCGCACCGCGCTCGCCAACTCCGGCACGTGGGGACTCGGGCTCGACTGGAACAAGACTCTGAACAGCGTGGAGACCACGGTCGCCAAGGGCTGTGGCCTGACGCTGCTCGCCGGCAACTACGTGGCGCCGAGCACGCCCGCCCCGCAGAACGCCGGTACCCCGCAGGGCGGCACCGGCACCACCCCCGGCGGCGCGTCGGGCAACCTCTCGAACCTCAACCCGGGCACCGCCGGCGGCACGGGCGGCAGCGCCCCGATGCGCGACTACAGCGGCATCCCCACGGCGACCGCCGGCACGGCCGTCGCCCCGGGCGTGCGCTACCCGGCGAACGGCACCCTCCCCGGTGACGCGTCCGCCCCGCAGGCGGGCGCGGGCGACCAGAGCGGCCAGGGCGTGGACATCCGCGACGCCGGCAACGCGCAGTCGCTGGCCTCGAACAGCGCGTCGAACGACGTGCAGCTGCCCATGCTGATCGCGGTGATCGTGCTCGCCGGCGTCACCGCCGGGCTCGTCCGCACCTGGGTCCTGCGCCGGGCCGCCTGACCCCCCGAGAAGAGACCCGCTGTCCGGTCTCCTCGATACCCCCAGGTAGCCTTACCTGGACAAACCCTCCTGTCACGGACAGTCCGTGACCGCGAGCCCATAGGAGGTGAGTGGTTGTGTCACGCCATTACGAGGTAATGGTCATCCTGGACCCCACGCTCGACGAGCGCACTGTCGCTCCGACGCTGGACACCTTCCTCAACGTGATCCGCACTTCGGGCGGAAGCGTCGAGAAGGTCGACGTCTGGGGCCGGCGCCGGCTTTCGTACGAGATCAAGAAGCACGCGGAGGGCATCTACGCCCTGCTGGACCTGAACTCGTCCTCGGACGCGGTGAAGGAGCTGGACCGCCAGCTTTCGCTGCAGGAGACCGTGCTCCGCACCAAGGTCATGCGTCGCGAGGTCAAGCGCGCCGCGGCCAAGCCCGCCGCCGCCAAGGCCTGAGCCGAAGGGGAATCCCGATGGCTGGAGACACCGTCATCACGGTGATCGGCAACCTGACGTCCGACCCGGAGCTGCGCTTCACCCCGTCCGGTGCGGCGGTCGCGAACTTCACCGTCGCGTCCACGCCCCGCACGCTCGACAAGCAGTCGGGCGAGTGGAAGGACGGCGAAGCGCTGTTCCTGCGCTGCAACATCTGGCGCCAGGCGGCGGAGAACGTCGCCGAGTCCCTGACCCGCGGCGCCCGCGTCGTCGTGCAGGGCCGCCTGAAGCAGCGGTCGTTCGAGACGAAGGAAGGCGAGAAGCGGACCGTCGTCGAGCTCGAGGTCGACGAGATCGGCCCCTCGCTGCGTTACGCCACGGCCAAGGTCAACAAGGTCAGCCGCGGTGGCGGCGGCGGCGGTGACTTCGGCGGCGGCGGCGGTGGCGGTGGAAACCGCGGTGGCGGCGGCGGAATGCCGGCCGACGACCCGTGGGGTTCCGCCCCAGCCGCCAGCAGTGGTGGTGGCGGCGGCTTCTCGGACGAGCCTCCCTTCTGATCTCGTACACATCCACAGATTTGAATTTCCAGGAGTAGACAGTGGCCAAGCCACCCATTCGCAAGCCCAAGAAGAAGGTCTGCGTGTTCTGCAAGGCCGAGAAGAAGGGCCGCCCGGAACTGATCGACTACAAGGACACCAACCTGCTGCGGAAGTACATCTCCGACCGCGGCAAGATCCGTGCCCGTCGCGTCACCGGCAACTGCAGCCAGCACCAGCGTGACATCGCCATCGCGGTCAAGAACTCCCGCGAGATGGCGCTGCTGCCCTACACCTCGACCGCGCGCTAAGGGAGGGCACTGACATGGCGAAGATCATTCTCACCACGGACGTGGCCAACCTGGGCGGCCCCGGCGACATCGTCGAGGTCAAGGACGGCTACGCGCGCAACTACCTGCTCCCGCGGGGCTACGCGATCGCGGCCTCCAAGGGCGCGGAGAAGAACGTGCGCACCATCCAGCGCGCGCAGGAGAGCCGTCGCATCCGCGACCTCGACCACGCCAAGGAGATCAAGGCGACGCTGGAGGGCCTCGGCGCCATCCAGCTCACCGGCAAGGCGGCCGAGGGCTCGAAGAAGCTCTTCGGCTCGATCACCTCGGCCGAGATCGTCGACGCGATCAAGGCGGCCGGTGGCCCGCTCCTCGACAAGCGCGTCATCGAGCTGCGCGACCACATCAAGACCGTGGGCAAGCACTCGGTCGGCGCCCGGCTCCACCCGGACGTCAAGGTCGAGGTGCGGCTCGAGGTCAAGGCCGTCGCGCAGTAAGGCGACGACAGCAAGATCCGGCTGTTCCACAGGCGGGGCGTCCCACACCGGGACGCCCCGCCTGTTTCATTTCTCGCCGGAAATAACCCGATCGGGGTAATCCGTGCCCGAGAATTGTCATCTTTTTCGGCACAATGAATCGGGTGGGTTGCGTTAAAATCCTGCCTGAACTCGGCGAAACGAGCAGCGGAAACGCAACGCAGGGGGGCTGATGAGCGAAGTACCACCGGCCGCGCCGATCCAGGTCGGCAGCGGAGGTAGTCCCGGCGGCTACAAGTTCGAGCCCGGCCAGGTCGACGCCGTGCTCAAGCAGTGGCAGGACCTCTACGAGGAACTCCAGAAGGACATCAGCCACGCGCAGAAGATCGCCCGGGTCGAGCCGCCAGGTTCGGAGTTCGCCAGCCGGCACTTTGTCGACTCCGGCGCCAAGCACTCCGGCGACACACTCCTCGATCAGCACAAGTGGATGAAGAACTACGTGCTGAACTACATCCACGCACTCGAGGAAGCGTCGGGCAAGATCCAGCAGGGCGAGCAACTCGCAACCGATGCGGTCAGCAGCCAGAAACCGGTTCTCTAGTGCGCATCTTCAAGATCACTCGGTTCACCGCAGGCGCCTTCGCCGCCCTCGCACTGCTCACCGCTTGCACCGGCAAGACGGGCCCCGGGACCACCAGCGGCTCGGCCTCACCCGTATCGACCGGCGAAGCCACAGACAACGGCGCTCCTAAGGTGCCCGCCCCCCTCGACGCCGACGGCATCCTCGCCGACCCCTGCAGCGCGCTGTCGGCCGCGCAGCAGGATGACATCGGCATGGTCAAACCCGGCTCGGCGGAACAGGGTCCCACCGGACCGGAGTGCCGGTGGAAATCGACCGCCTCGCCCCTCAACTCGGCGGAAGTAAGCCCGTTCACAGCGAACAAGAACGGGCTCTCCGACATCTACGCGCAGAAGGCAAGCAGCGCCTATTTCGAGCCGCTCACGATCGCGGGCTACCCAGCCGTTTCGACCAACGTCTCGGACCTGCGCTCCGACGGCGACTGCCCGCTCTGGGTCGGGGTCAGCGACCAGCTCGTCGTCGTAGTCACCGCCCAGCTCGGCGAGGGGAAGAACAGGGCCACGCCCTGTGTGGTGGCCCAGAGAGTCGCCGAAGCGATGATCCAGCATCTCAAGGAAGCGGCTTGAGAGCCGTGGCACCGAGCGCTTGAGGAGGGTGGGACACCGTGGGGAATACAGCCAACTCTGTCGGCAAGGGACTCAAGGGCGCCGCCGCCGGGGCCGTGGCCGGGTCGGTCGTGCCCGTGGTGGGGACCGCGGCCGGCGCGGTGGTGGGCGGTCTCGTCGGCCTGTTCAGCGGGGGCCCGGACGCCCGGCACGCCGAGGCGGACATCGGCGGTCAGTCGATCGACGCCCGGGCGATCTGGGAACAGATCAGCCCGGGCAACACCCATTCGCTGGACGAAGGTTCCGGCGCCGCCCAAGCCCTTCAAGAAGTCCACGCGGCCCGGTCCCGGCAGATCGACGCGCTCAACAAGACGATGGACGCCGCCTGGCAGGGCGGTGGCGCGTCGGCCGCACAGGCCGGTGCCCACCCGCTGGCCATCTGGCTCGACTCGTCGGCGAACAACCTGCAGCAGAGCCACACGTACCTCACCAACCAGGCGGAGTCGTTCCACACCGTCAAGGGCAAGGTGCAGGAGATCGCGAAGAAGCCGCCGTCGGCCGGGTTCCTGGACGGGCTCAACCCGTTCAGCGACAAGGACGACGAGATCAACAAGTACAACGACCAGGGCAGGACGAACGTCGCCGCGTTCGCCGCCTACTACCAGGCGAGTGTGCAGAACGCCGGCGGCATGCCGCAGTACCAGGCCTGGGAGGGCAACAACCTCTCCGAGCCCGGCGGTGGCGGGCACTTCGGCAGCGGGGGCGGCGGAAGCTTCGGCGGCGGCGCTGGTGGTGGCCGCGCTGGTGATGGTGGCGGTGGCTCCTTCGGGAGCGGTGGCGCGGGCACCGGTTCGTTCACCCGGCCCACGACCGAGCCGCCGCGGTTCGACGCCACCCCGCCGGGCTCCCCACCGCCGGGCACCACGCCGCCGGGCGGCAACCACCCCGCACCGGACTTCCCCGGTTCCGGACCGGGCCGGTTCGGCGACGGGACGAACTCGGCCGGGTACCTCGCGCCGGACTCCGCCGCGAGCGGGTTTGGCCCCGTCGGCGGCGGGTTCGGCCCCGTCGGCAGCGGTGGCTTCGGTCCGGGCGGCGGCAGTGCCGGCAGTGCCGGCAGTGCTGACGCCGGCGGGTTCGCGGGCGGGTTCGGTCCGGGCGCGGGCGCCCTCTCCGGAACCGGCGAGCCCGGGACCGGTGGCGGTCCCCGGGGCGCCGGTGGCGCGGCGGGCGTCCGGGCCGGTGCGACCGGCGCCGGTGGGATGGGCGGCATGGGGCACGGCGCCGGCAAGGGCGGAAAGGGCGCCGAAGACGAGGAGCACACCAGCAAGTACCTCATCGCCGAGGACCCGAACGAGCTCTTCGGCTCGGACACGCTGACCGCTCCGCCGGTCATCGGCGAATGACCCCGAGGGACGCTCGTGCTCGACCAGCCCACCAGATTCACCATCCCGACGCTGCTCAACCTGATCAAGCGCCGTGGCGGTGAAGCACACCAGACCTTTTCCGAGACGCCGACCTTCTACGACGAGACCGCCGAGCGCGCGCTGGACCAGCAGGTCGACGCAGCGCTGACCCAGTCGGGCCTCTTGGGGCCCCGGGGAATGGACCCCGACCTGCTCGCCCTGCTCGAGTCGCTGTCGCAACCGCAGCTGGAGTTCTACGGCTGGTTCGACGGGCAGTTCGAGGACGACAGCCCACCGAAGTTCTCCGCGTTCTCCGGCAGCGGCAACGGCGGCGGCTTCGTGCTCATCCGGGTCAGCGGTGAGGACACCGTGGTCCTGCAGCGGCAGCGGGCCGACCGGACCCTGCCGACGTTCCTCGAACTGATCCCGGCGGGTGATCCGGCCGCCGGCCAGCCACTCATCACCAGCAAGAGCGAGTTCGACAGCGGCCGGGCCACCACGGCCGGGGACGTCCCGCAGACCATCCTGCAGAAGCCGCCGGCGCGCGGCGAACCGCTGTCGCCGCTCAAGGAGATGAAGCGGATCATCGGCCTGCCGAGGACCGGGGCGGGAACGTTGTACGTCGCGGGCCGCCGGGGGCCCGGCACCCAGCGGCGGCGCTGCCCACGGCCGATCAACTTCATCGACACCGCCGAGGGCCGCTGGCTGATGGAGGAACGGCCCGGCCGCGGGGACTCGCTCGTCGTGTTCACTCCCGGCACGCCCCGGGCGATCGGTGAGCGGCTGCGCAACGCCCAGAGCGCGCTGAACTGAGGTGACCGGCGACCCGCCTTTACGCTTTTCGGGGAACCTCGGACACCTCGGCGGCGTCGGAGGAGAATGGGCGGGGACGCGAAGGGGATGGATCGGGATGGGTAACGAGGTCAACATGTCCGCGCCGGCCGGTGGTGGCGGCGGCTTCACGTTCGACGCCGACAAGATCGACGGCGTCATCAAGAAGTGGCAGGACCTGCAGGCCGACCTGAAGCGCGACTACGACGACGCCAACCTGATGGCGAACGTGAAGGCGCCCGGCAAGGAGTTCGCGAGCGGCGACTGGGAGAAGCTCGCGAACCCGTCCGGCAAGGCGTTCCTCGAGCAGAACCAGAAGATGCAGGACTACGTCAAGAACTACATCGACGCGCTCACCGCCGCGAAGCAGAAGATCACCACCAAGGAGTCGGACGCCTACACCGACCTTTCGAAGACGGGGAACCAGGCCACGTGAACCGACGACTCATCGCCGTCCCGGCGCTGGCCTTCGCCGTGCTCGCCGTCGCCGGCTGCGCCGGCAAGACCCGGGGCACCGCCAACCCGGCGCCGTCCACCGCCGAATCGAGCAGTGAGACCACCCGGTCCACCGCCGACACCGCGCCGAGGGTGCCGCGGCCGCTGGACACCGCGTCGATCACGTCGGACGCCTGCGCCACGATCGACGCTTCCGGTCGCTCGACGCTGGCCCTGGGCGAGGGCACCCCGCGTACCACGAGCAACGGCCCGAGCTGCACGTTCCAGGAAGCCGCTGACCCGGGCAACCAGATCGACGTCACGACGGTGACGGCGAACAAGAACGGGCTGCAGGACGTCTACGACACCAAGGCCAACGACGCCTACTTCGGCGAGTCCCAGGCCTACGGGTACCCGTCCGTCTACGCCGCGGCGGTGGACGGGCGCAGGAGCGGCAAGTGCGGTCTGTTCGTCGGGGTGACCGACCAGCTGGCGGTCAACATCCTGGTGCAGTACGACCACGGCGCCGGGGCGTCGGACCCGTGCTCGGTGGCGCAGAAGTTCGGCGAAGCGATGATCCACGCCTTGGGAGGCTGAGATGCTGGAACTGGTGCTCCTGGGCGGCTTCGCCGCCTACAACCTGGCCACCACGCATTCGGACGACCACACGTCGGTGCAGGGCGACCGCAAGATCGACTGCTACGACATCTGGGAGAAGATCACCACCGGTCCCGGCGCCGGTTCGATCGAGAACGGGCAGTCGGCGGCGAGCCGGCTGAAGGGCGCCTACTCCGAACGCCTCGGCACCATCGACGCGCTGGCCAAGGAGATGGACGCGGCCTGGACGGGCGGCGGCGCCGAAGCGGCGCAGAACGCCGGCGCGCACCCGCTGCGGGTGTGGATGGAGGACTCCGGCACCAAGCTCACCGACTCCGACAAGTACCTCGGTGAACAGCACAACGCCTTCACCACGGTGCACGCGCAGGTGCAGCAGGTGCCGAAGGACCCGCCGAAGAACAACCTGCTCAACGCGGTGACGCCGTGGACGACCGACACCGACCGGGCGATCCGCGACTACAACGCCAAGGGCCAGGCCAACGTCGACGCCTTCAACACCTACTACAAGGCGAGCAACGACAACGGCCAGAAGATGCCGACGTACTCGGCGCTCCAGGGCCAGCAGGAGAACGTCAACGTCGACGGCGGCAAGGACGGCAAGAAGAAGCCGGGTGGCAAGGACGGCAACGGCTCGGGAGACGGCAACGGGACCGGCACCGGCACTGGCACCGGGACCGGGACCGGCACGGGACCCGGCGGCGTGAACATGCCCGGCCCGGGTGGCGTCCCGTCGTTCCCCGGCCAGCCGAACACCCCTGGTGGCAGCTTCGACCCGTCGAAGGTGCCGGGCTTCGACGACCGCTCCAACACGCCGAACTTCGACCCCTCGAAGATCCCCGGCGGGAACTACGACCCGTCCCGGCTCCCCGGGGGCAGCAACTACACCCCGCCGAACTTCAGCGACGGCACCCACTCGTCGGGGTTCACGCCGCCGAAGATCCCCGGGGCCGGCGGCTTCGGCCCCGGCGGCTCGGGCGGAGCGGGTGACTTCTCCATCCCCGGCGGTGGCTTCGGGCCCGGCGGCTCGGGCGGCATCGGCGACCCGGCGGCGGGCTTCGGACCGGGCGGCGGTGGCTTCGGGCCGGGCGGCGGCTTCGGCCCCGGCAGTTCGACCGGTGCCATGCCCGGTGGCGCGGACGCGGCCGGCGCCGGGCGGGGCGGCGCGGGTGCCGGCGGGGCGACGGGCGGCGCGGCGGCAGGTCGCGGCGGCGCCTCCGGGATGGGTGGCATGGGCGGCATGCACCCCGGCGGCGCCAAGGGCCAGGGCGGCGGCGACGAGGAACGCACGTCGAAGTACCTGCTCGGCGACGACCCGAACGACATCTTCGGGACCGACGAGCTGACCGCGCCGCCGGTCATCGGCGAGTAGCGCACGCGGGACCACCGGGTGCGTGCCAAGATGGGCGCGCCCGGCGGTTTCCGTGATCACCGGGTTCATCGAGTTCGATCTTCACTGTGTCCGATTCTTACTGGGGGAAAGAGCGGTGCTGGACAGGCAGGTCACCATCACGACCGGCACCCTGATCAACCTGATCCGGCGCCGGGGCGGCGAGCCGCACACGGTGCTGTCCGAGACACCGACCTGGTACAGCGACGAGGCCCAGCGCGCCGAAGACGAGCGGACCAACGCCGAGCTCGCCAAGGCCGGGCTGTTCGGCCCGCGCGGCATGCACCCGGGGTTCGTCGCGACGATCGAAGCGATCGCCCGGCCGCAGCTGGAGTACTACGGCTGGGTCGACGGCGGGTTCCAGGGCAAGCCGGTGAGCTACCGGCTGCTCGCCGGCAGCGCGGGAGGCGAGGCGTTCGTGCTGGCCAAGCACGAGGAGCTGGACGTCGTCGTGCTGGAGTCGTCCAGGCCGGGCGAGCTGCTCGACGACTTCCTCGGCCAGATCCCGAAGCTGGCACCGGGCCGCGGAACCCCGATCGCCGTGCCGAAGAGCCAGATCGAGGGGACCGCCCGCGGCGACGACGGTGGGTTCGCGGTGCTCCGCAACGACCGCCCGGCCGAGGGTTCGCAGGAGGTCGAAGAGCTTCGCCGGATCCTCGCGCTGCGCCGGATGGGGAGCGGCAGCCTCTACGTCGCAGCCCGTAGCCGCACCGGCGCGCGGCACCGGATCGAACACCCGGTGAACTACATCGATACGTCGGAAGGCCGGTGGCTGACCGAGGAGATTCCGGGACGGGGCGAGAACCGGATCGCCTTCACCCCGGCCGACCAGCGCGTTCTCGCCGACCGGTTACGCAGCGCACAGGGCCGGCTCACCGCGGCCTGACCGGCACGGCGTTCAGCCCACCGGGTAACGCGTCAACCCTCTGTGATATTCATCCACAGGCCGTGTGGGTCAATGGGTTCGAACTGGTCCACGACACGCCGAAGAACGGACTTCCCGCGACACGCCGGGCGAGTTTCCCGCAAGTTCTCCACACCTTGTACACAGTCGTTGACCTGCGGATTTTCCAAAGGCGATCACGCTTGTCCCCAACTTGTCCACAGCTCTCGCGGTACCTGTGATTGGTTACCCCCGTTCATCCCCAGGTTGTCCACAGAAGGGTCCCCACCCTGAATTGCCATCGGCCTTCCGGGGGATCTAGCGTGCCCGCTCGGGCCTGTACTCACGGTGGCGCTCCGCGTGTCTGCGGCAGCCGGCCGGCGTTGTCGCCGATCATCGGGGGACGAGGTCCGGCGAACGACCGGTGGACCAAAGGCATGGGCGCCAGCCACGTGCTTCGAGAGCGAAGATCCGGCATACTCGAACGGGTGTTCGACACAATGAGGAGGTGTCCGGGGCGGTGGCGCTGACCGACGACCGCAGTCCGATGTACGCGGAGTCCGACCCGGGCCCGAGCGATCCCGGTCCCGGCGGTGGCGCGTTCGACCGCCAGCCGCCGCAGGACATCGCGGCCGAGCAGTCCGTGCTCGGCGGGATGCTGCTGTCCAAGGACGCGGTCGCCGACGTCATCGAGGCGCTCGGCCCCGACGACTTCTACAAGCCCGCGCACCAGGCGATCTACGACTGCATCCTCGACCTCTACGGCCGCGGCGAGCCCGCCGACCCGATCACCATCTCGGCGGAGCTGGAGCGGCGCGGGGAGCTGGGCCGCGTCGGCGGCGCGCCGTACCTGCACACGCTGATCGCGACGGTGCCGACGGCGGCGAACGCCGGCTACTACGCGGAGATCGTCTCGGAGAAGGCGGTGCTGCGCCGCCTGGTCGAGGCGGGCACCCGGATCGTGCAGTACGGCTACGGCGCGGCCGCGGCCGACGGCGCGAACATCGACGAGGTGGTCGACCGCGCGCAGGCCGCGATCTACGACGTCACCGAGCGCCGGACCAGCGAGGACTACGTCGCGCTGGAAGAGCTGCTGCAGCCGACGATGGACGAGATCGACGCGATCGCCTCGCGCGGCGGCCAGTCGCAGGGCATCCCGACCGGGTTCACCGACTTCGACGAGCTGACCAACGGGCTGCACCCGGGTCAGATGATCATCGTCGCCGCCCGTCCCGGTGTCGGCAAGTCGACACTGGGCCTGGACTTCGCGCGCTCGGCGTCGATCCGGCACGGCCTGACCAGCGTCATCTTCTCGCTGGAAATGAGCCGGACCGAGATCGTCATGCGCATGCTGTCGGCCGAGGCCAAGATCCGCCTCGCCGACATGCGCGGCGGCAAGATGTCCGACGACGACTGGACGCGGCTGGCCCGGCGGATGAGTGAGGTTTCCGAAGCGCCGCTGTTCGTCGACGACTCGCCGAACATGACGATGATGGAGATCCGCGCGAAGGCGCGCCGGTTGAAGCAGCGCAACGACCTGAAGCTCGTCGTCCTCGACTACCTCCAGCTGATGACGTCCGGCAAGCGCGTCGAGTCGCGGCAGCAGGAAGTCTCGGAGTTCTCGCGGCAGATGAAGCTGCTGGCGAAGGAGATCGAGGTCCCGGTGATCGCGATCAGCCAGCTGAACCGTGGTCCGGAGCAGCGGACGGACAAGCGCCCGATGCTGTCCGACCTGCGTGAGTCCGGCTCACTGGAGCAGGACGCCGACCTCGTCATCCTGGTCAACCGCCCGGACGCCTGGGAGCGGGACGACCCGCGCGCGGGTGAGGCGGACCTGATCATCGCGAAGCACCGCGCCGGCCCGACGGCGACGATCACCGTCGCCCACCAGCTGCACTACAGCCGCTTCGTCGACCTTTCGCACGACTAACCGAGGGCGCCGTACCCGCGGACGAAAGCCGTGAGGAGCCGGCCGAACGTCTCGCGGTCCTCCTCCGGCCAGTCCGCCATGACCTCCGCGAACACCCCGCGGCGGAAGGCGTGCAGCTCGTCGAGGTGCGCCTGGCCGGCTTCGGTCGGCACGAGCACTGCACGCCGTCCGTCGCGCTGATCGGCTTCGCGGCGAAGCAAGCCCTGCTCGACCGCGCGCGCCACGAGCCTGCTGGCGCGTGGCTGGTCGACGCCCATCGCCGCGCTCAAGGCCGTCACCGTACTGGGCTCCCCGCGTTCGGCGAGCTCTTCGACGACGTCGAGCAGCTCGAACACCGGGTCGTGCGCGCCGCGGCCTCTCGCCTTGCCGATCCGGCTGAGAGCTCGCCGCTGCTGGCTGCGGCGGATCGCGATCATGGCGCGCTCGACGTCGGCCACGGCGTCGGTCATGGTTGCTCCACCTCCGAACTACATGTACTTTTACATGTAGTTGCTCACTGACATATCGGAGTCCTCATGAAACCCCTCGGCTGGTGGCTTCGCCACCTCCACGAGCTTCTCGAATCCTCCATGGCCCAGTCCCTCGACGCGGAGTCACTGACTCGCCGGCACTGGCAGGTACTCAACACGATCGCCCTCGGCGCCCGCACGCCGGAGCAGGTCGACACGGCGATGGCGCCGTTCGTCACCGGCGAGGGTTCGATGGCACCGAAGGTGGCCGACCTGCGCGCCCGCGGCTGGGTCGGCGAGGACGGCACCTTGACCGCCGACGGCCGCGAAGCCCACGCCCGCGTCGAAGAGCGCATCAAGGAGTTCCGCGCGAAAGCCGTCGAGGGCATCAGCGACGACGACTACCGCACCACGCTGCGAACACTGGAACGGTGCGCCGCGAACCTCGAAGCCGCCTGAGGAATATCCCAGGTCGCGGCGGCGTCGAACACTCTAGTAGTTGAACTTTCAAGCACTGGAGCGCTCGATGACCCGCACCCCGGTTCTCTACCTCAGCCACGGCGCCCCGCCGCTCGCCGACGACACGACGTGGACCCGCCAGCTCGCCGGCTGGTCCGCCGACCTCCCGAAGCCCCGCGCGATCCTGGTCGTGTCGGCGCACTGGGAGGAAGCGCCGCTGACCATCGGGGCGACGACGACCGTGCCGCTCGTGTACGACTTCTGGGGCTTCCCCGAGCGCTACTACCAGGTGAAGTACGCGGCTCCCGGCGCGCCGGAGCTGGCGGCGAAGGTCCGGAAGCTGCTTCGCTCGACGGAGACACCAGTGCACGACGCCCCGGAGCGCGGCCTCGACCACGGCGCCTACGTGCCGTTGGTCGAGATGTACCCGGACGCCGACATCCCGGTGCTGCAGGTCTCGATGCCTTCGCTCGACCCGCGGGAGCTGTTCGACCTCGGCCGCAAGCTCGCGCCGTTGCGCGACGAAGGCGTGCTGATCATCGGCAGCGGCTTCTTCACCCACAACCTGAGCGGCATGGCCCGGGCCACCGATGGGACGCCGCCGGCGTGGTCGGCCGAGTTCGACCACTGGGGTGCCGAGGTCCTGCGCAGCGGTGACGTCGACACGCTGCTGGACTTCCGGCACAAGGCGCCGGCGGCGACGCTCGCGCACCCGCGGATCGAGCACTTCGCGCCGCTGTTCGTCTCCCTCGGCGCCACCTCGGACGAGGGGTCCGGCCGCACGGTGATCGACGGCTTCTGGCACGGCCTGGCGAAGCGTTCGCTCCAGTTCTCCTGACCGGCCCGCAAGACGCGAACGAGCCCCAGGAGCCGTGCTGGCTCCTGGGGCTCGTCGTCTCCAGGGAAGGAGCGCTATTCGGTTTGCGGGAGGCCCGCGTCCGCAGTCCGTCACCGGAGCGCTCCGTGCGAGGTTGCCCTCGCGGCGCGGTGGAACGCCCGGCGGCGTGACAGCGGGGATCGTGGGCCGGCGGGCGCCCCGGTTCCGGAGAACCCGCCGGCTTCACCGCACTACTTGCGCTTGACCAGGCCCATCAGCTTCGCGAGGAAGCCGGTGGAGTCCAGCCCCGACATCGCCGGCACCTGCGGGGTGCTGTCCAGCACCGGCAGCTTGGCGTTCACCGGCAGAGCCGGGACCGCCGGCAGAGCCGGGACCGCCGGGACCGCCGGCAGAGCCGTCGGCAGCGCGGTCGGCAGGGCGACCGGCAGGGCCGGGGCCGCGACGGGCAGGCCGGTGGCCGGCACGTCCGCACGCTCGGTGCCGTGGCCCGCGAGCGAGCTCAGCGACGACAGACCGTTCACCGTGGGCAGCGCGGTGGGCAGCGCCGGCAGGGCCGGCTTCGGCAGGGCCGACTTCGGCAGCGCCGGAACGCCACCGAGGGCCGGCAGCGCCACGGGCAGACCGGCAGCCGGCACGTCCGCACGCTCGGTGCCGTGGCCCCCGAGGGAACCCAGCGACGACAGACCGTTCACCGGCAGCGCCACGGGCAGGCCGGCAGCCGGCACGTCCGCACGCTCGGTGCCGTGGCCCCCGAGGGAGCCCAGCGACGACAGGCCGTTCACCGGCAGCGCCGAAGCGGTCGGCAGCGCCGGAGCCGGCAGGTGCGCCAGACCCGAGGCACCCGACAGCGGGCTGGTCACCGGCGGCACGTCGGCGCGCTCGATGGTCAGCGGAGCCGCGACCGGCAGCGCGGGCAGGCCCTGGGTGGGCAGCCCGGCGGCCGGCAGGTTGCCGGCGAGCGCGGCCACCGCGGGCAGCGCCCGCACGGGCAGACCCTGGGTGGGCAGGCCCTGGGTGGACAGGTTGCTCGTCTGCAGCAGGCCGGTCAGCCCGTCGACCGACGGCAGTCCGCCGAGCAGGCCGGCGATCGGCAGCTTGCCGGACAGGCCGTCCACCGACGGCAGGCCGCCCTGGGTGGGCAGGCCGCTGCGGAACGCGGCCAGCGACGGCAGCTCGTCGGCCGCCAGCTCCGAGCCCTCGGCCGGGAACGCGATGGGGTCCGCGGTCTCGTCGTCGATGCTCGTCGCGTCCGTCGCGTAGGCGTTGGCGACCCCGAGCAGCTCGAGGGGCACGCCGAAGATCTGCACCGGGAGCGCGAACGCGTGGTACAGGTTGAGGCCCGACAGGCTGGACTGGTCGCCCGCGGTGACGGACTTGCCGCCGTTCTCCGTGGTCAGCGTGTTCTCGCCGAGGGCGTGCGCCACGCCGCCCACGGTCACCGCGTCGCCGAACAGCTGCGCGATCGCGGTCACCGGCAGGTCGAGGATGTTGCCCGAGATCGCGCCTTCGACACCGGAGGTGGTGTCGTCGCCCGCGTTCTCGACCTCGGTCATGTTGATGCCGGCGCTCTTGGCGACACCCGCCACGCTGACGGCGTCACCGAAGACCTGCGCCACCGCCAGCGGGTCCACGCCGACGATGTTGCCGGCCACGCTGCCGCGGTTGCCGTTGGTGGTGGCGTTGCCGCCCGCCTGCGACGCGACGTCGTTGGTGCCCGCGCCGGTGCCCAGGGCGGCCGCCGCGATCCCGTCGCTGAAGACCGTGCCGGCGCCCGCGATCGGGGCCTTCACGATGTTGCCGGTCAGCGCACCGTCGCGGCCGTCGGTCAGGGCGTTGCCGCCCGCCTTCGCGTCGGTGATGTTGTCGTTCTCACCGGTGCCGATGCCGGCGAGCGCGCCACCGACGCCCATCGCCTGCACGGGCAGCGCGACCGGGGCCTCGATGATGTTGCCCGCGGCGGCGCCGGCCGGGCCGGCCGCCTTGAGGTCGCCGCCCGCGATCGACGTCGTGTCGGTCGAGCCCTTGCCGTGGCCCTGGCCGATGAGGGCGCCACCGATGTTGGCGGCCTGCACCGGGGTCGACAGCGGAACCGCGCCCAGGTTGGAGCTCAGGAAGCCGTTGTCGTCGTCGGTGTTGCCACCGCCGCCGCCGTGGACGACCTTGGTCTCGTCGGCCGCGCCGGAGCCCTGGCCGATGAACGAACCACCGATGCCGAAGACCTCGGCGGGCAGGGCGACCGGCACCTGGACGAGGTTGCCCGAACCGGACGAGTTGTTGCCCAGCGTGCCGTCGTACCCGCCGGCGGTGACCTTCTTGTCCTCGGTCGCCGCGCCGGTCGCGTTGCCGATGTGGCTGCCGCCGATACCGAAGACCTCGGGCGCGCCCGCGGCCTGGGTGTTGACGGTGTTGCCGCCGAGGACGGCGCCGTTGCCCCGGGTGTAGCTGCCGTCGCCCGCGTCGGCGTCGGTCGTGTTGTCGTGCACGGCGTTCGCCTGGCCGATGTAGGTGCCACCGATGCCGAAGGCCTCGACCGGCAGCGCGATCGCCGGGTTCAGGACGTTGCCCGACCCGCTTGAGTTGTCACCGGCGGTCGTGACCAAGCCACCCGAGTCGGCAGAGCTGGAGGAGCTGCCGGCTTCGGGAAGTCCCGCCGAGGCGTTGCCGATCCACGAGCCCGCGACACCCGCGACGTTCGCGATCGGGGACAGCGCGGCCGCCCCGGCGTTGCCGGACAGGAACGAGTCGTTGCCGCTGGTCGCGAGGTAGGTCGGGGAGCCGCCGCGGACCATGCGGTCGGCCCCGGCCACGGCGTCGGCGGAGGTGTTGCAGCCGTCGGAGTTCGACAGCGAGCCCCACACCGCACCGGAGTTGCAGTTGAACTTGACCGGCAGGGCGATCGGCGCACCGACCACGTTGCCCGACCCGGAGGCCCGGTTGCCGGAGCTCAGCAGCGAGCCGCCGGATGCGGCGACGGTGTCGGCGGAGTAGCCGTGGCTCTGCCCGTTGCCGAGCAGGTAGGACGCGGCGTTGCCGGTCACCTGCACCGGGGTGGCGAACTGGCCCGCCACCACGTTGCCGGAGAGCGAGGAGCCGTCGCCGTTGGTGGCGACGTCCCCGGTCTCGGTGGTGCTCTGGCTGGCCGACCCACCGATCACGCGGCCGGTGCCGCCTGCGACGCCGCCGCCGTTCCCGGCGATCTGGACGGGAAGCGCCCAGTCGAGGACCACGGCGTTGCCCGCGATGCTGGAGTCCCGGCCCGTCGTCTTGACGTCCTGGTCGTGGCTCCAGGTCTGCGAGTGGTCGGTGCCCGCGACGTTCGCGTCGCCGATCACGCCGATCGCGTTGTCGACGATCTGGATCGGGACGACGAGGTCGCCCGTGACCTTGTTGCCCTTGAGGTTGTTGTGGCTCGGGGTGAACTTGCCGCCCAGGGTGCTTTCGCTGATCGGGCTGGCTTCGTTGAACTGCTTCGCAGCCTCGCTCGCGGCCTTGGTGGCCGGCTTGGTGCTCAGCTCCGTCTGCCCGGCGGGCAGGTCCAGCTGGCCGAAGGGGATACCGACCGCGTTGTTGGCTTCCTGGATCGGAGCCGTGACGTTCAGGTCGAGCGGTGAGGCAGGGGTGTCAGGGTTGACGTTTTCGTCAGCCGAGGCGATGCCGGTGCCCAGCATCAGCAACCCACCCGTGACAAATGCGGTCTGGAGTCCGCGCTTTGCCCACGTCTGCATGGGGTTTTTCTCCTTTATTTCGGGTTCCCTTGCGGGTTCATGGGTGTGCGCTCGTCGAAAAGGGGAATGGTGTCCGAGCGCACCGAGGGGGATGGAACTTGGTGCGGGCGCGAGAAAGCGCACCGCCGTGTCACGGGGATGGAGCGGACGCGAAGCCGTCAGCGAAGGACGGAAGTGGACGCGTCAGCGACCCGTGTGAGGAGGTGTTCAGTCAGGAGTGACGCCGGGCTGTTCGCCCGGGGTGCGCAGCGCGTGGCGCAGGCCGGCGCGGCTCATCGCCGCGACGGCGGTGTCGACGGCATCGGTCGTCCAGAAGGGGACGCCGAAGTTGAAGCCGTCGAGGTGTCCACCGGGGGCCGTGGTGCCACCCGGGGCGGTGGGGACAGCCGGCGCGATCGGAAGCTGCGCCGGAGCCAGCGGTGACGGCAGGTCACGGTGCCCGTTGCGGGCGTGGCCCGCGGCATCGGTGACGTCGTCCTGCTGCCCGCCCGCCGGCATCGCGAGCGCGGCTCGCAGCGCGGCGGGAAGTTCTACGGTGGAGACGGCGGGGGTGCCCGCCGCCTGGCCGGCGCCGGAGGTCACCGGCTCCTCCTCGACCGGGGCGAGGCCCGGGAGGACGGGGAGCGGGACCAGGTTGCCGTGGCCGGCCGGGTCGAGCAGCTGCCACACCTTGCGGCCGAAGTCGGTGGCCGGCGCGGGGGTGACGGTCTGCTCGATGACCTGGCGGGTGTCCTCCGGCTTGCGCGCGATGTGCTCGAACGAGCCGAGGGTGCGCTGGGCCGGGCTCAGCACCGCGTCGTCGGCGAGGTCGGTGACCGAGTCGCTGACGTGCTCGGAAACGTCGTGCCCGACGGTGCCGGCGTCGGTGCGGCCGCACGGACGCGGAGCCTGCGGCTCGCTCCACGTCGTCGCGTCCTGGTGGCAGGCCACGTCGGCGACCCCGCCGGCGACCTCGCCCGCGAAGTGCCCGGCACCGCGGTTCGCGTCGCCGATCCCGGCCGCCGTGGCGTCGGTGACCGGGGTGACAGAGGCGGTGCCGACCTCGACGGCCGGGCCGGCCGCGGAAGCGGTGGCGCCGGAGACGAGCCACGCGGCGGCGGTGCTCGCCACCGCGCCACCGAGCACGAGCAGCGCACGCGACACGAGACGGCCGGCGCGCTTGGCGCCCTGCCCCTCGTTCGTCGCGGTGTTCGCCACTCGTCGTCTCCTCGTGCCGGCTTCGTGATCGGGTCGTTGCGAAAGCGACCTAATCAAATCGGCAGCGCGCCGCGCACCCTCGACACGACTTGATGCCCCCATCGTGTGAAAGACACACGGTGTAAGCCGATTTGACGGTCGGTGATCATGCCTGGCCGCCACGTGTGTCGGACGCGGCCGCGCGAAAGCGGCCGAATCGGGCGGTCCAGCCGCTACGGTGAGCCGGTGACCCACGCGCGACGCGAAGAACCGTTCCTGCCGGAGCACGAGGACGTCACCGGGCTGATCCCCCGGGGCCTGCGCATCAGCGCGGCCCTGGCGTGGCGGTTGATCGTGGTGGCCGCGGCGCTGTACGTCGTGGGGTGGGTGATCGGCCGCCTGTCCGTCGTCGTGATCCCGCTGGGCATCGCCCTGCTCCTCTCGGCGCTGCTCGCGCCGGCCGTGCAGAAGCTGGTGGCCGTCCGGTTCCCGCGCGGGCTGGCGACGGCGATCGTGCTGATCGCCGGGCTCGCCGTGCTGGGCGGGCTGCTGACGTTCGTCGTCACGCAGTTCTCCAGCGGCCTGCCCCAGCTGCAGCGGCAGCTCAACGAGAGCCTCAACCAGATCAAGGAATGGCTGATCAACGGCCCGGCGCACCTGCGCCAGGAGCAGATCCAGCAGTTCATCAACCAGGTCTTCGGGTTCCTGCAGAACAACCAGAGCTGGCTCACCGACACGGCGCTGACCACGGCGAGCACGGTCGGCGAGATCGTCACCGGCTTCCTGCTCACGCTCTTCATCACGATCTTCTTCCTCAGCGGCGGCGAGGGCATCTGGACGTTCCTCGTGCGCGTCGCGCCCGGCCGGGTCCGCAACCGGGTGGACGTCGCCGGGCGGCGCGGGTTCGCGTCGCTGGTCAGCTACGTGCGGGCGACGGCGGCGGTGGCGGTCGTCGACGCCGTCGGCATCGGCGTCGGGCTGTGGATCGTCGGCGTGCCGCTGGTGATCCCGCTGGCCACGCTGGTGTTCCTCGGCGCGTTCATCCCGATCATCGGTGCGGTCCTCACCGGCGGTGTCGCGGTGCTGATCGCCCTGGTCACCAACGGCTTCATCGGCGCGGTGATCGTGCTGGCCATCGTGATCGGCGTGATGCAGCTGGAAAGCCACGTGCTGCAGCCGCTGCTGCTCGGGCGCGCGGTGAAGCTGCACCCCCTTTCCGTCGTCCTCGCCATCACCGTCGGCCTCGTCGTGGGCGGGATCGCGGGCGCGCTGATGGCGGTGCCGATCCTGGCCGTGCTCAACGCGGGCGTCCGGTCCCTGCTGCACGAGGAGAACCCGGACCCGGCCGAGGTGAACGTCCTCAAGGACCAGGCCGCGCAGCCGAACGACGCCGAGCCCGGCTCCTCGGGGGCCACGGTGGCGACCCGCGGCGAAGACGACGACAAGTGACCGTCCGGCGGTCGCCCGACCCGGTCACGCCCATGTGGCGGGGCGTGCTCGCCTTCCGCTTCCTCACCTGGGCGTTCGCCTGCGGCACGGTGATCGTCCAAAGCGGTCAGTACCAGCGCGAGTGGCTGGCGTGGACGATCCTCGGCGTGATGGCCGTGTGGTCGGTCGTCAGCAGCTTCTTCTACCTGCGCGAGCGGACGCGGCCGCCGGCACTGGTGGTGTTCGACCTCGTGCTGTCCACCGGGCTGCTGCTGAGCTCGCCGTGGGTGCTCAGCGACGCGCAGTTCGCGCTCAACGTCCCGCTCATCACCACGGTGTGGGCGGCCGTGCCGCCGGTCGCCGCGGGCGCGCGGTTCGGCGCGGTCGGCGGGGTGCTCGCCGGGCTGGTCGTCGGCGTGGCGACCGCGCTGGCGCGGGAGAAGTTCGACCTCGACGTCGCCCGTGACGGCGTCCTGCTCGCCGCCGCCGGCCTGCTCGTCGGCATGGCCTCGACGATGGCCCGCCGGTCGGCGGCGCGGCTGGAGCAGGCGCTGCGGAAGGAAGCCGCGACGGCCGAGCGGGAGCGGCTGGCGCGGTCGATCCACGACAGCGTGCTGCAGGTGCTCGCGCGGGTCCGCAAGCGCGGCAACGAGGTCGGCGGTGAGGCGGCGGAGCTGGCCCGGCTGGCCGGCGAGCAGGAAGTCGCCCTGCGGTCGCTGGTGACCACTGAGCCGGCGAGGCCGAACGACAGCGGCAAGATGAGCCTGCGCGCCGCGTTGCAGCTGCTCGCGACCCCGTCGGTGCAGGTCTCGGCCCCGGCGGACGACGTCGAGCTGCCGGCGCACGTCACCGGCGAGCTGGTCGCCGTGACCCGCGAAGCGCTGGCGAACGTCGAGAAGCACGCGGGCCCGGACGCCCAGGCGTGGGTGCTGCTGGAGGACCTCGGCGACGAGGTCGTGGTGAGCATCCGCGACGACGGACCGGGCATACCGGACGGCGTTCTCGAGCAAGCCGCCGCGGAAGGGCACCTCGGCGTGGTGGAATCCATCCGGGGGCGGGTCCGCGACCTCGGCGGGAGGGCGACCCTCGACACCGGGCCCGGCCGGGGCACGGAGTGGGAGGTCAGGGTGCCGAGCACGAGGGGTGCGAGATGAGCGACGAACCGCGGATATCGGTGATGGTGGTCGACGACCACCCGATCTGGCGTGACGGGGTGGCCCGCGACCTGACCGAACACGGCTTCGACGTGCGGGCGACCGCGCCGGACGCCGAGGCGGCGCTGCGGATCGCCCGGACCGTGCAGCCGGACGTCGTCCTCATGGACCTCAACCTCGGCAGCACGTCGGGGGTGGACGCGACGCGTGAGATCACCGCGGCGCTGCCGTCGACGAAGGTGCTCGTGCTCTCGGCGAGCGGCGAGCACAAGGACGTCCTGGAGGCGGTGAAGGCCGGCGCGTCCGGCTACCTGGTCAAGTCGGCGTCCGCGGTGGAGCTGGTCGACGCCGTCCACCGCACCGCCGCAGGCGACCCGGTGTTCACCGCGGGCCTGGCCGGGCTGGTGCTCGGTGAGTACCGGCGGATGGCCGACGCGTCGATCGAGGACACCGCGGGCGCCGAACCTCCCCGGCTGACCGAGCGCGAGACCGACGTCCTGCGCCTGGTCGCGAAGGGGCTGACCGCGCGGCAGATCGCCGAGCGGCTCGTGCTGTCGCACCGCACGGTGGAGAACCACGTGCAGTCGACGCTGCGGAAGCTGCAGCTGCACAACCGCGTCGAGCTGGCCCGGTACGCGATCGAGCACGGCCTCGACGAGGAGTGACCCTCAGGGGAGGACCGCCAAGCCGCTCCAGCTGCCCGGCGGCAGCGCGGCCGAGCTCAGGCGCCACTGCGGTTCGCCGGGGTGCCAGGCAGCGAGGGCGCCGTCGGCGAGCACGAGGTCACCGGCGTCCGACCAGTCGAAGCCGCCGCCGCGTTTGAGGTGCTCGGTCACGAACGGCATCCCGGGGACGTGTTCCCAGGTCGGCCCAGCCGGGCGGAGCAGCCAGAGGTCCCGCGTCTGCGTGCTGGTGTTCCGGTAGGCGGGGTTGGCGAAGTCGGCGGCCCACACGGCACCTTCCCGCGACGGCACCACCGTGGGCACCGCGCCGATCGCCGGCCTGCTGAGCTGCTTGCTGCGGTTGTCCCGCAGGTCGACCAGCGTCAGGTCGGCCAGGCCGTCGAGCAGCATCCAGTCGCCGGCGACGCCGAGGATGCGCGGAGCCTGCCGGACCGTGCGCCCGGTCGCCGGCTCGATCAGGGCGTCGGTCGACTCGGCGGCACCGGCGTTGATGGTGATCAGCAGGCCGTGCGCGGTCTCGCTCCGCACCTGGGTGCGGCAGCTGGCGGACTGGCCGCGGCCGAGCTCGCCGTCGGCGAACGAGACGTGCTGGAGGCGGCAGTCGTCCGGCGCGTCCTGCCGGATCAGCCAGACGCCGTCCCCGGCGGCGTCCGGGGCGACCGACCAAGCGCGGCCGAGGGACCGCGGCGGGCTCGACGGCCCGGTGTACTCCAGGACTTCGTAGGGATCGGGGTTCTGGGTGTAGGGCGGGTAGACCGTCAAGACGGCGTGCTTCCCGACCCGGACGACGCTCAGCGCGATGTCGCCGGTGGGGTAGCCGGGCGGCGTGGCCACCGGGCCGCGGTCGGCGTCGAACAAGGTGGGGCCGACGGTCGGCAGCAGCGCGGTGACGCCGATGCCGCCGCTCGCCCGGCCGCCGGTGAGCCCGTCCGGCAGGGCCGTCGCCGAGGACGGTGGTGGCGTCGTGGTGCCGGGTGGCGGCGCCGGGGTTTCGCCCGTGCACGCGGCCAGCAGGACCACGGCCGCGACGGCGGCGGCTGCGCGGACTACGGGTCCGTTCAGGGTTTTCCCCCGATCTCCCTGGTGAAATCCGGTTCTACCATCATGGACATGGGCGAGGAAGAGACCGCGGCAGCGGAACCGGTGACCGAGACCAAGCCGTTGAGCGAGCGCGATCTCCGGGTTTCCGATGACGAGCGCGAGCACGTCGTCGGCGTGCTGCAGAAGGCTATCGGCCGCGGCATGCTCGACCTCGACGAGTTCACCGAGCGCACCGACCGCGCGCTGGCGTCGAGGACGCGCGGCGAGCTGAACACCGTGCTGGCCGACCTGGCCGGTCTCTACCACCCGGCCGCGGCCCTCGACGCCGCGCCGGCGTACGCGCCTCCGGCGAGCTACGGCGGCTATTCGCCGGGGCGGCGCATCGAGCTCAACGCGAAGTACTCGTCGCTGCACCGCGGCGGGCCGTGGGTGGTGCCGTCCGAGCTGGTCGTGCGCAACAAGTACGGCTCGACGAAGCTGGACTTCACCGAGGCCCAGGTGCAGTCGCCGGTGGTGCACATCGAACTGGACGCCAAGTGGGGCTCGGTCGAGATCATCATCCCGGAGCACGCGGCGGTGGACCTCAACTCGATCAGCGACGTCAAGTTCGGCGCGATGGAGGACAAGACGCGCAGCAACGGCCGGATGGGCAACCCCCGGTACGTGCTGAGCGGCCGCGTGCACGGCGGGTCGCTGGTCATCCGGCACCCGCGGCGCGGCCTCTTCGGCTAGCCGGGGCCCCTCTGCCCCCGGCGTCAAGAAGGCCTCCCCACCCAGGCATCGGGTGGGGAGGCCTTCGCTCGTCAGACGGCCAGCGGCCGGATCGACCGCAGGTGCCGGGCGACGAACCACACCAGGACGGCGAAGGCGACGGCGGCGAGCCCGGCGGCGACGTGCAGCCCGGCGGGGAGGCCGTGGGAGCGGGCGACGGCGTTGCCGAGCGTGCCGACGGTGGCGAGGCCGAAGGAGTAGCCGAACTCGTTGACGGTCTGGGCCAGCGAAGCGGCGGCGCCCGCCTTGCGCACCGGGACCGAGCCGACGACGAGGTCGGTGCCCAGCGCGACCATCGGCCCGACACCCAGCGACGTCACGGCGAACCCCAGGGACGGCCACACCGGTCCGCCCGCGGGCTCGACGAAGGCGAGGATCACCATGCCGGACGCGGCGAGCGCAACCCCGCCGGCGATCAGAGCGCCGGGCCGCACCCGGCGGGCGAGGACGGGAGCGGCGAGGAAGCTGACGGTCGAGCCGGCCATCCCGGGCAGCAGCCCCAGCGCGGCCCCGACCGGGGACAGGTGCTGCGCGAGCTGGAAGAACTGCGCGACGAAGAGCATGGTGGTGCCGCCGAGCATGCTGAACAGCAGCATCCCGCCGAGGGTGGTGCGGAACGCCTTCGCGGCGAACAGGCTGAAGTCGATCAGCGGGTCGGCAAGGGTGCGCTGCCGCTTCACGAAGACGTACCCGATGACCAGCCCGGCACCGAGGGCGAGCACCGCGGTGAGGTGGACACCATCGCGCGCGAGTTCCTTGACGCCGTAGACGGCGGGCAGGATCGCGGCGAGGGAGAGGGCGACGCTCGGCAGGTCGAGGCGCCCGGCGCTCTCGTCCCGGTACTCCGGCAGCAGCTTCGGGCCGATGACGAGGAGAAGGAGCATGGCGGGGACGCCGAGCAGGAAGACCGAGCCCCACCAGAAGTGTTCGAGCATGAAGCCGCCGACCATCGGCCCGACGATCGCGCCGACGGTGAAGCAGCCGGCCCAGATCCCGATGGCTTCGGCCCGCTGCCGCGGGTTTTCGAACATGGTGCCGATGAGCGACAGCGTCGAGGGAGCGAGCGTGGCCCCGGCGATCCCGAGCGCGGCCCGGGCGGCGATGAGCATGCCGGCACTGGTGGAGAAGGCGGCGAGAACGGAGGCGGCCCCAAAGGCGGCGGCCCCGGCGAGCAGCAGCTTCCGGCGTCCGATCCGGTCGCCGAGGGTCCCCATGGTGACCATGAACCCGGCGACCATGAAGCCGTAGGTGTCCATGATCCAGAGCTGTTCCGTGCCATCGGCGTGCAGGCTGAGGGCGAGTTTCGGCAGGGCGAGCACGAGGACGAAGACGTCGAGCGAGACGAGCAGGGTGGGCAGGGCGAGCACGGCCAGCCCAACCCATTCCCGACGCCCGGCCCGGACGGCTCGCGCCGGGCCGCCGGCCGCTGCGGGGCCGGCTTCGGCCGGGCCGGAGATGGTGGCGGTCATGGTGAGGTCCTCTCGACTCGGGTGCTTCGCTTCTCACCCCTTCGTCGAGCGGCCCCGGCCGGGATCGACAACGCCCCGGAATCTTTTTGATCGAACGAGCTTGAGGCGGGTTGCCCACACCCCTCGATCAATGTGGACAACCACGCCGCACCAGATTCGCACAGGTCAGAACTGTCGGTGATGACCAATAGACTGAAAGTGGGGGGCGCCCCCGCGGGCGGCGGCATGATTCGCGCTGGGGCGAAACGAGCCGCGGCTGGGCTCGCCGAGGCGATCGGCCATCGCGAGCCAAGTGAAGTCAGCCGAGCAGGCCGACCCGTACCCGGCGGCCCGGCTCGCAGCGACCCGGGCCCACGGTGAACCCGGCCAAGGGACGGGTAGCCCTAGCGGGTAGAGACCCGAACCCCCGGCGAACCGACTCAGCGGCACCCGCGCGCAGGCGGCCCCGGGCAAGCGGGCGCCGCCGAACAAGACGCAGCGATCCGAGCGTGGCCAAGCCAGCACCGCCGAGCGAATCAGCTCGGCCGCGGCGGGCCCGAACCCCGGCCCGGCGTGCCGGTTCCTCAGGGGCGCGCCGCCGCGCGGGCTGATGTCGGGTCGGTCGTGGCCAGGGTTGCTTCCGCCAGGGCTTCGCACTCCGCGAGGGTTGCCGCCGCCAGGCTTGCTCCCACCGCGCGGACTGCCGGGGCGTTCATCGACAGGCTTGTCAGGCCCAAGCCAGCCAGGACCAGGGCCAGGCGCGGGTCGGCCGCCGCTTCGCCGCAGACGCCGGCCGGCTTGCCCGTGGCCTTGGCCGCGTCGCCGATCAGCTTCAGCAGGCGCAGGAGGGCCGGCTGCCACGGGTCGTTGAGCTTGGCCACCGCGCCCAGCTGGCGGTCCGCCGCGAACGTGTACTGGGCGAGGTCGTTCGTGCCCACCGAGACGAAGTCCACCGCTTCCAGGATCTCGCGGGCGCTCAGCGCCGCCGCCGGGATCTCGATCATCACGCCCGCCCGGGCGATGCCCGCCGCCCTCACCCGCGAGGCGAACCAGGCTGCTTCCTCGACCGTTGCCACCATCGGGGCCATCACCGAGACCTCGGCGCCGGAATCCCCCGCTGCACCCGCGATGGCCTCCAGCTGGCGGTCCAGCACCTCGGGGCGATCGAACGCCACACGCAGGCCGCGGACGCCGAGCGCCGGGTTCGGCTCGGCCTCCGGGGACAGGAAGGCCAGGGGCTTGTCGGCGCCCGCGTCGAGGGTCCGCACGATCACCGGCTTGCCGCGGAACGGCGAAAGCACCGCCGTGTACGCCGCACGCTGGTCGGCGACCGATGGCTCGTCCGAGGCGTCCAGGTAGCAGAACTCCGTGCGGAACAGGCCGACTCCTTCGGCGCCCGCGTCGGCCGCGGCCTGGGCGTCGGCCGGGGAGCCGACGTTGCCGTAGACCTTCACGCGGTGGCCGTCGGCCGTTGCGCCCGTGCCGTTCCACTCGGCGAGCTGGGCCACCGTCGCCGTGACGACCGGGGCCGACGGGTCCGCGACCTCGATCGTGCCCGTGTCGCCGTCGACCGCAAGCGCTTGCGCGTCCAGTGCGAGCAGCCCGCGCACCGCGACGACGGCCGGGATGCCGAGCGCCCGCGCGAGGATCGCGGTGTGACTGGTGGGGCCGCCCTCTTCGGTGACCAGGGCGAGGACCTTCGCCGGGTCGAGGCCGGCGGTGTCGGCCGGGGCGAGGTCGCGGGCGACCAGGACGCTCGGCGACGCCAGCTCCGGCACCCCCGGCGGCGCGATGCCGAGCAGCTCGGCGATCAGCCGGTCGCGCACGTCGCGGACGTCGCGGACGCGCTCAGCCATGTACCCACCGGCCGCGGCCAGGGCCTCGGCGAAGCCTTCGGCGGCCTGGTAGACGGCGCGCGCGGCGGGCAGGCCCTGAGTCTTGACCAGCGTTTCGGCCTGGGCCGTGAGCGCCGGGTCGGCTGCCATCGCCGCGGTGGTGATGAGGATCGTCGCGGCCTCGCCGGTGGCGGCCTCGGCCTGTTTCTCCAGCCGGCCGGCGACGGTCGCGGCCGCGGGGGCGATCCGGGCAGCCTCGGCGGCCGGGTCGGCCGGGGCGGGGGTCGCGGCGGGCTCGCCGAGCGGCTCCGCGACACGGACGACGGGACCACTCGCGCGGCCGGGGCTGACGGCGACCCCGGTGAGGGCCCCCGCCGACGCACTCTTTACCGCGGAGGCGGCATCGGGCACTGCCGACGCACTCTTCACCCCGGAGGCGGCATCGGGCACAGCCGACGCACTCCTCCCCGCAGAGGCGGCGTCGGGCTCGGCGGAGGCGACATCAAACTCAGGCATGGTCTAGACCATAACTCAGGTACGCCTGGATATCTCGTGGTGGCGGGCACAAACCGCGGCGCCGTACCTGGTCGAGCACCGGCCGGACCTCCTCGCGCCACCAGGAGTCGGCCAATTCGTCGCGGCTGCGCACGGGCCGTCCGGCCAGCATACGGCGGAAACCCCAGGCCTCGGCCGAGTCGGCGAGCCGGAACCAGTCGGCCGGGTCGTCGAGCCACAGCCCGAGGCGGACGTCGTTCGGCAGCGGCACGCGCTCGAGGAACATGCGCTCGGCGGTCTTCGACGGCAGGTCCGCGAGCGTCAGGCAGCGCAGCGCGCACGCGACCGTGCTGATCCAGCGGACCCGCGCGCGGATGGTCCGGACGCCGCGCGCCCGGGCGATGCCGACGCGGTGGTGGCCGTCTTCGACGAAGAACATGTCGGACAGCCGCACGAGCCGCACCGGGGGCAGGTCCGCCGATGTCCGCGTCAGGTGCTCCCAGCGGTCGCGCAGCGCGCGGTTGCGGGGACGGAACTCGCGGTCGAAGTCCCCGGCGCGGGCGACCGTGCCGACGACCCCCTCCAGCGGCACGTCGTAGACGCCTTCGTCGAGTTCGGTCTGCTTGCCGAGCGCCTTGAGGGTTTCGTCGAGCGGCATGATCGCGAGCCGGTCGGGACGGCGCGCGTCCGCGATCGCCCGCAGCTGAGCCGCGTAGCCGCGCCACCAGGCCGAGTGGAACGAGTCGCCCATGTGACCTGCAACACGGCGACGCGGGTGATCATTCCCCCAGGTCGGCGGCGGTGGGGTAGGACGGCTGCGCGCCATGCCGCGTCACGCTGAAGGCCGCGACGCGCACGGCTCGCTTCGCCGCGGAGACCAGGTCGGCACCGTCGGCGAGCGACGCGGCGAGCGCGCCGGCGAAGGCGTCCCCGGCTCCGGTGGTGTCCACGGCCTCGACCTTCGGCGAGTCCACCCGGCTCACCGACCCCGCTTCGACGACGACGGCGCCGGCCGCGCCGAGCGTGACGACGGCCGCCCGCGGCCCGAGGTCGAGCAGCTTCCGGAAGTCCGCGCCGGGTCCGGTGAGCCAGGCGGCCTCGTGCTCGTTGACGAGCAGGACGTCGAGCCTGGCCAGCGTCTCCGGGGACAGCTTCGCCGCCGGCGACAAGTTCAGCAGCACCCGCACGCCCTTTTCGGCGGCCCGCGCGACGGCGTGCTCGACGGTCGGCAGCGGCACCTCCAGCGAGGCGACCATGACCTCCACCCCGTCGAAGACGGCGTCGACGTCGGCGGGCTCCAGGCTCGAGTTGGCGCCGGGGGAGACGAGGATCGAGTTCTCGCCGTCCGGGGTGACGGTGATGTAGGCGATGCCGGTGGGACGCTCGCTGGTGCGCACGAGTCCGGTGTCGACGCCGGCGGCGCGGAGCGAATCGAGCAGCAGCCTGCCGTAGGGATCGTCGCCGACGGCGCCGAGCAGCGCGACGTCCGCGCCGAGCCGGCCCGCCGCGACCGCCGTGTTGGCGCCCTTGCCGCCCGGTGAGAGCACGGTGTCGCCGCCGAGCACCGTCTCCCCCCGCCCGGCCGCCGATCCACCGCGACGACGAGGTCGGCGTTGGCGGATCCCACAACGAGGACGTCGGAGTTCATACCCGCACTGTGCCAGAAACCGGTCCGGACCAGGTCAGCACCGGCAAGCAAGGGGAAAGTGAAGGTTTTTGTAACTTATCCGGGGCTGAGTGCGACAATCATGCGAGCAGCGGAAGCCTGTCACTCGATCGGGGGATGTCCGTCCCCCGGCCGTCACTTCGTGGCCCCGGTCCCGCTCTCCTGGTGCGTTATCGCGGAGACGTGATGACGTTGCCCCAACCGGCGCGAGCCGGGCAGGGCATCGGGTCGCCGGCGCCGATCACGTAGCCCCCCGAGTGATCGGCGTCGGCGGCGCCCTTGTCACCCCCGGCCGAGCGCCAGGGGCACGCCCGGCGGCAAGACGCTGCGGATGTGCGTTTCGAACTGCTTCACCGCCGTCTCGCTCAGTGCGCGTGGCATCCGGTACCAGCCGTCGCCCAGCCGCAGGTGGTCGAGGTCCGGACGGTCGAGCGGGAAGTCGACGGCGACGGGCCGGAACTCGAGGAGACCGGACGGCATCCTCAGCTCGGCGATCTCCGGCCAGGAAACCGTTAACTTGCGGTAGTACGTCGTCCACCGGAGTCCGGCGGCCGACAGCTCCAGGAGGACCCGCGACTTCCGGGACCGGCTCTGTTGTTCGAGGACTGCCACCCAGGACATGCCGGCGAAGACAGCGATGAACACGACGAGGCACGCGGTGCGGACCCCGTTCCGCGGACCGAACTCGATCACGGCGCCGAGCCCCACCTCGATCATGAGGGCGAAGAGCCGCACCCAGCGCAGCAGCACCCGGTTCCAGCCGTTGACGTGGATCGTGACGGAACCGGACGGCTCGACCGGCGGCGGTACCCACTCCGGCACCGCCGGCCGGACCGGTGGCGGCGGTGGCGCGGGAGCTCGGGTGCCGGGGACCCGTTCGGCCGTGACACCGACGTGCTTCGCCAGCAGCTCCCGCACGCGCGGGACTTCTGTCTCGTACAGCTCGAACCCGGCCACCAGGAAGCCACCGTCGCCGATGCGGACGAGGCTCCGGCTGCGGCTTTCGAACCGGTCGTCCGCCGGGCTGAGCACGACCTGGTGACGGTCGCCTTTCTGAGTGCCCTTGACGACCGAAGCCGCCCGGAGCTCGTCCCATCGCAACGCCCACGCGACTCCGCCGATCACCCGGGAGATCCCGGCGGGCTCGATGACGAGCTCGTTCCGGACCGGCTTCTTCAGCGACCGGAAGACCACGTTCAGCCCCAGCAGTCCGAAGCTTCCGCCGAAGACCCACCCGGGCACGCGAGGACCCTGTGGCGTGGCCGCCAAAGCCATCCAGAGGAATCCGCCGGCCACGCACAGGAGCACGCCGGCGAGGATCCAGTGCGGCCCGTCGGTCCGCGAAACGACGAATCGATCGCCCTGCGGCCCGGTCACTCGATCGACCCCGAAATCCGCTGCGTGCCCGGCTGCTCGAAGACCGGGGGGCCGGTGGTCTCCTTCTTCGACCCCTCGTCGTCGTCCCCGCTTGCCCAGTCGTCGAGCCCTTCGGCCTTCTTCTTCCGGGACTCCTTGCGCCATTCCTTCTTGGCGTCGTCCCAGACCTCCTTGCCGAAGTTCTCCCCGAACTTCTCGCCGAACTCCTTCCGGACGTCGCTGCGGAACTCCTTGCCGACGTTCTCGAGGTTCTCGCCGAGCGGCTTGTCCGACGAGACGATGTCCGTCCACTTCTTTCGATCAGGACGTTCGGCACGGACCTTGTCCAGGAACGTCCGGGTGTCGCGCGGTTCGTCCTTGATCAGCCCGCCGACCTTCTTGAGCGGGCCGGGCAGGCTCTCCGCGCCGCGCTTCAGAGCGCCCTTGACCCGCCGGAAGATGTCGCTGATGCGGTGGAACAGCTCCTGCGCCTTCTTGAAGGCCTTCAGCAGCTTCTTGATCCACTTCATGCACTTGCCGCCGGTCTTGACCGCCTCCGCGGTGCCCTCGGTGGCCATCCCCACCGGCAGCGCCGGCCCCAGGTACCGGCAGGCGATGCTGATCAGCTTGCCGACGCAATCGGAGATCAGGTCGCGCACGATCGAGCGCACGACACTCAGGATCGTCTTGCAGATGTCGACCAGCTTGGCGATCGCGTTGGCGCCGGTCGCGACGCCCGCGTACGTCGCCGCGCGATCTTCGGCGAACGCACGGTAGGTGTCCGCCGAGGCGCCTTCCCAGGCAGCGCTGTCCTTTTTGACGGTGTCCTGGAGGTCGGTGCTGATCTTCTCCAGTTCCTTGCCGACGTTCTCCCAGGTCCCGACCATGTTCTCCAGGGCGGTCTGGTCACCCGTGAGCCAGTCGAGCGGCTCGCGCAGCCACGGGAAGAACTCCATCGCCCAGCCGACGGCCGCCGAAGCGAGTGTCCCGATCGGATCCGCCACGAGTTCCGCGATGTCGCCGGCGCCGAACGCGGCGTTCACCAGGCCTTCGGTCCAATTGCCGTCGGCAACGGCGGCGCCCGCGTCCAGGAAGTCCTGGACGAGGCCGGCACCTTCCCAGACCTTGCGGTCGTCCGCCGCGTCCGTCTTGATCAACGGGTTTTCGGCCACGGCTCAGTCCTCCACCTTGAAGACGTCCTTGAACTCCGCCTCGTCGGCTTCCTTCATCTGCTGCCACAGCTGGATGCGGGCCGAATGGTCGTAGGACGACGTCGACGCCGATTCGATCGCGATCTCCGCCACCTGCTGGGCGATGGCGCAGATCGCCGCGAGCGGGATGCCGAGCAGGCCGAACGCCTCGGGGTGCTCGGTCGCCCGGGCGGCTTCCTTGCACTTGTCGAGCCGGTCGGTGATCGCCTCGATGTTCTCGCGGTGTTTCTTCAGCTCCTGCGGGTCGACCGCGAAGCCCGGGCCGCCTGGTCCGGCCATGGTTCCCCTCCCTCGCCCGCGCTTCAGCGCAGGTAGTCGCCGTCGCTGAAGTAGTCGTCGTCGCGGCCGTCGTCGGACGACGGGTGCGGCGCGCGCGGCGGCTCCGGCGGTTTCGGCGCCGCGGGCAGCTGTCGCTCCTCTTCCGGCACGAACCGGTCACCCTCGTCGCGCGGCGGAGCGAACCCGTCCGGTTCGGGCGCCGGAAACGCCTGCTCGAGCCGACTGACCAGCTGGTTCATCACTTCGGGCCCGACCGGGTCGGTGACCCCGGCCTGCATCGCTCCGGCGAGCTTGCTCTGGGCGGACTTGACGGTGCGGAGGATCTCCTCGGCGAGGTCCGGCTTGTCTCGCACGCTCAGACCGATCTCCAGGCCGACGAGGTTGCCGGCGTGGTCGACCTTCACCCCGATCTGGCCGTCTTTGCTGCGCTCGGAAACCGAGACCGCCTCGATCTCGCTGACCATCAGCTCAGCCTTGCGCTGGGACTCCGCCATCCGGGTTTCGAAGTCCGCGATCAGCTGCTCAGGGTTCGACACGCGAACCTCCCCGTTCACGTCAGTAACCGTACGGCGACCGAGTGTGGCATACCGCCCCGACAGTTTCGGCGAAGTTCCGGTTTTCCCCACCCCTTCCGGGCGGTAAACCCCGTGTTCGCCCTGGTCAACGGCTCGTAGTGTGCTTTTCATGAGCATCTCCGACTGGAAACGGACGATCTACGCGGCGCTCGCGCTGCCCGCGTACCTGGCCGGCCCGAAAGCGCGGCGGCGGCTCGCGCGGCGGTGGCTCGGCGCCGAGCCGAAGCGAGGTGGCTTCGGCGCCGCCGTCGTGGCTTTTCCGGTCGCCCTGCTGGTCTGGTACCTCGTCGGGCGGATCGGGACCTTCGGGTTCTTCTGGACCGAGGCCGGGGCCGCCGGATCGTGGGGTGGGCCCTCGCTGATCGGGGCGTGGGTCGTGCACTTCTTCGCCGCGCTCGGCATGGCCGTCGTGTGCATGTGGGCGTTGCGGCCGCTGACGCGGTGGCAGGTGCGATCGCCTGACCTGGTCGATTCTTCGCACAGCCGGTAACCGGTGGGGTATCGTCCGTGACGCAAGAGGGGAGATCGAACGCGAGGGGAGCGCTGTTCGGTGGGGTTGTTCGGCGACATGCTCGACGCTGCCAAGCACGTCGGGTCGGAGATCGCGCACGCCGTCCAGTCGGGTGGCGAGCGGCTCGGCAACGTCTTGACCGGCGCGGGCGTCGGCCTGCTCGCGGGCGGGCTGCCCGGCGCGGTCGCGGGGGCGTACGTCGGCTCGCAGACCGGCACCGGGGCGGCGAACCCGCACGCTTCCGGGCTGTCACCCGGCCAGCTGGTGCAGGCCGTGCTGACCGGTCCCGGCACCGAGTCGCTGCAGCAGGTGCACCAGGCGGGCGTCGACCAGTCGGCTTACCAGCGCCAGCTCGAGCAGGGCACGCGTGAACTGACCGCCGGTCTCGAATCCGCGTGGACCGGCGGCGCGTCGGACGCGGCCCGGGAGCGGCTCCAGCCGTTGACGGCGTCGGCGACCTCGGCGTCCACCACCCTGGACCGCAACTCGACGCTGGCCCAGGCGCAGATCGACCAGTTCCACCAGCTGAGGAACTCGCTGCATCCGGACGTCACCGACCAGCCGCCGACGCGCAGCGCCTGGGACGTCGCGACACCGTGGGACACCGACACCGAAGACAAGATCAACCAGTACAACCAGAAGGCCCAGGAGAACGTCGAGCGGTACAACGCGTACTCGCAGCAGTCCAGCTCGAACACCGCGGCCCGCACGATCGACTACGGCCAGCTCCGCGAGTACACCGGCGGCGACTTCACGGTGCAGGACCCGAAGAAGCCGGTCGAGCCGCCGGCCCGCAAGCGCACCCAGACCGGTGGTGACGACGACCGGTCGATCGGAACCCAGGTGCAGCCGCGGCCGGCCGTTCATCCGCCGGTCGTCCAGCCACCGCCGCCGGGGCAAGTCACGCCGCCGGGGCAGGTCACGCCGCCAGGGCACGTCACGCCGCCGGGATCGCACACCTCCGGCGTGGACGACAGCGTTCGCGCGCAGAGTTACATGCCGCCGTCGACGCAGTACCCGCCGGGCTACCAGCCACCGGGCACGGGACCAGGCGGGTTCGGCCCCGGCTCGGGCCCCGGAGGTGGCTTCGGCCCCGGTTTCGGGCCGGGCTTCGGCCCGGGTGGCGGCGGGTTCGGGCCAGGCTCGTCGTCCGGTGCGAGCAGCGGCGCGGGCAACGGTCCCGGATCGGGGGCCCGCGGCCCTGGCTCGGCGAGCGGAGCCGGCGTCCCCGGCGAAGGACGTCCCGGGGCGGCCGGCGGGATCCGCGGCGGCGCGGCGGGCAAACCGGGCTCGCCGGGGATGGGCGGCATGGGCCCCGGCGCCAAGGGCGGTAAGGGTGAGGAGGACGCGGAGCACCAGCGCGCGTCGTACCTGGTGGAGGCGGATCCGGAGAGCATCTTCGGTGGCTCCGACGAGCGGACTGTGCCCCCGGTGATCGGGCTGTGATCTTCCTGCCCAAGGCCGCCCTGCTCACCGCGTGGGAGTGGGAACGGCACGGCACACCGCCCGCGGTCCTGGGTGCCGACAACCTCTGGCTCGGCGGCGAGACCCGCAAGCGGCTCGACGAGCAGGTCCTCGACGTCCTGGCATCGCTCCGGCTCGCCACGGGCGGCACGTTGACGCGCGAATTCCGCGACGTCCTGCGCATCCTGGCGAAGGGCGCCCACCAGTTCACGGCGTGGCTGGGCGACATCGAAGCGGACGAGTCGGGCGCGGTACTCGTGTCGGCAGCCGGCCCCGACGCGCTCCGGCTCATCCGGAAGGACGACACGGTCCGGATCGACGCCGTGGAACCGTCGCGGCTCGCGGAGTCGCTGGTGGACGTGCTGCCGCCGGTGCCGCCCGCACGGATTTCGGCGGTCTCGATCCCGGAAGCGCGGTTCTCGGGCCGGGCGGTCGAGGAGTCTTACGACCTCGACGACCCGACCGCCGACCGGGGACGGGACCCGTTGCCGTGGGCGCGCCGGCTGATGGCGGCACGGCGGACCGGGCTGCACCAGTGCTACGCCGTGAATCGGGGGACCCGCAGCGCCCCGATCACCGCGGTGGACGTCGCCGGGACCGGGCGGGTGCTGACGTACGTGTACCCGGGGCGCGAGCGGATGGTCAGCTTCCAGCCGGGGACCCGGGGTGCGCTGACCGATGTCCTGTACGCGACCCTGAACGGGTTAGGGGGAGGACGATGACGGGCTCGATTTTCAGCGGAATCAGCTTCTGGGCGACGGACATGCCGAGCAGCGGATCGCAGGCAGCTGGTGGGCAGGGGTTCGCGATGAGCTCGGCCGAAATGCGGGCGACGCTCGAGAAAGCCAAGACTCAACGTGAGGTACTTGCCGAGCAGTTGCGAAAGGCGCGGTACTTGATGCAGGCGAGACCGCCGGCAGAAGAACCGGTCAGCCAAGCGGCGGTGAACGGGCCGAACGGGATCAACGAGGCGGGCGCGTACTACGAAGGCCACCTGCACTACCAGTTCAACTACCTCACGGAGTTGATCCAGAAGTTGCAGCAAGCACTCGGCATCACCGAGGCCGCGGATCAGCAAGCAGCAGACTCGACCAAGACGATCAAGGGGTCGCTCGAATGAGGCGTCATGTTCTCCTGGCCGCCACAGCAGTCACTCTGGGAGCTGCTCTGTTGACGTCGTGCACCGGCAAGACCCCGACGAACGGCACGGCCAGCCCCGCGTCGACCACCGGCGCGGAACTGCCGAACAGCGGGGCACCGAAGGTCGGCAACCCGCTTCCCGCTGCCGCACTGGACGGCAGCCCCTGTGACTCGGCTCTGACGGCCGGGCAACTCACGGGGTACCTGGGGCAACCGACCGCGCCGAAGGCGAGCGACACCGAACTGGGCCCCACGTGCGACTGGGCCAGCGCCGCGGGAACGGCAGCCGGAATCCTGGTCGGATACGACACCAAGTCCGGACAAGGACTGAGCCTCACCTACAAGAATGCGAAGCCGAAGGCGAAACGCTGGGTGGACGACCTGGAGCCGATCCAGGGGTATCCGGCGGTGGGTTACGTGGACGCCGGAACGACGGACAACCGTGCCTGCGTGATCGTCGTCGGCGTCGCGGACGACCTCGCGTACTCCGTCTCGCTGAGCATCGGTGACTCGGCGGTCCAGGCCGGCAAGGACGCCTGCCAGCTCGGGCGGGGGGTCGCCGACACCGTGCTGACCAACCTCAAGGCGCGGGCCTGAGCTGCACCTTTTCGTTACGGCGGACATCGCGTTAATGCAAAATCTGTCGTACCAACCACCTAGACTGTTCGGATGAGCCACCCCACCCGCAGGGGTCGCGCGCGTGCGGCTACCGAACAGGACATCCGGCGGACCGCCCGGAAACTGCTCGTCGAGCAGGGGCCGGAGGCGGTCACCCTGCGTGCCATCGCGCGGGAGCTGGGGATCACCGCGCCGGCGCTCTACCGGTACTACGAGTCGCGGGACGACCTCGTCGAAAACCTGCGGCTGGACGTCTGCGCCGACCTGGCCGACGACCTCGCCGAGGAGATCGCCGAACTGCCGGACGACGGGATGCTGCAGCTGTTCGCCATCTGCAAGGGCTTCCGGCGGTGGGCGCTCACCCACACGAAGGAGTTCACTCTGGTCTTCGCGTCGCCGACCGGCGGTGTCGGATCGACGTCCGGGAGTGCGCTGAGCCGGGTCGACGAGCCGTTCGGGCGGATCTTCCTCGCCGCCGCCGGGCGGGTGCTCGCCCGGCACGACATCGTGCTGCCGTCGGCCAGTGGCGTGCCCGACGAGCTGCGGGACGACCTGAAGACCTTCCAGGAGTCGCTGGTCACCGTGCTCGTGGAGTCCGATCAGGGCGTGCCGGTGGAGAAGATCGACCTCGGCGTGACGTACCTGATGATCCAGTTCTGGGCACGGCTCTACGGGCACGTCACGCTCGAGGTCTTCGGCAACTACCCGATCCCGATGTCCAAACCGGACGTCCTGTTCGAGGCGATGCTCGCCGACCTCGCGCGGGAGATCGGGCTCTACTCGGGTTAGGCCGCGTGGCCGCCGTCCACGGACAACACCGCCGCCGTCACGTACTCGGCGCCGGGTGAAGCGAGGTAAGCCACCGCCGCGGCCACCTCGGACGGCCTTCCATAGCGGTCGAACGCCGTCAGGGCGCGCTGGTCGGCCGCGAAAGGCCCGTCGGCCGGGTTCATGTCCGTGTCCGTCGGGCCCGAGTGAACCAGGTTGACCGTGATGCCGCGCGGGCCCAGCTCGCGGGCCAACGCCTTGGTCAGGCCGACCATCGCCGCCTTGCTCGTCGCGTACAGCGCCATGCCCGGGCCGGGCATGCGGTCGGTGACGCAGCTGCCGATCGTGATCACGCGGCCGCCGTCGGCCAGGACACCGGCCGCCGCCTGGGTGGCCGCGAACACGCCGCGGACGTTCACCGCCAGCACGCGGTCGACGTCCTCCAAAGAAGTTTCGCCGAACGCGCCCACGAACCCGACGCCCGCGTTGTTCACCAGCACGTCCAGCCGGCCGAACTCCGCGACGGTCGCCGAAACCGCCGACGAGACCGCGGCGGCGTCGGCCGAATCCGCCTGGATCGCCAGCGCGCGGCGGCCGAGGTGCTTGATCTGCTCGACCACCTCGGCCGCCCGCGCGGCGTTGTGCACGTATGTCAGCGCGACGTCCGCGCCGTCCTCGGCGAGCCGCAGTGCGGTGGCCGCTCCGATGCCCCGGCTGCCGCCTGTCACCAGTGCCACCTTGCCGTCGAGGGTCATCCCCGGTTCTCCTTCGATCGAACGGTTTTTTCCTTGACCGTTCAATCAAATCGGGGATGACCGCCGACTACTGGCGTCTTTCCGCCCTCGCGTTAGAGGACGATGTTGACCAGCCGGCCGGGCACCACGATCACCTTGCGCGGCGAGCCGTCGCCGACCATCGCCGCGACCTTCTCGTCCGCCAGTGCCGCCGCCTGGACCTCGTCGGACGACGCGGAGGCCGGGACCGTCACCCGGGACCGGACCTTGCCGTTGACCTGGATCGGGTACTCGACCGCGTCCTCGACCAGGTACTTCTCGTCCACCACCGGGAAGGGGCCCTGCACCAGCGAATCCACGTGGCCCAGCCGGCGCCACAGCTCCTCGGCCAGGTGCGGGGCCAGCGGCGCCAGCATCAGCACCAACGGCTCGGCCAGCTCACGCGGCGTCGAAGCGGCCCCGCCGTACACCTTGGTGACGTGGTTGTTCAGCTCGATCAGCTTCGCGCCGGCGGTGTTGAACCGCATCTCCGCGTAGTCCTCGCGGACGCCCGCGATGGTCTTGTGCAGCACCTTGCGGTCCGCCTCCGAAGCGTCCTCAGTGGACACCCGCAGCTCGCCGGTCGTCTCGTCGACGACCAGGCGCCACAGCCGCTGCAGGAACCGGTGCGCGCCGACGACGTCCTTGGTCGCCCAGGGGCGCGACATGGCCAGCGGGCCCATCGCCATCTCGTAGAACCGGAACGTGTCGGCGCCGTAGTTCTCGGCCATCTCGTCCGGCGTGACGACGTTCTTCAGGCTCTTGCCCATCTTGCCGTACTCCTGGGTGACCTCTTCGCCGTCGAAGAAGTACTTCCCGTCGCGCTCCTCGACCTGCTCGGCCGGGACGTACACGCCGCGCGCGTCCGTGTACGCGTACGCCTCGATGTAGCCCTGGTTGAACAGCTTCCGGTACGGCTCCTTGGACGTCACGTGGCCCAGGTCGAACAGCACCTTGTGCCAGAACCGCGAGTACAGCAGGTGCAGCACCGCGTGCTCCACGCCGCCGACGTACAGGTCCACGCCGCCGGTGTCGTCCGCGCCGTACTCGCCCGGCCGCGGCCCCATCCAGTACTGCTCGTTTTCCGGCGCGCAGAACGTCTCCGGGTTCGTCGGGTCCACGTAGCGCAGCTGGTACCAGCACGAACCCGCCCAGTTCGGCATCGTGTTGATGTCGCGGCGGTAGGTCTTCGGGCCGTCGCCCAGGTCCAGCTCGACCTCGACCCAGTCGGTCGCGCGGGCCAGCGGCGACGACGGCATCGAGTCGCGGTCCTCGGGGTCGAACGTCACCGGCGAGTAGTCGGCGACCTCGGGCAGCTCGATCGGCAGCATCGACTCCGGAACGGCGTGGACTTCGCCGTCCTCGTCGTAGACCACCGGGAACGGCTCGCCCCAGTAGCGCTGGCGCGAGAACAGCCAGTCGCGCAGCTTGTACTGGACGGTCCCGGTGCCGGCGCCCTTTTCGGCCAGCCAGTCGATGATCGTCTTCTTGGCCTCGGCGACGTCCATGCCGTCCAGGAAGCTCGAGTTGATCGCCGGGCCGTCACCCGTGTACGCCTTGCCGTCGAACCCTTCGGACGGCTGCACGGTCCGGATGATCTCCAGGCCGAACTTCTCGGCGAACTCCCAGTCGCGGACGTCCTGGCCGGGGACGGCCATGATCGCGCCGGTGCCGTAGCCCATCAGCACGTAGTCGGCGACGAAGATCGGGATCTGCTTGTCGTTGACCGGGTTCGTCGCGTACGCGCCGGTGAAGACGCCGGTCTTCTCCTTGTTCTCCTGCCGGTCCAGCTCGGACTTCCGCGACGCGGCGACGCGGTACTCCTTGATCGCCTCGGCGGGCGTCGCCGCACCACCGGTCCACCGGGAGTCCACGTCGGCGGGCCACTCGGCCGCGGTCAGCTTGTCGACCAGCGGGTGCTCCGGCGCCAGCACCATGTAGGTGGCGCCGAACAGGGTGTCCGGCCGGGTCGTGAAGACCTCGATGCCGTCGTCACCGGAGGAGAACGTGACGCGGGCGCCGTGCGAGCGGCCGATCCAGTTCCGCTGCATGGACTTGACCTTCTCCGGCCAGTCCAGCAGGTCCAGGTCGTCGACCAGGCGATCGGCGTACGCGGTGATCCGCATCATCCACTGCCGCAGGTTGCGGCGGAAGACGGGGAAGTTGCCGCGCTCGCTGCGGCCGTCGGCGGTGACCTCTTCGTTCGACAGAACGGTGCCCAGGCCCGGGCACCAGTTGACCGGCGCTTCGGACATGTACACCAGCCGGTTGTCGTCGATCACCCTCTTCCGCTCGGACGCGCTCAGCGCGGCCCAGTCACGGCCGTCCGGCGTCGGACGCGAGCCGTCCGCGAACGCGGCCTCCAGCTCGGCGATCGGGCGCGCCTTGCCCGCGTCCGTGTCGTACCAGCTGTTGAAGATCTGCAGGAAGATCCACTGCGTCCAGCGGTAGTACTCGGGGTCGATCGTGGAGATGCGCCGGCGTTCGTCGTGGCCCAGGCCCAGGCGCCGGATCTGGCGCAGGTAGGTCCGGATGTTCTCCTCGGTCGTCTTGCGCGGGTGCTGCCCGGTCTGGACCGCGTACTGCTCGGCCGGCAGGCCGAACGCGTCGAAGCCCATCGTGTGCAGCACGTTGCGCCCGATCATCCGGTGGTACCGGGCGAAGACGTCGGTGCTGATGAAGCCCAGCGGGTGCCCGACGTGCAGGCCGGAGCCCGACGGGTACGGGAACATGTCCTGGACGAACAGCTTGTCGCTGGGCACCGGCTGCCCCTCGACGGCGAGCGGCCCGACGGGGTTGGGCGCGTGGAAGGTGCCCTGGTCGGCCCAGTGGTCCTGCCAGCGCTGCTCGATCTGACCCGCCAGCGCGGCCGTGTAGCGGTGCGCCGGGACGTCAGTCCCTGTCGCCTCAGTCATGCCGTCTTCCTTCGTCGGAGCTGGTCCAGAAACAACTCGACCCCTCAGCCACCAGGGCATGAGGGGTCGCCGCGCCGGCCAGGCCGGGCCTGGTCAGCGCGGCAGGCTAAGGAGCAGCCGAGCCGCGTTCATACGTTCATCTTAACTTGCTGGTCAAAGCCGTTCCGCGGGGACCGCCAGTGCGACGAACTGGGTGACCTGGGTCGCGGAGAAGTTGTTGTCGCTGACCAAGATCAAGCTGCGCTCGCCGTTCGGCAGCTTCGGCCCCCAGGTCATGCCCTCGAGGTTGTCTACTGTGGACAGGCCGAGGTCGGCCGCGTCGAAGAGGAACCGCTTCTTCACCGGCTTGACGTGCTTCGCGTCGGCGAGGGACTTCACGTTCAGGACGTTCGTCGCGCCCGTCGTGTCGATCTCGTAGACGCGCACCTTGTTGCCGACGCCGGTGCTGAACGAACGCTCCATCATCAGGAATTTCGCCGGGTCGGCCTGGTCGACGGCCAGCATCGAGGAGACGCCGGTCGTGGCGAACGCCGTCGACGGCACGGGCGCGGCGAACAGCGGCTCCTGCGGGTAGGCGTACTGGGCGAGGACCGGCCCGAAGCGCGACTGCAGGGTGATCCGCGACAGCGCGCCGGTGGTCGTGGTCGGTTCGGGGCCGTCCTGCAGCAGCGGCCCTTCGACCTCGCTGGCCAGCAGCGAGCCGAAACCGGTGAACGTGATGCCCTCGAGCACCAGGTTCTGCCGCGGGCCCGCCGTCGGCGTCATCTTTTCGTTGGCGGGGATCGGCAGGTCACGGACGTATTCGCCGGTGCGGCGCGCCTCGCGGATCGACGGGTCGATCAGCGTCGTCGCCGTCCGCTCGCCTTCCTGCGACCAGTAGTAGTCGCCGGTCCACGGGTCGACGCGCAGTTCTTCGGGGTCGATCGTCTGCTCGTTCTGCGGCTTCGACGGGTCGTTCTGCGCGAGCGGCGGGTACGGCGTGCCGTCCGGGCGCAAGAGCGGCTTCGTGCCGGTGAAGGTGACCGGGCCGACGCCGTTCGCCGACACCGGGAACGTCGCCGTGTAGAACCGGGCGGGGTTGATCGCCGACCGGTCGTCGCAGATCAGCGCGTAGCCGCCGGTCCGCGGGTCGTAGTCGATGCTGGACAGGCCGCCGACCGTCGTGCCCTGGAACTGCAGGGCGTTCGGGACGATCTGCTCGCCGAGCAGCCGGATCGGCCGCTGGTGACTCTCGGTCGCCTCGGCCGGCGCGGCGGCGAGGATTCCCCCGATCAGGGCGGCGGTCAGGACGGTGGGCAGTACACGCGGTGACATGGCCTGTAGCACAGTCGATCAGGGTATCCGGCAGGTTGCCGGGACGTCACGCTTATCCTTGACCCCGTGTTCGCTATCGCGCTGGTTCCGATCGTGCTGGGTCTGCTTGTCGGCTTTGGTGGATTTCTCGGTTTCCGCGAGCGCTTGACGCGCGAGGGCGGCACCGGAGTGCGCACCGAAGCGGCGTTGCGCAGCGAAGAAGCGTTCAAGCTGGCCAACCGCGTCGCGGGCCTGCCGACCATGGCCGGGGGCGCGATCGCCGTGCTCACCGGGCTGGCCGGGCTGGCCATGCCGACGACCGGCGGCCTGATCTCCGCCGCGCTCGCGGGCGTGCTCGCGATGCTGGTGCTGGTCATGGGTGGCGGGGTGCTCGGCAACCGGGCCGCGCTGACCGTGCCCGCCCCGGCTCCGGCGGCGCCGGCCGGCTGCAGCGGCTGCGCGTGCGGCGCCGGCGGCTGCGGTGTCTTCAAGAAGGAAGAGGCCTAGTTCCGCTGGAGGTCGCCCGGATGGGTGGCCAGCAGCGCGAGCGGGATGCCCTGCCGGCGCAGGACCTGGCTCCACAGGTCGCCGTCCGGTGAGGCCAGGATGTCGCTCGGCAACGCGGGCACGATGACCCAGTCGTCACGCTCGATCTCGCCGGCCAGCTGACCGGAGTCCCAGCCCGCGTAGCCGGCGAACACGCGCACCCCGCGAACCTTCGGCACCAGCGCCTCGGGATCGGTGTCCAGGTCCACCAGCGCGACCGGCCCGCGGACCGCGATCACCCCCGGCACGCTCGCCGCCGTCTCGCCGGTACGCAGCGCGGCCAGGCACAACGCGGTCTTCTTCTCGACCGGCCCGCCGACGAACACCGCCTGCGGCTCGGCGACGTGCCCGCCCCAGTTCGGCAGCACGTCGTGCACGGCGACATCACTCGGCCGGTTCAAGACCACGCCGAGCGTGCCCTCTTCGCGATGATCGATGACGAACACCACGGTCCGCCGGAAGTTGGGGTCGACCATCGTGGGGGCGGCGACCAGGAGCGTTCCCGGTTCAACCTCGGCGTCCGCTGGCACAGACCCATGATCCCACCCTTGGCCCGGCGAATGACTTCGGCTCGGGAACAATCGCCCCAACAGCCTCGTTTGAAACATGTGGCCGGTGCACTCCGTGTCCCCCGGGCTCACTGAAGAACCGCCTTTGTGGAATACCGTCCGGCTGGAGCCACACTGCGCATAGCCGCCGAGAGGCGACCTCAGTGCGCCGGCCACCCTCTACTCTGGCTTCGTGACGATCAGCGCCCGGACGGCGACAGTGCGAAAAGGCCCTCGGGAGCTACTCAAGGACCCGGACTTCCGGCGTCTCCTCTTCACGCGCTTCGCCGCCAGCTGGGGTGACGGCGTCTTCCGTGCCGGGCTCGCGGGCGCCGTCCTCTTCAATCCCGAACGCGCCGCCGACCCGCTGGCCATCGCCGGCGGATTCGCTGCCCTGCTGCTGCCGTACTCGGTCGTCGGCCCCTTCGCCGGTGCCCTGCTGGACCGCTGGGACCGTCGTCGCGTCCTGATCTTCGCGAACCTCCTGCGCGGGCTGGCGATCGTCTGCGCGTCCGCCGCGGTCGGGCTCGGCTTCGGCGGCATCGGCCTGTTTTCGCTGGCCCTGGCCGCGGAAGGCATCTCACGCTTCATCGGCTCGGGGCTCTCGGCGTCACTGCCGCACGTCGTGGAGGAAGAGAGCGTCGTGACGGCGAACGCCTTCGCCACGACGCTCGGCTCGGTGGTCGCCGTCATCGGCGGTGGTTGCGCGATCGGGTTGCGGGCGCTGTTCGGCAGCAACGACATCGGATCGGCCGAGACAACCGTGTTCGCCGTCCTCGGCACCTTGGTCTCGGCGTTCATCGCGCGCGGCTTCGCCCGGGGCGTGCTCGGGCCGACGGTGGTGGACGAGCCGCCGAACCCGATGCTGGCCGTCGCCCGGGGGCTGGCGGACGGTGCCCGGCACGCGTGGCGCGCGCCCAGCGTCACCGCCGGGTTCATCGCGCTGTTCGCGCACCGGGCGTCGTTCGGGGTATCGCTGCTGGTCACCGTGCTGCTGATGCGCAACTACTTCACCGACCACGGCGTCTTGCGCGCCGGCCTGCCCGGGCTGGGGCAGATGGCGGTGCTCGCCGGAGCCGGGCTGCTGCTCGCGGGCCTGCTGACCGCGCGGCTGATCCGCCGGTTCGGCCGGCTGCGCGCGGTGCTCGGTTCGCTGCTGCTCGCCGCGATCGCGCAGTCCGCGCTGGGCCTGCCCATGGTGCTGCCGCTCGCGCTGGCCGCGTCGTTCGTGATCACCGGCGCGGGACAGGTGCTCAAGCTCTGCGTCGACTCGTCGATCCAGCTCGACGTCGCCGACGAAGCCCGCGGCCGGGTGTTCGCGCTGTACGACACGCTGTTCAACATCACGCAGGTGGCGGCGGTTTCGCTGGGCGCGCTGGTCGTGCCGGACGACGGTCGCTCGCCGGGCCTGCTCATCGCCGCGACGGCCTGCTACCTCGTCGGCGGAGCGGGGTACGTGCTCGCCCGGCGGCGTGCGATTCGCTGACGCAAACACCCGAACCGGTCACGGTCACTGCTCCATTGGCATTAGGGTGACGGCAAGTCATTAGTAGGTTCGAGGGACACCGGGGGCACCTGTGACCACCGCGGGCGACGACCGTGCACGGCTCGAAGCACGGAATGCCGCGATGAAGGACCAGATGGACACCCTCCTGGAGAACTTCGAGCGGCAGACAGCGCAGCTGCGTGACGCCCAGACCGCGGCCGCCGAAACCACCGCCCAGGTCAGTTCCCCCGACGGGCTGGTCCGCGCCACCATCGACGCCGGCGGCAGCCTCGCGAAACTCGAATTCGCCCCGAACACCTTCGAGCGCACGACGCCCGCGCAGCTCGCGAACACCGTCCAGTCGCTGGTGCGCCAGGGATCGATGCAGGTAAAGCAGAAGATCGCGGCCCTGATGGCGCCGATCACCGAGGGCCTGCCCGACCTCGCCGACCTGGTCGACGGCGCGCCGTCGCTGGCCGGCCTGGTACCGCCGATCCCGGACTTCGTCGTGGAAGAAGCGCCGGCCCCGCGACCGGAGTCGTTCGAGGACGGCGGGTCGATCCTGCGCAACGAGCAGCCGCCGGTCCCCGCGCCCAAGCCGGCCCCCAAGCGCGTCCGCCCGCCGCGTGACGAGGACGACGAGCCACCGTCGTCCTGGATGACGAGGGGCGACTGATGCCGGATGGGGGTTCCGGGTTCACCGCGGAGCCGGACGCGGTCCTGCGCGCGTCGAACGGCCTGGTGACGGCGGCCGACGCGCTCGACAACGCGGCGAAAGCACTGCAATCCGCCCTCGCGGCGCAGGGTGAGTGCTGGGGCGGCGATGACTCCGGCAAGGAGTTCGCCAAGGACTACGTGCCGGGCGCGCAGGGCGCCGTCGAAGGCTTCACCAACCTCGTGGCGGGGTTGCGGGGGATGCAGCAGAACGTCGCCAAGTCGATGAATGCCCTTTCGGGCGCCGACGAAGACGTGACGTCGCAGCTCGGCAAGGGGCAATGACGCGTGGGTATGGAGATGCCCGACGCGGTCAAGTGGCTGCTGCCGATCGTCGTCGGGGAGAGCTGGCCCGAGGGCGACGAGACCAAGCTGCGCGCGCTGCGCGACGCGTGGCACACGGCGTCGTCGGCGATCGGCCCGGTGTCGGAGACGGGCAGCCAAGCGGCGTCCGGCGTCCGCGACAACTGGACGGGTGACGGCGCCGACGCGTTCGCGGAGCAGTGGAAGAAGTTCGTCGAGGGCGACGAGGCGTACTTCAAGCAGCTGGCCGACGCGGCGAAGGCCCTCGGGGATTCGTGCGACCAGACGGCGCTGGACGTCGAGTACACGAAGTACATGATCATCATCTCGCTGATCGTCCTGGCGGCCCAGATCGCGGCGATGATCGCGGCGGCGGCGGTGACGTTCGGCGGCTCCACGGCGGGTATCGCACCGGCCCAGATCGCGACCCGGATGACCGTGCAGATGCTGTTCCGGCAGCTGCTCGAGAAGCTGGCGCAGCAGGGGTTCAAGCAGGTCGCGAAGGAGCTGCTGGAGAAGCTGCTCAAGCAGGGCCTCAAGAAGATCGGCATGGAGGTCCTCAAGAACGAGGCGATCAACCTCGGCATGGACGCGGGCATCCAGGGCCTGCAGATGGCGAAGGGCGACCGCAAGGACTGGGACTGGTCGAAGACCTCGGACGCGGCGATCTCGGGCGCGGTCGGCGGAGTCGTGGGGGCGGCTTCGGGCTCCATCGGACGCGGAGCGACCGAGGGACTTTCGCACAGCGCGGGCGGGCAGATCGCGGACGCGGCCATGCGGGCGGGAACGCGGGGCGCGGTCGAGGGAGTGGCCCAGACGGTCGGCCAGGCGGCGGTGACCGGCGATTTGGGGTCGTTGACGCCGGAGCAGCTGCTGATGGGCGCTTCCAGTGGGGCCGTCGGGGGCGCGGTCGGGGGCGCGAAGGAGCAGATGCATTCGGTCCACGAGGCGAACATCCCGCGGGCCGACTCGGACGGTGACTCTGGTGGCTCCAGTGGCTCTGGTGGCTCCGGTGGGGAGTCGCGGCGGGGGGCGGAGGAGGCGGGTTCGGAACCGGAGTCCCGGGGTGAGTCTTCCGAGCCGGAGTCGCGGGCTGAATCTTCGTCGGAGCCCGAGACTCGCCGCGAAGCCGCCTCGGAGCCGGAGGCGCGCCGCGAGGCGTCCTCCGAGCCGGAATCGCGTGGTGAGGAACCACGTCGCGAGGCGGCCTCAGCACCTGAGTCACGAGGCGAAGAACCGCGTCACGAAGCCTCCTCCGCACCGGAGTCGCGAGGCGAGGAGCCTCGCCATGAGGCCGCTCCGGAACCCGAGCAACCACGCCGCGAAGCCCCGTCCGAGCCGGAATCGCGCGGTGAGGAACCTCGCCGCGAGGCAGCGTCCGCGCCGGAATCGCGAGGCGAAGAACCGCAGCGCGAGGCGTCGCCCCCAGTGGAAGCGCGGACGGCGTCGGAGCCGGACGTCCGGCGAGAGAGCGAACCGCAGCAGCGTGCGGACAGCGGGCCGCAGCCGGTTTCCGAGCACCGCGCGCCCGAGGGATCGCGGCCCAGCGCCGACCAGGCCCAGCAGCCGGCGGCGGCTTCGAGCCACCAGTCGACGAGCGGCGCCTCACCGCAGGGCGGCTACGGCATGGCCCCGCCGCCGCCTCCGGGCGTCGGCCCGGAGCCGGGACGCCAGAGCGGCGGCCGCCTCCAGGACAACGTCGGAGCGGCCGGATTCACGGGCGGCCCGAGCCAGCCGTTCGCGGCGGAGGGAGGGACGGCACCGTTCCAGAACGGACCGTCACCGCAGCAGGCCCCACCACCGGGCGGCTTCGCGCCACCACCGCCACCGGGCGGCGGCGGCCTGCCGAACGCCGGCGGCCCGGGTCCGCGCCCGGGCGGCCAGCCGACGCCGCAGGGCGGAGGCGACCAGCCGCGACGGGTCCCCCCGCAGGATCCTCGCCGGATGCTGCAGGGTGGTCAGCCGCCGATGCCGCAGGGTGGGTATCGGCCGGGAGGCCAGCGCCCACACAACGGCCAGCCTGGTGGGCAGCCGCTCCATGGTGGGCAGCCGGGCGGTCAGCCACCGCACGGGGTACCACCGAGGCAACCGGGCAGCCAGCCGACGCATAACGGACAGCCCACTCAACCCGGCGGCCAGCAGACACACGGGGCGCAACCGGGCGGTCAACCGCCGCACCGGGGGCAACCGCTTCAGGCCGGTGGTCAGCCGCCGCTCGGGGGGCAGGCGATTCAGCCCGGTGCGATGCCGCCGCACGGTGCGCCGGGGGTGCCTGGTGCGCAGCCGCAAGGTGCGCAACCGGGGATGCCCGCTGCGCAGCTGCCGCAGGGCGGGCAGCCGGGGGTGCGCGGTGCGCAGCCGTTGCACGGGGTGCAGCCGCAGGGTGCGCAACAGCCGGGTGCTCGGCCGCCGCAGGGTGCACAGCCACCGCAAGGTGGGCAGCCACCGCAAAGTGGGCACGCGCCGCAGGGTGAGCAGCCGCCGCGGGGCGTGCAGCCGCCGCAGGGTGCACAGCCACCGCAAGGTGGGCAGCCACCGCAAAGTGGGCACGCGCCGCGGGGCGTGCAGCCGCCGCAGGGTGCACAGCCACCGCAGGGTGCGCAGCCACCGCAAGGTGGGCACGCGCCGCAGGGTGGGCAGCCGCCGGGGGTGCGGCCGCCTCAGGGTGGAGTGCCGCCGGTGGGGGCGAACGGGCAGCTGCCTCAGGGTGGGTTGGCTCCGCAGGATCCGCGGCGGATGCCGCCGCATTCGGGGGTTCCGCCGCAGGGTGGGCAGCGCCCGCCGATGGCTGGTGGGCAGCGTCCCGCCGGGTATCCGAACCAGCCTCGGGGTCCCCAGGGCCCCGGGCCGCATCCCGGTGGTCGGCCGCCGATGCCGCCTCCGCCGGGTGGACGGCCGCCGCACGATCCTCGGCTGGGGCCGCCGCGCCCGGCCGGTCCGGCGCCGATTCCGCCGCCGCGGTTCGGGCCGCCGCAGGAGCACTTGCCGCCGCGGGGACCGTTCGAGCCGCCGCGGCCGGTGGACCGCGCGCCGGAACAGCCGCGGACGCAGCGACCGTTCGAGCAGCCGGCACAGGACCGCCCGATCCCGGCGGCCGAGCCCACACAGCAGCCGGTGGCTGAGCAGTCGGCGGTGCACGAGAGGCCGGTCGAGCAGCCCGGTGCCGAACGACCTGACCAGCCCACGCCCGCGCAGCAACCGACGACCGAGCAGTCGCCGATGCACAAAAGGCCGACCGAGCAGCCCAGCGCCGAACGACCGGACCAGCGCGCACCCGCGCAGCAGCCAGCGGCCGAGCAGCCGCCGATGCACGAGAAGCCGGTCGAGCGACCAGACCAGCAGGCTCCGATGCCGGAGCGCCCGGCGCCTGGCAACGAGCGAACGCCCGCCGACGAACGCCCGGCGGACGAAAGCTCGTCCACGGCCGAGCACGAACGCACCCAAGAGCGCCGAGCCGAGCAGCCCGGCGCTGAGCGACCGGACCAGCCCACGCCCGCGCAGCAACCGGCGGCCGAGCAGTCGCCAGTGCACGAAAGGCCGATCGAGCAGCCCGGCGCCGAACGACCTGACCAACCCATGCCCGGCCACGACCACGACCACGACCACGACCACGCAAGCGAACAGCCCGCCGAACACCAAACGGCCACGGCCGAACACACGCCGGTCCAGGAGCGCTCCGCTGTACCTGGCGCCGAACGCCCCGGCCACGCAGGCGAACAGCACGAACGCCCGGGCCAAGAGCGGCCTGCCGAAGGAACGCCCGCTGACGAACACCCGGTGGACCGAAGCCCCTCAGCCGAGGCACTCGCCGACCCTCACCCGGCCGGGCACGAATCGCTCGCCGGTGAGCAAACGGCCGCCGATTCGCCGCGGGCGCACGACTATGGGCAGCCCGGTCATGATGAGCCCTACCTCACCGATCCTCGCTTCCACACCGATGATCCCGCTGGGATCAGGCGGATCGAAGACACCTTCATGGACTCCGGGCACCACAGCCAGGTCGACGGCGAATGGCGGCACGAACAGGTCCGGCGTGAGGCGCTCGCCAAGCGCGACCAGTGGCACCCCGGCATGTCCGACGCCGGTGCGGTCGCCGTGCACGCTTACACGCGGTACGAGATGGTCGGGCCGCTCAACCACGCCCTTCGGATGGGTGGCCCCGAGCTGCCCCATCTCGCTCCGCAAGCCGCGGCGCTCGTCTCCGGGCTGAACGAACTGCCGCCCCACGAAGGCGTTGTTTCGCGGCGGGTCGACTTCAAGGGTGATCCCTCGCGGCTGCAGGCCTTCCTCGCGCGGTTCCACGATGGTGCGCACATCACCGAACCGTCGTTCCTGAGCTCGTCGAAGGTCGACGCCCAGCACCCGCGGAGCAAGTTCCCCGGGGAAGTCGAGATGCGGATCCAGTCCAAGACCGGGCGGGACGTCGAGGATCTGGCCAGCATCCCGGACGAGCACGAAGTCCTCTTCAAGCCCGGGACGCAGTTCAAGATCACCGGCATCGAGGAAGGCCCCGGGCACCCCGACGCCAACCCGCGCCGGCCTGGTGAACCGCACTACATCGTGCACGCCGAAGAAATCGCTCCCGGGGAGCCCGGGCACCTCGGTGAGGCCGATGCCCGCGACGCCATCGAGCAACGCCGGGCCGAAGAACGTGCCGACGAAGCACGCCGCCAGCGTGAAGCCGACGAAGAGCTCGAGCAGTTCTACGCCGAGCACCCCGAATACAAGCCGAGCGGCGACCTGGCAAGCAAGATCAACGCCTTCGACCCGCCGGGTGCCGAGCCGCTGCCCGAACGGCGGGCGCCGGCCACCGGGGAGCCCGACGGGGGCTGGTCGCGGCTCGCCGCGCCGCTCGCTCCCGGTGGGCCGCCCGTGCTGCACGCCGGGTCCGTCGAGACGCCGCAGCAGCACGCGCGCCTGGTGCGGGACGCCGTTCCCGAGCTCGGTGCGGTCAACACGCGTAACCACTACAGCCCGGACGGCCTCGAAAACGGCTACCGGACCAACGCCGCCGAGTCGATGGTCGCCTTCGAGCGGCGGATGAACGGCGAGGACGTCGTCGCCGGGCCGGCGCGGCAGCAGAGCGTCAGCGAACAGCTCGGCGGGCAGTGGAGCGGCCGTGGGAGCTTCGACGACGTCGCCAGGGAGCTCGGGGAACGTCCGGTCGGCGCGCGGTCCGCCGTTGCCTTCGAGACACCCGGCGGGGAGTCGCGGCTGGTGGCTGCCGTGCACACCGAGCACGGGGTCCTGTTCGCCGATCCCGTCACCGGGCGGCTCGCCGAACTGCCGCACGACGCCACCGGGATCCACGCCATGCCGCTCGGTGGCGGGGACGCGCCCGCGCACCACGTCGTCGAAAACGCGCCGATCAGCGACCGGCTCAACCCGACCCCCGAACGGCTCCCGCACGACGAGGGCTACCTCTTCGACGGCGAGCACCGCGGCACCCCGGCCGACCACGAGAGCATCCGCCGCGCGGTCGGCGACGAGGACGTCTACCAGCAGATCCACGACCGCGCGCTCGCCCGCCGGGACGCCGCCGGGCTGCCGGTCACCGACGAGGGCGCCGTCGCGCTGCACGGCTACACCCGCGGCGAGTACGCCTACGACGTCAACGAGGCCCTGCGCCGCGGCCCCGGTCACCCCGGGTTCGACCTCGCGCAGCAGAACACGCGCGCGATCATGGACGGCCTCCACCAGATCGCGCCCGAGTCCGGCGAGACGATCCGCGCCTACGACGTCGGCGGCGATCCGCGGCTGGCCGAGCTGGTCGCCGGGCCGTACGAGCCGGGCTCGGTGGTCGTCGAACCCGCGTTCTCAAGCGCGTCCATCAAGACCAGCGAGTTCTCGACGTCGAAGTTCGGTGACGACGTCGAGCTGCACGTCCGGTCGGACAACCTCCGCGACATCTCCAAGCTCGCCGAGAACCCGGGGGAGCGCGAATCGCTGTCGCCGCCCGGCACCCAGCTGCTGGTGCACGAGAAGCGCCTCGAACTCACGCCCGACGGCCGCCGCAAGTGGGTCATCGTGGCCGAGGAGATCGGCCCCGGCCACCCGCGCTACCTCGAGCCCGAGGCCGCGCAGCAGAAGATGGCCGAGCGCCGTGCCGAGAACGAGCACAACGCGGCCGAGTTCGAACGGCGCAAGCAGGCCGCGATCATGGAGCGGCTCGGCGGCCTCGGCGAGCCGGAGCACGTCACCCCGCACCAGCCGTCGGTCCACGAGCTGCCCGGGACGCCGGCGGAAGCGCCGCCGGCCCCGGTGTCGGTGCACGACTACTCGCGGCTGGCGCGGGCGACGAACCCGCCCGCCGAACCCGCCATCCACGCCGGCGGGACGACGCCGTCCGAGCGCGCGGCCTACGTGCACGACCGGCACCCGCACCTGCGTGACGTCAACCCGGGCTTCCACCAGCCGGGCGCGCTCGAAAACGGGTACATGACCAACTGCACGCGCGGCCCCGAGGCCTACATGGACCGGCAGCGCGGCGGTGACATGACGGCCGAGCCGATCCTGCCGCACGAGATGGGCAGCCGCGGCACGCTCGAACACCTCGAGGGCCGGTTCGGCGAGACGTTCTCCGCGCGCGACAGCTACGACGACGTCATCCGCGAGATGCGGGAGAAGCCGCTGGACCACCACGCCGTGGTCGCGGTGAAGTACCCGGGCCCGAACGGGGTCGAATACGGGCACGTCGCGATGGTCGTGCACACCCGTGAGGGCGTCGCGTTCATCGACCCGCAGTCCGGCGACCTCATGCACCTGCCACAGCCGCCGAAGAGCATCAAGCTGATGCACATCGGCACGCCGGACGAGGTGCACGTCCAGCCCGAGCACGGCGCCGACGAAAGCCACGGCGACTACGGCTCGGCAGCACCACACGACGCCTTCCTGGCCAGGGACGACGTCGCCGCGGCACTCGACGGCCACGCGGACGCCGACTACATCCGCGCGCACCTGGGAGAACACCCCGGCCTGGTCCGGGTGCTGTCCGACCCGGGCAACGACTACCTGACGCGCTCGCTGCTGGACAACCCGAAGACGCTGGCCAGCCTGCTCAAGCACCCCGAGGCGATCCCGATCCTCGAGGACGCCGTCCACGAGGTGAACGAACGCGGTTACAGCGTCATCGACGATGTCGAGCAGCAGGGGGTCGCGCCGTTTGACCCGACCCCGGAGCAGGCGGAGATTTCCGCGGACGTGGCGCGGATCGCCGACGTGGCGTCGCCTGAATCGCTGCGGCACGGCAGCTTCGACCAGGGCCGGGTCGGCGATCCGGAGTACTGCAAGCAATGGGTCGCCGAGGAGCGCGAACGCTGGCCCGAGACGCAGGGCACGCTGAACCGCATCACGGAGCGGATCGCCGGCGAGACCGATGGCCACCCGGGGTTTCGGCCGGAGCCGAAGGACAGCGTACGAGCGCTGGCGAAGATCGCGAAGTACGGCTGGGATGGTTCACTCCTGCGCGACCTGGTCGGCACCAAGATCCAGTTCGAACAAGTGGCGGACATGTACCGGGCACTCGACGCGGTGCGCACCGATCCCGAGCTGACGATCGTCAAGTTCTCGGATCGGCTCGCCAACCCCCAGGACAGCGGCTACCGGGATCTGCAAATGAACGTCCGGCTGCCGAACGGGCACGTGGCCGAGCTGCGACTGCACCTGACGCACATCGACGACGTCGCCTCGTACGAGCACGCGCTCTACGAGGTGCGACGGGACTTCGAGACCTTCAGCAAGAAGGAAGGCCGCGAGGGCTTCCTCTCGCCGGAAGAAGCAGCCCTCGACGCGGCGTTGACCGAACAGGTCCGAGACCGTTTCGAGGAAGCCTTCCAGCGGGGACTGACATCCGAGGAGAGCACCTGATGGCCGTTCGGACCCCCAGGTTCTACAAGTACTACGCCCAGACCTACCGGATCGACTCGGCGCCGAACGGTGGCTTGGTGGGCACCCTCCTCGATCTGACGACCGGTTTCTTCGTCCAGGACAGCAGCCACATTCGCGAGGTCATGCGAGCCACGACCGAGTCGCACATCGACGGTCCCCTCAGCGAAGAGAAGTTCATCTACGAGACAGAGGTCGAGCGGAACCACTTCCTGTCCGGCGACGGCCCGATCTTCGCGCTTTACGAGACGATCAATGGAATTGACGGCACAGCCACCCGGGAGGGACGCAGCCGTACCCAGCAGGAGACCGCGCTGGTCCACGCGCTCCAGAAGCGCACCTTCAAGATGTGGGAAGACGAGGCCGCTCGGATCGCCGCCGGTGAGCCGCCGTCGTTCACGGTGACCAGCCGGTTCAACGCGGGGCAATGATTCACGTGGAACATCGACTTTCGCCCGACGAGCAACGCACCCTCCTGGTGCGCCTGGGAAAGCTCGTGCGCGAGCACCGCGTCAACGCCGACGTGCCCGCCGTCGCCGACTTCCGGCAGGTCGGGAAGCACACCGAGACCGCGGGCCACAACACGGCCGTGCCGGACGAGCTGGCCGACCTCTTCACCGAGCTGCGGGCCGGCATGTACACCGAAGGCCGCGGCACCTGGCTGCAGGCGCGGTTCGCCCTGAACGCCGACGGCAGCTTCGACTTCGACTTCGCGCTCGACGACGATCCGGTGTGGACCCACGCACCCGAGCCGGCCGCCTGGCCGGAGGAGCTCGCCGCGTTCCCGCGCGCCGACGAGCACGTCCCGGACTGGTGGCGGCTGCGCGCGCAGCTGCCGCTGGGTGTGGTGTTCCGGCACGCCGACGTCGGTGGCCCGGACGTCGAGCGGCCGCCGCTGACCGACACCGAGGTGCCGCTCGTGCTGCAGTACCTCGAGCGGGAAGCCGTCGTGCACGAAGACGGCGACGAGCGCTTCCACACCGACGGCACGTGGATCTGGTCCGAAGCGGTCCCGCTCCTGCTCGCGACGCACGGCGTGCCGCCGGAGCCGGACCTGGTGGCGCACATCCGCCGGCACCACTTCCAGCCGCCGTACGTCGAGCCGCTGGTCCGGCGGACCGCCGAAGCGGACCTGCTGGGCAAGCCGCGGCCGAAGCCGGGCCGCGCCGACGTGAAGAAGACCGCCGGGGACGTCGCCGCCGAGCTGGAGACCACGCCGGACCCGCAGCTCGGTGACGAAGAGCTGCTGATCGTGCTGGTGCAGCGGCTCGGCGAGCACGGGGTGTGGCCCGAGGCGTACCGGGTCGGCGAGCGCGCGGACGGCGCGTGGTGCCTCAACTACACCTCCGACGGCTGGGAAGTCGCTGCCCACGCCGGCGGGAAACCTCGCGCGCCGAAGTACTTCTCCCGGCTCGAGGACGCCGCGCAGCAGCTGCTGGGGGCGTTGCTGCTGCACCCCGCGCGGATGACCGCCGGGCACGAAACCCCGCTGGAGACCGCGAAAGAGCTCGACGACTGGCCGGTGCACCCGGCGCCGGGTGAGCCTCCCCTCACCCTGCTCCGCAACAAGCGCATCACCCGGCTGGTGGCGGGTACGGTCGTCCTGCGCTTCGGCGAGGAACCCGGCAATCTCGTTCACCACGGCGAGGTACGGTTCGCCACGACGTCGCTGCCGCTCGAACGGGAGCGGCTGCGGCGGAGCTACCGGCTCAGACGCCCTCTGCACGTGATCACCGGCATCACGGTTCCGTGGGCGAACCTGCCGGGTGGCGCGGTGGCCTTCGTGCTGCCGAAGACGATCGCCGAGCACGAGTCCGACGGAAGCCTGGAGAGGATCGAGTAGGTGGAAGCGGCGGAAGCGATTGCCAAGGTCGGCCAGTGGCTGCGCGCGGTGCACGGTCCGGACGTCTCCGGCCCCGCCGGGCTCCGGGTGGACACCGAAAAGGTGCTGCGCATCCCCGAGGGCTGGTCGGTGCCCTACAACACCATCGCGTTCCTCGACGAGGGCCGGCCGGAGAAGGAGATCTTCCCGCCGCCGTCGGTCGTCGTCCGCGAGCCGGACGGCGAACTGCGCCAGGCGCACCCGCACCCCGGCGGCCTGTCGGTGCCGGTGGCGTTCCCCGGCCAGGAGAACTGGCGCGAGGTCGTCGACCCCGAGTACGTCAAGGCCGGGCTCGGCGAGCTGGGCGTGCCGCTGCAGGCCGTCGCCGGCTGGGTGAAGGTCGACGCCGAGGGCAACCAGACCGGCGAAGAACGCGAAAACCCCGAGTACAAGGCCGGGCCGATCCGCCGCGGCTACCCGAAGCCGGACAACACCCTGGAGACGCTGCTGTCGTTCGGCAGCGTCGGCTGGCTGACCCGGGAACTGCTGCTCATCGGGCTGATCCGGTGCGAGGTGTTCGTCCCGCTCGACCTGGAGACCGGCAAGACCGACCGGTTCTACTTCGCCGAGGAGCGCAACGAGCTCAAGGTGTTCAGCTCGACCCGGCAGCTGCCCTCGCGCGAGCACGGCTGGTGGAAGGTCGACGTCGCGACGCTGGCCGAGTTCGAGCACCCGCCGAACCTGGTGATCAACGGCGGCCCGACGACCATCGAGGACGTCTCCAGCGGCGAACTCGCGGAGATCGTCAAGCGGTTCCCGCGCCACGAACCACGCATCGACGTGCACGGGCGCTGCCCGGAGGCCGAGGAGGACCTGATCCGGGTCGCCACCGAGACCGCGGCCCGGATGGGCCTGCCGGATCCGGTGAAGCCGCCGCTCATGGCGGCCGAGAAGGCCCGGCGGCGCGGCTTCGAGCTGACGGCCGAGGAGTGCGCGAAGACCGTGCTCGGCGAATCCTGGCTGAAGCGGCTGAACATGCCGGAGCCGCCGCGCAGCAAGCCCAACGACCTGCGCGCGAACGGCCTGGCCCCGGCGTACGACAACGCCGGCCGCACGGTGCCGCGGCTCGACACGTTCGGCAAGTACTTCGAGCGGAACCTCGACGGCTTCCGCTACGGCTGGCAGCGCGTCACGGGCGCGTACGTCGGTTTCGCGCTCGGCGAGGCGCTCGGCGCGGCCGTCGACCGGATGATGCTGCACGACATCCACGCGAAGTTCGGCATCGAAGGCGTCACCGACCTGATCCCGGCGTTCGACCAGCCCGGCCGGATCGGCTCGCTGACGCAGCGGCTGCTCTTCTACACCGAGGCCGTCATCCGCAGCCCGCACCGCGAGCAGCCCGAATCCCGCGACGCCGAGGAGCTGTTCCCCGGCGTCGTCCGCGGGGCGCTGCAGCGCTGGCTGCGCACCCAGGGCGCGCCGATGGACGCCCCGGACGGCTGGCTCGTGCAGGTCCCGGACCTGCACGCCCGGCGGGACATCGACGACGCCGAGCTCAACGCCTACCACCAGCTCGCGACCGGGGCCGCCGGTGCGCCGCCGATGACCGGGCCGGCCGCGCTGATCCCCGCCTTGCCCGCCGCGCTGACCATGGCCGGCCCCGGCAGCGGGCTCAGCGGCGGGGCGCGGCAGGCGGTGCGCGAACTGGCCGGCGTCACCCACCCCGACGAGCCCGACCTGGCCGCCGCGACCTACCTGACCTGGCTGTTCGAGCACGCGCTGACCAAGGATGCGTTCAGTTTCCCGATCTGGAACACCAGCCGCGAGGTGCTCAACCCGGACAACCAGTTCCAGCAGGGCCCGGAGTGGACGGCGATCGGGGACATGGTCGCCGAGTCAGTGCCGTTCTTCGGCGAGCACGGCCTGCCCGACCTGCGGATGCCCGAGCTGATCGGCGACGGCAAGACGACGTTGTCGGTCCTCGGACGCGCCTTCGCCGCGTTGTCGGGTTTCGAGAACTACCCGGAGCAGGCGCTGCTTCGCGCCGTCAACCACTCCGGCCGCAGCGCGCTCACCGGGGCGATCGCCGGTGCCCTGCTCGGGGCGCGTACCGGGATCCCCGGGCTGCCGCAGAAGTGGGTCGACCAGCTGGAGCTGCGGTACCTGGTCGAAAACGTCGCTTCGGACGCGTACTGGCACTTCGACCGGCACTCGGCGCTGAGCGCGCTCGGCGACGCCTGGATCGAGCGGTACCCGCGGCATTAGCGCGAGGATGGGGAGAATGGACGAAGAGGAAGCCGCCGCTCGCGCGCGGGAGTGGCTGCGCGCGCGGCCCGGCGGCGACCGGCTGCGGATCCGGCCGGAGTTCACCGCGCGCCGCCCGGACGGCTGGAGCTTCACGGTCAACGCGGCCGCCTACCTGGACGGCACCGACATCGGCGCCGGCCTGTTCCCCGGCCCGGTGGTCCTCGTGCCGGACGACGGCGGCGAGATCGGGTTCGACCAGCCGGCGATGGCGAGTGCGCCCGCCGAGGCCGAGTGGCGCCCGGACGTCGACCCCGAGTTCGACGAGAAGGCGTTCCCCGAGCTCGACCTCCCGGTGCGGGCCGTGCGCGGCTGGACCCGGGCGAACGGCGAGTACCGGGTCAACGAGCAGTACACCCCCGGCCCGGTCTGGCGCGGCTTCCCGGTGCCGGCCACCGACGCCGAGAAGCTGCTGAACTACCTGGCCGCGAACTGGATCAGCCGCGCCGAGTTCGTCCGCGCCCTGCTGGACTGCGAAGTCCTCGTGCCGTTGCTCGGCACCGGCGAGCCGCTGCTGCGGCCGGTCCCCGGCACGGGCGGCCGCGAAGTCATCGCCTACAGCTCGTCGGCGAAGGTGCCCGGACGGTACCCGCGCCGGTGGCGGGTACCGGTCCGGGAGCTGCCGCCGTCTTCGGGACTGACGCTCGACCCCGGCAGCGGCCTGGTCCGCAGCCTGACCGCCGCCGAGCTCGCCGCGGCCCGCGGTGCCGCGACCGCACCCCGGCCCCCGGTCGAGGAGCCCGCGCCGGAGGCCGGGCCCGAGGTCGCCGCGGCGCTGCCCGCGCTGGTCGCGGAGTTCGGCGTCGAGCCGCCCGACCTGCTGGAACGGCACCTGCGGTACGCCCTGGACCACGCCCGCGACCACCACTTCGAACTGACGCCCGAGGAGTGCGTCCGGTACCTGCGCGGGTTCGCCTGGCAGTACCGCAACGGCGTCCGCCGCCGGGCCGGCCAGGAGCCGGAATGGCCCGCCGACCTGGGCGCGAACGGCCTGATCGCGCACGTGGACGAAGACGCGCGCCCACGGCCGGTGCCGTGGACGTTCGGGAAGTTCTCCGCCTTCGGAACACCGGCCGACCGCTTCGCGTGGCACCGGATCCTCGGCGCATACGTCGGCTTCGCGATCGGTGACGCCCTGGGCGGCGGCGCGGACCCGGCGAGCCCCCTGCCCCTGGGCGGCCTGACGCGGCACCTGCTGTTCCACACCGACATCGTGCTGCGCGGCCTGCCGCCGGTGCCGACCGGCGAAGTGCCGGCGACCCTGCCCGAGCCGGACCCGGTCGGCTGGCTCGCCGTCGCGACCCGGCACGCGGGTCCGGCGCCCGCCGAGTTCTCCGCCCTGCTGGCCACGGCGTTGGCCGCGACCCCGGCCGGCGCGGTGGCCCTCGCGGACGTCGACGGCGAGCGGTACGCGAAGGACGTCGCCCGCGAGCTGACCGGCAGCGCCGCCGGCGCCGAGGTCACCGAAGGCGTCGAGCTGCTGATTTCCCTGTTCCAGGCGCTGCTGACGCGGGAGCCGTTCGCGCTGCCGGTGCACGTCCGCCTGCACGAGGTCGGTGGCGACCTGGCGGCGTCGACGCTGGCGCTGCGCGCGGACCGCGACGCCGACGACGTCACCCAGCTGGAGTCCATCGGCGACGGCCGGAGTGTCCGGTCGGTGCTCGGCCGCGCGCTGTTCGCCGCGGCCAAGCGCGGCTACGACCCGGAAGCCGCGATCCGGCTCGCGGCGCGGTCCGGGCCGGTGGCGGGCGCGATCGCCGGTGCACTGGTCGGCGCCCGGGTCGGGGTGCCAGGCCTGCCCTGGGCCACCGAGCTGCCCGACCTCGGCCTGCTCGACGACGTCGCCGGCGACGTCTTCTGGTACTTCAACCGCAACGGCCTCCGGACGGAGACCGCCGAACACGCACGCTGGGAGCGCCGGTACCCGAGCGGCCGGTTCACGCCGGAACCGAAGGGGACGGGTCCCGACTTGCGATCGCGACTGCGGGGCAGCCTGCTGGCCGGGGCGATCGGTGACGCGCTGGGCGCGAAGACCGAGTTCGACTCGATCGACCGGATCCGGGAGATCGCCGGGCCGGACGGCATCACCGACTTCATCCCCGCGTACGGCGGCGTCGGCCGGATCACCGACGACACGCAGATGACGCTCTTCACGCTCGAAGCGCTGATCAGGGCCCACGCTCAGGAGCGCCGGACCGGGTCCGCGGACGTCGTCCACTCGCTGCAGATGGCCTACCAGCGCTGGCTGCACACCCAGGGCGTCACGTGGGACCGGGCCCGTGGACCGCAGTCGGCGGTCGAAGCGGCCGACGGCTGGCTGAGCGGCCACCAGGAGCTGTTCAGCCGGCGCGCACCGGGGCTGACCTGCTTCGGCGAACTCGAGGCGTACGGCCGCTCGGGCGTCCGGGGCACCATCGACCGGCCGGTGAACAACTCGAAGGGCTGCGGCGGCGTGATGCGCGCGGCGCCGATCGCGCTGTGGTCGGACGACCTCGCCGAGGTGTTCCGGCTCGGGGCCGAGAGCGCGGCGCTGACCCACGGTCACCCCAGCGGGTATTTGTCGTCGGGGTGCTTCGCGGTGATCGTGCACGAGCTGCTGCACGGAAGGCCGCTGCTCGACGCGGTCGCGACCGCACGGGCCGAGCTCGTCAAGCATCCCGGGCACGAAGAGCAGAGCGCGGCGCTCGACGCGGCACTGGCGGAGCAGGGACCGCCGACGCCGGAGAAGCTGGAGCGGCTCGGACAGGGCAACGTCGGCGAGACGGCGTTGTCGATGTCGGTGTACATCGCACTGACCACCACGGACGCCGACTCGGCGTTGCTCGCGGCGGTCAACCACAGCGGTGACAGCGACTCGACCGGTTCCGTCTGCGGCAACCTCGTCGGCGCGATGTACGGCGAGGAGGCGCTGCGGCCAAGCTGGCTCGACCGGCTGGAACTCCGCGAAGTCATCGTCGGTCTCGCGGACGACGCGCTGACCGAATTCGGCCCGGGTGCGCCGGGCGACGACCGGTGGTTCGCTCGGTACCCGGTCGACTAGGTTCTTTGGGGCTACTGGGGACGGGGAGGACAAACGTGCGTAACCGGGTTGAAGTGGCCGAACGCCCGGACGGCCTGTATGCGACGTGGGGCGAGGGGACTTTCCGCGCGCAGCGATCGACCACGGACGGCACGGTGCTGCTGTCCGTGCTGCCGGAGGAGGAGCCGCCGGAGGGCTTCGACAAGGAGTTCGACGGGCGTCCGGCGCGGGTGGTGCCGGCGAGCGAGGTGCCGTCGACGTTCACGCTGCGGACCTTCGCCGAGTACGACGGCGAGGTCTTCGAGGTCGCGCCGGGCGACCGGCCGGAGCTGACCCTGCGCTGGGTCCGCGACGACGCCGCCCGCGCGGCGCAGCTGGGCTTGACCGACTTCTCGGTCACCGTGCCGGCCAAGCAGGTCACGGCGCTGTGGCAGACGCGGCTGGACTTCACCGAGACGCCGGAGGCGCGGCCGCAGCCGGGGACCGGCGACCAGAACGCGTTGCTGCGCGCCATCGGCCGGACGCTGCTGCACACCGTGCCCGGCGGCTGGACGCGGGTCGGCGCGCAATTCCGGCAGGTGGGTGACTACGCCGAAATCGAGGTCCGCGCGGTCGGCGACGAGGACGGCCCGGTGTCGGTGTCGCTGCCCGCGGTGCCCCGGCTCGGCGGGCTCTTCGCGCGGCTGCGGGCGGCGATGTTCCAGGCCGAGGCCGGCACCTGGTTCCAGGGCACGTTCACCCTCGACGCCGAGTCGAAGTTCGACTTCGACTTCGACGCCGACCGCGAGCCGGACTGGCGGGTGCCGCCCAACGACGGCGGCCGCCCGTCGACCGCCGCCTACGAGCTGGAGCTGGCCACCTTCCCGCGGACGCCGAAGCACCTGCCGGCGTGGCTGACGGCGAAGGCGGGCTTGCCGCTGGACGTCGTGTTCCGGCACGCGCGGGTCGCCGACGCCCACGTCGAGGGCGAGCGCCCGGTGGTCACCCGGCCGCCGGTGCCGCCGGACCAGGTCCGTGGCCTGCTCGACTACCTGTTCCGGGCGCCGGTGGCGCTGCACCGGCCCGCGCCGCTGCCGGACATCTTCGGCGCGCCGGGGGCCAAGCCGGACGTGCCGAACGCGTTCCACACCGACGGCACCTGGATCTGGCCCGCCGCCGTGCCGCACTACCTGCGCAAGTACGGGGTGCCGCCGGAGCCGGAGCTGGTCGAGCACGCGCGTGCGGCGGGCTTCCGGCCGCCGTTCGTCCGGGAGCTCGTCCGCGCGACGGCCGAGGCGGAGGTCCTCGGCCAGCCGCGGCCGCCGCAGACGGCGGCGGATCTGCCGGACGAGCGCGCGCTCACCCGCGTCGCCCGCGGTGAGCCGGTCCGGAACCTGCGCGGCGCGGAGACCCTGGAGCTGCTCCAGCAGCGGCTCGCCGAGCACGGCGTGCCGGCGGCGGCCTACCGGATCGGCGCCAACGAGATACCGGCCGAGGACGTCTGGACGCTGCGCCGGGCCGAGAACGGCTGGGAGGTTTCGCGGCCGCCGTCCGACGAGCCGGTGGCGTTCGGCTCGCTCGGCGACGCGGCCCGGTTCCTGCTGGGCGTGCTGCTGATGCTCCCGCCGCGGCCGGCGGAGGAGTCCGACCTGCCAGCCGACTGGCCGATCCTGCCGATGCGCGGCGAACCGCCCTTGAACTTCTACCGCGGCAAGCGCCTGATCACGCTGCCGCCGGGCACCACGGTCGTCCGGTTCGGCAACGAGACCGGCAACCTGGTGCACGCCGACGGCTCGCGGTTCGTCGAGACGGCGCTGGCGTTCGAGCGCGAACGCGAGAAGCGGCTGTACCGGGTGCAGCGCGCGATCCGCGTGCTGACCGGCGTGGCGGCGCCGTGGGGCGGGATGCCGGGTGGCGCGGTCGCCCACCTGCTGCCCCGGCCGCTCGCCCAGCACGTGGAGACCGGCTCGCTCAGCAGGCAGTGATCAGGACGGCGGGCGACCACCAGTAGTCGGCGAGCGGGGTGACGTCGACTTCCGCGAAGCCCGCCGTCGTCAGCTGCTCCGCCCAGACCGCGGCCGGGTGCTCCCAGTTCGTCCGCTGCTGCCCGGAGACGATCCCGAGCAGCACCGGCAGCAGGAAGCCCTGGGCGACCAGCGTGGCGTCTTCGCCGTACTCGGCCACCCCGCGCTCGTAGCGCTCGACGAGCGACCGGAGGTGCTCCGGCGAGCCTTCCTCGAACTCGGGGACGTCGAACTCGGCGAGCACCAGCGTCCCGGTGCGCGGCTGCAGCGCGCGCAGCACCTCCGCGCGCTGCTCCGGCTCGATGGACTGCAGCGCGAACGTCGACTGGACGAAGTCCCAGCCGAGGTCGTCGCGGGCCAGGAAGTCCTGCGCGGTCGACTGCCAGCACTGGGCCGAGGGCACCCGCTCGTGCACGCCTTCCAGCAGCGCGGCCGACGGTTCGACCAGGTCGATCCGCGGCGGGAGGTGCGACGCCTGCTCCAGCGCGGGCACCACGGCGAGACCGTCACCGCAGCCGAGGTCGAGCAGCGACTCCGGCTTCGCGCCGTCGTACCGCGCGGCCAGCTCGGCGCTCAGCGCCCGGTACAGCTCGACGTTGCCGCCGCCGCGGATGAACGCCGTGAACGCGCTCGGCTGGTCGTACACCGGCGCCGAGCCGTCGCCGGCCAGGTAGGTCCGCAGTTCGTCGGCCAGGGTGGAGCCGGCCCGCCCGGCTTGGGCGGCGAGTTCGGCGGCCCGGTCGCGGTCACCGGAGCGGTAGGCGGCGAGGGCGTCGGCCAGCAGGTCGATCGAGGTCATGGTCAGGGAATATCAGAACGGGACCCACAACGTCACCCGCGTGCCACCCCCGGCGAGTCCCGACTCGACCAGCGACGTCCCGCCGACCTCGGCCAGCCGCGCGGTGATCGACTCGCTGATGCCGAACCCGGCCGGGTGGTCGGCCGCGCTGAACCCGCTCCCGTGATCGCGGGTGATCACCGCGATCCCGCCGTCGCGCTCCTCGACGCGGACCACGACCCGGTCGGTGCCGGAGTGCTTCATCGTGTTCCGCATCGCCTCGCGGACGGCGTCCCGGATGGCGATCTGCCGGACCTCCGAGAGCGTGTCGTCGTCGAGCTCGGCCACCACGAGCTGGGCGCGCAGGCCGTCGCGGGCCATCTCGGCGGCGAGCGCGGCGAGCTTCTCACCCAGCGGCCGGGCGCCGGCCTCGGCCCGCTCGGACGCCGCCGACTCGATCGTGTGGCGGATCTCCATCGCCTGCGCCCGCGCCAGCCGCTGGATCTCCACCAGCCGTTCTTCGGCGTCGCCGGGGCCGGACAGCGCCATCGCCTCCAGCGTCTGCAGCACGGTGTCGTGCAGCATCCGGTGCTGCTGGGCACGCTCGGCGAGCCGCCCGTTGCGGGTGCCGTAGGCCAGCGCCAGGCGCGTGCCGAGACCGGTCAGCACCAGCGCGGCGGTGGCCAGGAAGAGCTCCGCGAGCAGGACGGAGTACGTCGAGAACGCGGCCCCGGCCAGGAAACCGCCGGTGTTCAGCCAGTTGGCCAGCATCCGGAGCGGGAAGCTGAGCAGCCCGAACACCACACCGCTGGGGAGACCCAGCGCGAGCGTCAGCAGCCCGATCTCGCCGAACAGGTGGACGCTGGTGACCGCGAGCGCGTCGAAGTACGCCTGCGTGGGCACGGTCAGCGCGATGACCAGCGGCGAAAGCACGGTGAAGGCCAGGTCGACGGCCAGGAGCTTCCCGGCGTTCCGGCCGCGGAACGGCGCCGACCGGAACATCCAGCGGAGGCCGATGACGTTCAGCGCCACCGACAGGAGGGTGAACACCCCGACCGGCAGCAGCCCGGTCGTGCCGCGCTGGAAGACGTAGACGCCGAACTGGCCGGGCACCGCGAGCAGCCGGTACGCCAGCGGGATGAGCACGACGTACCGGGTCGCGCGCAGCAGCAGGCCGTCGCGCTCGGTGGGGTCGATCGGACCCGACATCCGCGAGATGCGCCGCAGCGCGTGCATCGGGGCCGGATCGGCGATCTCGTCGGGCAGCTCACTCGTGGCGGTGGCGATCGCGGGGGCACCGCGCCGCAGCAGCGCCACCAGGAAGCTGCCCCCGCCCGCCACCGGTCAGACGCCCCCGATGCCGTTTTCCGCGGCCCACTTCTTCAGCTCGGCGACCGCCTCGTCGTGGTCCAGCGGCCCGCGGTCCAGGCGCAGCTCCTTGAGGAATTTCCACGCCTTCCCGACGTCCGGCCCCGGCTTGAGGCCGAGCAGCTCCATGATCTGCTCGCCGTTGAGGTCCGGCCGCACGCGGTCGAGGTCCTCCTTGGCCTTGAGCGCGGCGATCCGGGCCTCGAGGTCGTCGTAGGTCGCCTGCAGCGCGGCCGCCTTCCGGCGGTTGCGGGTGGTGCAGTCGGCGCGGACCAGCTTGTGCAGCCGGGTCAGCAGCGGCCCGGCGTCGGTGACGTACCGGCGGACCGCCGAGTCCGTCCACTCGCCCTTGCCGTAGCCGTGGAACCGCAGGTGGAGGAACACGAGCTGGGAGACGTCGTCGACGATCTCCTTCGAGAACTTCAGCGCCCGCAAACGTTTGCGGGCCATCCGCGCGCCGACCACCTCGTGGTGGTGGAAGCTGACGCCGCCGCCCGGCTGGAACTCCCGGGTCGCCGGCTTGCCGACGTCGTGCAGCAGCGCCGCCAGCCGGAGGATCAGATCCGGCTCGGACGTCGGCTCGTGCGTCTTCTCCAGGTCGATCGCCTGGGCGAGCACGGTCAGCGAGTGCTGGTAGACGTCCTTGTGCTGGTGGTGCTCGTCGATCGCCAGCCGCATCCCGGGCACCTCGGGCAGCACCCGGTCGGCCAGCCCGGAGTCGACCAGCAGCTCCAGGCCCGGCTGCGGGTCGGCCGCCAGCATCAGCTTCGACAGCTCGGCCTGCACCCGCTCGGCGGTGATCCGGTCGATCTCCTCCGCCATCGACGTCATCGCGTCGACCACCCGCGGCGCGGCGGTGAAGCCCAGCTGCGCGGCGAAGCGGGCCGCGCGCAGCATCCGCAGCGGGTCGTCGGCGAACGACTCCTGCGGCGTCGCCGGGGTGTCCAGGACCCGCTCCCGCAGGGCGCCCAGCCCGTCATGCGGGTCGATGAACGTCTTGGACGCCAGCTCCACGGCCATCGCGTTGACCGTGAAGTCGCGGCGCAGCAGGTCGCCCTCGATGCTGTCGCCGAAGGTGACCTCGGGGTTGCGGCCGACGCGGTCGTAGCTGTCGGCGCGGAACGTCGTGATCTCGAGCTGCATGCCCTTCTTCGTCACGCCGACCGTGCCGAAGGCGATGCCGACGTCCCAGACCGCGTCGCCCCAGCCGCTGACGATCTTCAGCACCCGGTCGGGCCGCGCGTCGGTGGTGAAGTCGAGGTCGCCGGACTGCCGGCCCAGCAGCGCGTCGCGCACGCTCCCGCCCACGAGGTACAGGCGGTGCCCCGCCCTGGCGAACCGCTCCGCCAGCTCCTCCGCCAGTGGGGAGACCTGCATCAGCTCCACCACCTGCTTGTCGACCACGTCGTTCACGAAAATCCCACTACGTTCCAGGTGCGATTGCTCCAGGCACCGCCGGACACGGACACGGAGAGCCAGCCTACCGGGGCAACCGTTTGCTCTAGCATCGCAGCATGTCTGGATCAGCCGGCCGCCCCGGCGCCTCGAAGCCGCGCAGGCGGCGGAGGCGTCAACGCGGCAGGCGCCTGACCACGGTCGACGAAACGTCGGCCGGTGGTCTCGTGGTGGACGCGGAGCGCGAACAGGCGGTGCTGATCGGCCGGCTCGACCGGCACGGCAGACTGCTGTGGTCGCTGCCCAAGGGCCACATCGAGGACGGTGAGACGGTGGAACAGACGGCTGTGCGCGAGGTGAAGGAGGAAACCGGCATCTCCGCACGCGTCATGCGGCCACTGGGCACCATCGACTACTGGTTCGTGGCCGAGAAGCGGCGCATCCACAAGACCGTGCACCACTTCCTGCTCGAAGCGCTCGGCGGTGAGCTCTCCGACGAAGACGTCGAGGTCACCGAGGTGGCCTGGGTCCCGCTGGCCGAGCTGGAGACCAAACTCGCCTACTCCGACGAGCGCAAGCTCGTCCGGAAGGCCAAGGAACTTTTCGCGCGCCCGGACGTCCTCGGACGAGACGAGCACGCCCCTGAGGGAGCCCCCGAGTGAAGCGGTTCGCCGCAACCTTCCTTTCCGTCCTCTTCCTGGCCGTCCCCGCCCTCGCCGGCGTCTCGGTGGCCCAGGCGGCCGACGGCGCGCGCCTGCGCGTCGACCTGGCCGGGCTCAGCCCGCGGGTGATCACGACTTCGACGACGACGCTGACGGTCACCGGCACGGTGACCAACACCGGCGACCGCCGGGTCGTCAAGCCGCAGGTGCGGCTGCAGGTCGGGGACCGGGCGACGACCGAACGCGGGGTCGGCGACGTGCTGTCCGGCGCGGTCGTCAGGGACACCCCGCTGACCGAGTTCACGTCGGTCGCCGACGTGCTGGAGCCGGGTCAGAGCGCCCCGCTGGACATCACCGTCCCGCTGACCGGGACACGGGCGGGCCGGTTCGCCCTCCCCGGCGTCTACCCGCTGCTGGTCAACGTCAACGGCACCCCGGAGTTCGGCGGGCCCGCGCGGCTCGGCGCGGTCAGCATGCTGATGCCGGTGCTGGCCGGGCCGGGCCGGCAGGCGGGCGGCCGGACCGGGACGCCGCCGAGCATGACCCTGCTCTGGCCGCTGACCGGCAACGTCCCGCACGTCTACGCGGCGCCGTACGGCAACCCGGTGGTGCTGGCCGACGACCGGCTGGCCGCCGAGCTCAGCGGGGACGGCCGGCTGAACGCACTGGTCACCTCGGCGGCGTCGGCCGTGCGGGACAACTCCAGCCTCGCCAAGTCGATGTGCTTCGCGCTCGACCCGGACCTGCTCGCCACCGTCGACGCGATGACCCGCGGCTACCTCGTCCACACCGACGCGGGCAACGTCGACGGCAAGGGCGCCGAGGCGGCGAAGACGTGGCTGTCCGAGCTCCGCACCCTGGTCGGGGGCCGCTGCGTGGTGGCGCTGCCGTTCGCCGACGCCGACCTCGACGCGCTCACCCGGATCCGGCCCGGCGACACCGGCCTGGTCACCCGGGCGGCCACCGGCGCGGCGACCATCCAGGAGCTGACCGACGTCACCCCGCAGACCGGCGTGCTCTGGCCGGACGGCACGCCCAGCGCGTCGGTGCTCACCGCGCTCACCGAGGCCGGCGTGCGGACCCTGCTCACCGACGCGGGCAAGCTCGCGCCCGCCGCGGCCGGCGGCGGCGTCACCGTGCAGGGCAGCACCGTTCGCGTGCAGCCGACCGACTCGCTGATCTCCGCCGCGATGACGGGCGTTCCGACCGTGCCCGGTTCGGTCACGGTCCCCGCGACGACCGAGCGGGCGATCGCCGCCCAGAACGGCCTCGGTGCCCTCGCCTACCGCGCCGGGCTGGGCCTGGCCGCGGGGCAGCAGCGGCCGGACCACGTGCTGGTCGCGCCGCCGCGGCGCTGGGACGCCTCGCCCGAGGAGTTCGCCACCTACCTGCAGCAGGTCGGCGACTTCCTGAACGCCGGCCTGGTCACCGCGACCGGGCTGCCGGCGTTGCTCGCCGCCGCCCCGGCGACCTCCGGCTCGGTCGGCGACGGTGAGCCGGTCCCGGTCACGGGCGTCGACGCCGACGTCGTCTCGACGCTGGCCGGGCTCGACGTCAAGGCCACCGGGCTGGCGTCCGCGATGCAGCTCGACCCGACCAAACGGGTGAAACCGGACGACGTCGTCGAGCCGGTCCGGCTGGCCGAGCTGCGCGGTGCCTCCACGGCGTGGCGGGGACTGCCCGCGGACGCCGCGACCACGAACGCCCAGGCCGAGCTGACGGCGATCAGCGGCCGGGTGACCGTCTCGCAGCCGAAGCAGACCATCGCGCTGGCGTCCGGCAACTCGCCGCTGCCGGTGTACGTCAGCAACGACCTGCCGGTGGGGATCAACGCCCGGTTCGCCCTCGACAACAACACCGGCCTGCGCCCGGAGGAGGCCGGTGACCGGTTCTTCCCCGCCAGCGGCGGCAAGAACTACTTCCTCCCGGTGGAGGCGCTGCGGGCCGGCCGGTTCAGCGTCGATGTGTCGTTGCGCACGCCGACCGGTACCCCGCTCGGGTCATCCGCGCGGTTCGAACTGACGTCCACCGAATACGGCGCGATCACCATCATCGCGACCGTCGCCGCAGGTGTGGCCCTGCTTCTGCTCGCTTCCCGGCGGATCTACCGGCGGGTGAAGGACGCCCGCGCGGGCCGCGACGTCGTGGGCTGATCGCTCGGCCTTTGAGTGTTCCGGGCGGTTCGCGATTACCCTTGGTCCGCACGTGCGCGGCACCGGGCCGCGGCACCGGAGTAGAGCACCGAGGATTGGGCACGCGTTGGAGAGAGAGCCGGGCTTACCACCCGAGCGTGCGGGTCGTCCTCGGCGCGAAGGCCCCCCGCCCCCGCAACGGGGCGACGGGCCCCCGAAGGCAGCACAGCCGGCACAGCCGTCCCAGCCGGTCCGCCGCCAGCCGCCGCCTCCGCCCCCGGAGCGCGGCCGCCGCCAGCCGCCCCGCAACGGCCACACCCGCCAGATGCCGCCCCCGGACGACGCGACGGTCCGCGACCAGCGTCCGGTCCGCGACGACGTCCCGCCTCGCCGCCCGGCCCGCGACCAGCGTCGCGGGCGCGAAGACGCCCCGGCCCGTGGCCGGCGGCCCGCCCGCGACGACGTTCCCCCGCGCGACGGCTGGCCCGTCCACGACGAGGCTCCGGTCCGGGAACGCCCGGCAGGCGACGACGCACCTCCTCGAGACGGCCGTCCGGTCCGCGAGCCACGTCCGGTGGGCGACGACGGCCCCGGACGTGACGGGCGCCCCGTCCGGCGCGTCCCGCCCCCGCAGGGCCCGCCTCAGCCGCCGCGCGGCGGCCAGCCCCCGCGCGGCGCGGGGCCGGCGCCCACCCGCGTCCAGCCGGTGCCGCCGCCGAACCTGCCGAACCCGGCGGGGCCGCCCGGCCCGCCGCCGCAACCGAGCGCGCCACAACCGGGCGGGCCGCAGCAGAGCGCGTCGCTCCAAGGCCGGCTGCCGCAGCCGTCCGCGCCGCCGCTGCCACCGCCCCCGACCCCGCCTCCCGGCACCCCGCCGCCCGGCAATCCGGCGCTGGGCCCCGGCACCCCGCCGCCGGGCACGCCCGTCCCGCCCCGCGGCCGCGGCTCCCGCCGCCCGGCGCCCGTCCGGCCGTGGCAGGAGGAGGCGCAGCAGGTCCCGCGCCCACCCGACCCGGAGGCGACGCGGTTCATCCCGCGCACCGCCGGCGTTCCGCTGAACTCGCGCTGGCCGGTCGCCGACCCCGACGTCATGCGGCCGTACGACGCGCTGGCCACCCAGGTCATGCCGGCGCTCAAGGGGCCGCTGGTCAAGCCCCGGCCGGGCGAGGACGTGCCGGAGGCCCCGGCCAAGGCGCCGTCGCTGGCGAAGGCGTCCGGCCGGATGGCCATCGCCTCGCTGATCAGCCGGATCACCGGCTTCCTGTGGAAGCTGCTGCTGGTCGGCGCGATCGGCCAGGGCATCGCGAACGACTCGTTCAACGTCGCCAACACGATGCCGAACATCATCTTCGAACTGCTGATGGGTGGCGTGCTCGCCAGCGTCGTGGTGCCGCTGCTGGTGCGTTCGCAGGACGACCCCGACGGCGGCACGGCCTACACCCAGCGCCTGATCACGGTGGCGTTCTCGCTGCTGCTGGTCGGCACGGTGGTGGCGGTGATCGCGGCGCCGGCGTTCACGAGTCTCTATGTCGACTCCTCCGGCAGGGCGAGTGCGGACCTCACCACGGCGTTCGCCTACCTGCTGCTGCCGGAAATCTTCTTCTACGGCATGTTCGCGCTGCTCTCGGCCGTGCTCAACGCCAAGCAGATCTTCGGCCCGACGGCGTGGGCGCCGGTGATCAACAACCTGGTGGTCATCTTCACGATCCTGGTCGTCTGGATCATGCCGGGCGACATCGACACCGGCCACGTCTCGATCACCGACCCCAAGGTGCTGACGCTGGGCATCGGCGTCACCGGCGGCATCGTCGCCCAGGCACTGCTGCTGATCCCGCCGCTGCTGCGGTCCGGCTTCCGGTTCAAGTGGCGCTGGGGCATCGACAAGCAGATGAAGGAGTTCGGCGGCCTCGCGCTGTGGATCCTCGGCTACGTCGCGGTGAGCCAGGTCGGCTACACGATCAACACGCGCGTGCTGACCAGCGGTTCGCCCGGTGGTGTGACGGCCTACAGCAACGCCTGGCTGCTCTTCCAGCTGCCGTACGGCGTCATCGGCGTCTCCCTGCTGACCGCGATCATGCCGCGGATGAGCCGCGCGGCGGCCGACGGCGACCACAAGAAGCTGATCGGCGACCTGTCGTACGCGTCCCGGATCTCGACGGTGATGCTCGTGCCGATCTCCGCGGTGATGACCGTGGTCGGCGGCTCGATCGGCATCGCGCTGTTCACCTTCGGCAAGGGCACGCTCGACACGGCCGAGCGGCTCGGCGACGCGCTGGCGATCTCGGCGTTCGCCCTGCTGCCGTACGCGCTGGTGATGCTGCAGATGCGCGTGTTCTACGCGATGAAGGACGCCCGCACGCCGACGCTGATCATGATCGTGATGACGCTGGTCAAGGTGCCGCTGCTGTACCTGTGCCCGGTGCTGCTGGCGCCGGACAACGTCGTGCTCGGCGTGATGATGGTCAACGCGCTGACGTTCGTGGTCGGCGCGATCCTCGGCCAGGTTTGGCTCTGGGTGACGCTGGGCAACTTGCGCAGCAAGCGGGTGATCGGCGTGATTCTGTTCACGGTCGTGGCGAGCGTCCTCGGTGTCGCCGCCGCATGGTTGGCGGGGAAGCTCGTGCCGGACGCGTTCGGGCCTCGCCTGGGGGCCTGGGCGAAACTGTTGCTGCAGAGCATCGTGGGCATCGTCGTCTCGTTCGGCGTGCTGATGGCCCTGAAGGTCGAGGAGCTCCAGCCGGCCACTTCGAGGTTCACCCGGTTGATCAAGCGCCGGTAACGATTGCGGTACGGAAGGCGACGACTCCCGCGTCGTATTCTGGGTAACCTTGGAGCGGGGAGCTAGCGGGAGAGTGCGGGTGGACACGAGGCGGAGCGAACAGGCGGGGGGTGCGAACCACGTGGGCAAGGCCCAGGTCGGATCGCTGGCCCCCGGGCGTGTGGTCGGCGACGGCCGCTACCGCCTCCTCGCGCAGTTCGGCGTGGACGAGCGGGGCGACGCGCACCTTTGGCGCGCCCGGGACGGGCAGCTGAAGCGGGACGTGGCGCTGACCCTGCTGGTCGGCGACCCGGCGGATCCCGAAGCCGCCCGGCTGGCCCGGCGGACGCTGGAACGTGCGACGCACGCGTCGAAGTTCGGCCACGGCGGTGTCGCCCGCGTGCTGGACGTGCTCGCCCTCGGCAGCGGCATCACCTCGAGCGAAGGCCTGCTCGGTGTCGTCGTCGCGGAGTGGACCAAGGGCAGCGACCTGGTCGACCTCGTCGCGCAGCGGCCGGTGGCGCCCGCCGCGGCCGCGCGGATGGTGCAGGCGCTGGCCGAAGCCGTCGAGCAGGCGCACCAGAACGGGCTCGTCCTCGGTCTCGACCACCCCCAGCGCCTGCGGCTGACGCCGAGCGGCGCGCTGAAGCTCGCGTTCCCCGGCCCGCTGCCGGAGGCGACGCTGCGCGACGACGTCAAGGCGCTCGGCGCGGTCCTGTACCTGCTGCTGACCGGCCGCTGGGCGCTGCCCGGCGGCCCGCCCGCGATCCCGGCGGCCCCGATGACGCCGCAGAATCGGATCGTCCCGCCGCGCCAGCTGGTGCCGACGGTCCCGGCCGACCTGTCGTCGCTGGCCGTCCGCACGATCGAGGACGGCGGCAACGGCGGCATCCGCACCAGCGCGGCCATCCTGCGCGTCCTCGACCAGGTCGCCGAGGAAGAGGAGCGCACCCAGCTGATCAAGGCCGTCGGCGGGGACGCCGTCGAGCCGGACGGCACGATCTGGACCACGAAGAAGCCGGTCAAGGACGTCGCCCGGCGGCGCAAGCTCGCCCTCGGCGTGACGGTGCTGGTGGTCGCGACCGTCATCATCCTCGCCTGGGGCGGCCTGATGCTGATCAACGTCTTCCAGGGCGATTCGAAGGCGAGCGGGCCGTCGATCAACGTCGCCGCCCCGCCGGCGTCGAGCCAGCAGAACGGGACGCAGCCCCCGCCGCCGTCGACCCCGGCCCCGCCGCCGTCGCCGTCCGTGGGCGCCGCGGTGCCCCCGCAGTCGGTGGCGGTCTACAACCCCGAGGGCAAGGGCGACAACACCGGCCGGGCGAAGTACGCGACCGACGGCAAGCCCGAGACGGAGTGGCGGACCGAGAAGTACAAGCAGCAGTTCCCGACCATCAAGCCGGGTGTCGGGCTGCTCGTCGCGTTCGAAAACCCGATCAACCTCAGCCAGGTGAAGGTCATCGGGGGCACCCCGGGCACCAAGGTCGAGATCCGGTCGGCCACCGGGAAGAACCCCGACCTGGCCGACACGAAGGTGGTCGGCAACGGCGACCTGAAGGACGGCGAGACGACGATCGCGCTGGCCCAGCCGACGCAGGGCCAGTACTTCATCGTCTGGATCACCCAGCTGGGCGACGCGGACGGGCAGTTCATGACCGAAATAGGCGACCTGTCCTTCCTGCCTGCGGGGTGACGCACCCGACAGGGTCAGTAGGCTCTTGCGGGTGACAGCTGCAGCTCCCACGGATGCGGATCTGATAGCGGCTCACGCCGCCGGGGACCCTCATGCGTTCAGCGAACTCGTCCAGCGACATCGCGACCGCATGTGGGCGGTCGCGCTGCGCACGGTCCGCGACCCGGAAGAGGCCGCCGACGCGTTGCAGGACGCGTTCATCTCGGCGTTCCGCGCGGCCGGGAACTTCCGGGCGGAGTCGCAGGTCACGACGTGGCTGCACCGGATCGTGGTCAACGCCTGCCTCGACCGGATCCGCCGCCGCCAGGCACGCCCGACCGTGCCGCTGCCGGAGACCGGGTTCAATGAGCCCGCCACGACCCGCGACTCGATGGCCGAGCGGGAGACCAGCCTGCTCGTGCGCGAGGCGCTCGACCAGCTGCCCGAAGACCAGCGTGCCCCGATCGTGCTGGTCGACGTCGAGGGGTACTCCGTCGCCGAGACGGCCAAGATGCTCGGCATCGCCGAGGGCACGGTGAAGAGCCGCTGCGCGCGGGGCCGCGGGAAACTCGCGAAGGTTCTCGGGCACCTGCGGAACCCCGATGCGATTGCGAACGTCCCAACTCACGAAAGCAAACGGGCCGGGCGTCAGCCGGGTAGCGGGGAGGGACGATGACGGACGAAAGCCGGGGGATCGGGGGGACCGTCGGTCCGCCCTGGTCTGTCGACGTGCTCGCCGACCTCCACGCCGGTGTCCTGGAGGATCCGCAGGCGGCCGAGCTGTGGGCGCTGGTCAACGCCGACCCGGAGGCCCGGGCGATCCTGGACGCCCTCGACGCCACGCAGGCCGACCTCGCCTCACTGGCGGACGCGCCGGCCCCGCGGATGCCCGCGGAGTTCGCCGCGCGGCTGGACGCGGCACTGGCCGCCGAAGCAGCCGCCGCCTTTCCCGAGCGAGCACAGTCTGGACGAGCCCAGCACCAGCCTCAGGGCGCCGCGCAGGCACCGCAGCAGGCCGGGCCCGGGGACGCCCCGGTGGTGGACCTCGCGGCGGCCCGGCGGCGCCGGAACAAGCGGCTCGGCTGGGCCGCCGGCGTCCTGACCGCGGCCGCGGCCGCGATCGTCGCGATGACCATCGCGATCCCGGGCACCTCGCAGCAGACCGGCACTCCGAACGTCGCGGCTCCCGCTCCGACGGGCCCGTCGGTCGGCAACGACGGCGCCGGCGCGCAGGCCCTGGTCGGCAAGGCGATCGGCGTCCGCGACTTCGGCCCGCTGCAGAACGAGGACCGCCTCGACGCCTGCATCGCGGCCGCCGGACTGGACCCGAAGGTGCGCCCGGAGGGCATCCGCCCGGTGAACGTCGGCGGCAAGGCCGGCGTGATGATCATCCTGACCACCGGCAAGCTGGCCCAGTTCCGGCTCGTGGCCTTCGGCGCGGACTGCGGACCGGGAAATCCGGCCGTCCTGTTCGACAAGGTCGTCGGGGAGAAGTAGCGGCTGTCACGACTGGGAACATGGCCACATACGATCGTGTTGAGCCTGGTACACGGGTCACTACGAGCGGAGGTCACGGGTGGCTGCCGAGGAAATCAGGAACCTGATCATCGTCGGGTCGGGTCCTGCCGGATACACCGCTGCCGTTTACGCGGCGCGGGCCCAGCTTGAACCGCTGGTGTTCGAGGGCACGCAGTTCGGCGGCGCGCTGATGACGACGACCGAGGTCGAGAACTTCCCCGGGTTCCGCGACGGCATCATGGGTCCGGACCTGATGGAGGAGATGCGCAAGCAGGCCGAGCGCTTCGGCGCCGAGCTGCGCGCGGAGGACGTCGAGTCGCTGGAGCTGACCGGGGACGTCAAGTACGTCCACGCGAACGGCAAGCGGTACGCCGCTCGCGCGGTCATCCTCGCCATGGGTGCCGCGGCGCGGTACCTGAACGTGCCGGGCGAGCAAGAGCTGCTCGGCCGCGGTGTGTCGGCCTGTGCGACCTGTGACGGCTTCTTCTTCCGCGACCACGACATCGTGGTCGCCGGCGGCGGCGACTCGGCGATGGAGGAGGCGACCTTCCTGACGAAGTTCGCGAAGTCCGTCACGATCGTCCACCGCCGCGACGAGTTCCGCGCGTCCAAGATCATGCTCGAGCGCGCCCGCGCGAACGAGAAGATCAAGTGGCAGCTGAACACGCAGATCACCGGGGTGCTCGGCGACGGCAAGGTCGAGGGCCTGCAGCTGAAGGACACCCAGGACGGCAGCGAGTCGACGCTGGACGTGTCGGGCTTCTTCGTCGCGATCGGCCACGACCCGCGCAGCCAGCTCGTGAAGGGGCAGGTCGAGCTGGACGAGGACGGCTACGTCATCACCCAGGGCCGCAGCTCGTACACGAACCTGGACGGCGTCTTCGCGGCCGGTGACCTGGTCGACCGCACCTACCGGCAGGCGATCACCGCCTCGGGCTCCGGGTGCAGTGCGGCGATCGACGCGGAACGATGGCTCGCGGAGCACGGCGAATCGGACGCGCACGAGGCGGCCGAGCTCGTCGGCGGCGGCTACGGCCCGGGCACCAACTGACTTTCCGGCGTTCAACCATCCCTGAAGGAGAAACCATGGCCAACACCGTCAAGGTGACCGACGCGACGTTCGTCGACGAGGTCCTGACCAGCGAGAAGCCGGTCCTCGTCGATTTCTGGGCCACCTGGTGCGGCCCGTGCAAGATGGTCGCCCCGGTGCTCGAGGAGATCGCGGCCGAGAACGGCGAGAAGCTGACCATCGCCAAGATCGACATCGACGAGAACCCGAACACGCCGCGTGACTACCAGGTGATGTCCATCCCGACGCTGATCCTGTTCCAGGGCGGCAAGCCGGTGAAGCAGATCGTGGGCGCGAAGCCGAAGGCCGCGCTGCTGTCGGACCTCGCCGACGTGCTCTGAACCGAACCAGCCCGGCGAACCCGGGGCCTGCGGGAATCCTCCTGCGGGCCCCGGGTTCGTTCGTCATTCGGGCTAATTTCAACGATGTTGCTTAATCGAGCGTGACAGCGGCCACTGTGGGTACTCCACGAACGGGTCCTTGACGTACCTACCGGGCCTGCGCTGTCACCCAGAGTTGGCAAGGCACAATAGAGGACCTGGGCTCGTCCCAGCGAAGGTTTTTGAAATCCTGCCACGCACCGAGCCCCCGAATTCGGTGCCTGAGGAAGAGCGAGGAGTGCATGCGGGTACTCCGCCGCGGTGACGCCGGTCCGGACGTCGCCGAGATCAGGTCCATCCTGGCCGGGATGGACCTGCTCCCGCCGGTCACCGGTACCGACGACTACGACACGTTCGACGTCGCCGTGGAGCACGCCGTCCGTGCCTTCCAGCAGCGTCGTGGGCTGATGACCGACGGCATCGTGGGTCCGGCTACGTTCCAGGCGCTCAAGGGCGCCAGCTACCACCTGGGCAGCCGCCCGCTGTCGTACATGATCGCCTCGCCCGTGCACGGCGACGACGTCTTCACCCTGCAGGAGCGGCTCACCGAGCTCGGCTTCGACGCCGGCCGCCCCGACGGCTACTTCGGACCGGCGACCGAGCGCGCGCTCAAGACGTTCCAGCGCGACATGCGCCTGACTCCGGACGGCATGTGCGGTCCGGCGACCATCCGCGAGCTGCACCGCCTGTCCTCGCCGCGGGCCCGGGGCGGTCGCCCCGTGTTCCTGCGCGAGCAGGAGCAGGTGCGCCAGGCCGGGCCGCGGCTGCGTGGCAAGCGCATCGTGATCGACCCGGGCCACGGCGGCGACGACCTCGGCGTGGTCGCCGGCGGCCTGCGCGAGGCCGACATCGCGTGGGACCTCGCCCGTCGGCTCGAAGGCCGGATGAAGGCCGCCGGCATGGAGGCGCTGATCTCCCGCGGCCCGAACCAGAGCCCCACCGAGCTCGAGCGCGCCAGGTTCGCGAACGACGCGGGCGCCGACCTGTTCCTCTCGCTGCACAGCGACAAGAACGCCTCGCCGCGTGCGCAGGGCGTCGCGAGCTTCCACTTCGGCACCGGCAACGGCACGACGTCCACGGTGGGCGAGCTGCTGGCCGGCTTCATCCAGCGCGAGGTCGCGGCCCGCACGGGCATGCTCGACTGCCGCACGCACTACAAGTCGTGGGACATCTTCACCCGCACCCGCTGCCCGGCGGTCCGGGTCGAGATCGGCTACCTGACGAACCCGGACGACGCCCGCAACCTCGGCGACCCGGCGTTCCGCGACATCGTCGCGGAGGGCATCCTGATCGCCGTCAAGCGGCTGTACCTGCTCGGCGAGGGCGACCAGCCGACGGGCACCTTCACCTTCGCCGACGTCCTGGCGCACGAGCTCGCCAAGGCCGAATAGGGCCGACCACAACCCCTAGCGGCTCTCCTTCACCTGCCCCACCACCCCTGGGGACGCCACGCGCGCGTCCCCAGGTTTCGGGGCAGTTCTCCACAGCTTTTCCACCGCTCCTATCAGCGCTCTGTGGATAACTCGGCACTTCTTCCACAGTTGTGCACACTGGGTTCCGGGCGTGCCGAAACACAGGCGCAAACGTTTGCGGATGGGGAATCAGGCGCGGCCGAGGCTCGGCTCGGCGGTGGTGATCGTCACCTGGCCGAGCAGCCGCTCCAGGGCCGCCTCGACGTCTTCCTTCCAGGTGATCGCCGACCGCAGCTCGAGGCGCAGGCGGGGCCACTTCTGGTGCGGGCGGACCGTCTTGAAGCCCACGCTCTGCAGGAAGGCCGCCGGCAGCACACAGCTGTGGCCGCCGTCGGGGTCCGACTCCTCGGGCTTCGCGTCGCCGAACGCCTCGATGGCGCGGACGCCGCGCTTGGTCAGGTCCTTGGCGACCGCCTGGACGAGCATCCGGCCCAGCCCGCCGCCGCGGAACTCCGGCAGCACCTGGAACGCGGTCAGCAGGACGGCGTCGGCACTCGGCGGCGACGTCGGGAAGGCCAGCGCGCGCGGGACGGCGTTCGGCGGGGCGTACAGCACGAACCCGACCGGCAGCGTGTCGCTGTAGACGATGCGGCCGCAGGAGCCCCACTCGAGCAGCACGCTCGAGACCCAGGCTTCCTTCTCGACCTCGGTCGCGCCGAACTCCTCGGCCTGGTGCTTGAGGTGGGGGGCGAGCTCCCAGTACACGCACCGGCGACAGCTCTTCGGCAGGTGCTCCAGGTTGTCCAGTGTGACGCCCACGACGCGACGCGACACCCGCGACCTCCCTGACCTGCGCTCCCGACCGGCTGCCCGCTCGTCCAGCCGCGCAGGATCCACGGCACGAACACGAGAGCCACGGTCGAGGATAGGCCGATGTGACGAGCACCGGAAGGCCAGGGGGTCCTGATGGGTGCCCGGTTACACTCGATGGGATCTACCAGCTCCCGCGGGAGTGACCGTGTCCGCCTAGCCCCGGGTGAACGTCGATGACCGAGAACCGCCCCAGCAAGCCGCACAGCGGCCGCCAGAACCTCGACCCGCACCTGGAGCGGTACGCCGCGCGCACCGCCGGGATGACCGCCTCCGAGATCCGGGCCCTGTTCGCGGTGGCCAGCCGGCCCGAGGTGGTTTCGCTGGCCGGCGGCATGCCGAACCTGGCGGCGCTCCCGCTCGACACGCTGTCGGCGCAGGTGGCCGAGATCATCGCCGAAGACGGCTTGGTGGCGCTGCAGTACGGCTCGGCGCACGGCGTCCCGGCGCTGCGCGAGCAGATCTGCGAGATCATGGCCCTGGAGGGCATCAAGGCGCACCCGGACGACGTCGTGGTGACCGTCGGCTCGCAGATGGGCCTGGACATGGTCACGCGGCTGTTCTGCGACCCCGGTGACGTCGTGATCGCCGAAGGGCCCTCGTACGTCGGTGCACTGGGCTCGTTCGCCGCCTACCAGGCGCAGGTCGTGCACGTGGCGATGGACGACCACGGCCTGGTGCCGGAGCTGCTGCGCGAGGCGCTCGACCGGACGGAGAAGGCCGGCCGCCGGGTCAAGTTCCTCTACACGATCCCGAACTTCCACAACCCCGCCGGCGTCACGCTGGCCGTCGAGCGCCGTGCGGAGATCCTGGAGATCTGCCGCACGCACGGCGTCCTGGTCGTCGAAGACAACCCGTACGGGTTGCTCGGTTTCGACGGGCAGACGTACCCGGCGCTGCGGTCGACCGATCCCGACAACGTCGTGTACCTCGGCTCGTTCTCGAAGACGTTCGCCTCCGGCCTGCGCGTCGGCTGGGTGCTGGCGCCGCACGCCGTGCGCGAGAAGCTCGTGCTCGCCGCGGAGTCGGCGACGCTGTGCCCGCCGACGTTCAACCAGATGATCGTCTCGCGCTACCTGGCCACGCACGACTGGAAGGGCCAGATCAAGAAGTTCCGCGAGAACTACCGCGAGCGGCGTGACGCGATCCTGTCCGCGCTCGACCAGTACCTGCCGCCGGGCTGCTCGTGGACCAAGCCGGACGGCGGCTTCTACGTCTGGGTGACGGTGCCGGAGGGCGTCGACACGAAGGCGATGCTGCCGCGCGCGGTGACCGCGCGGGTCGCGTACGCGTCCGGAACCGGCTTCTACGCCGACGGGTTCGGCAGCCGCCAGATGCGGCTCTCGTACTGCTACCCGACGCCGGAGCGCATCCGCGAGGGCGTGCGGCGGCTGGCGGCCGTGCTGGAGTCCGAAATGGACCTCGCCCGCACCTTCGGTAGCGTGGTTTCGCGCCAGATCCAGGGACCGCAGAACCCGTCCCCGGACACGGTCTAATTCTTTTCAGCTAAGGAGTTTCCACGGTGGTCGACCGTACCGTTGCCGTGCTCGCCGGCGGGCTCTCGCACGAACGCGACGTCTCCCTGAGGTCCGGGCGACGGCTGTCCGCGGCGTTGAAGTCCGAGAGCTTCGGCATCGAGGAGTGGGACACCGACGCGGGATTGCTGGAGCGCCTGCGCACGCAGCGCCCGGACGCGGTGGTCGTCGCGCTGCACGGCGGCGAGGGCGAGAACGGCTCGGTGCAGACGGTGCTGGAGATGCTGGAGGTGCCGTTCGTCGGCACCGGCTCCCAGGGCTGCCGCCGCGCGTGGGACAAGCCGACCGCGAAGGCGCTGATCGAGAACGCCGGGTTCACGACGCCGGACTGGGTGGTGCTGCCGCACAGCACGTTCCGCGAGCTCGGCGCCCAGGCGGTGCTCGACGCGATGGTGGAGCGCCTCGGCCTGCCGCTGATCCTCAAGCCCGACCAGGGTGGTTCGGCGCTCGGCACGCAGGTGGTCCGCGAGGCCGCGGAACTGCCGGCGGCGATGGTCGGCTGCTTCGCCTACGGCGACACCGTGCTCGCCGAGCGGTTCGTGGACGGCGTCGAGGTGGCCGTGACGGTCATCGAGGGCGAGGACGGCCCCGAGGCCCTCCCGGCGGTCGAGATCGTCCCGGAGAGCGGCGTGTACGACTACACGGCCCGCTACACGGCCGGCCTGACCGACTTCTTCACCCCGGCGCGGCTCGACGACGCCGCGGCCAAGGCGGCGGCCGAGCTCGCCGTCGCCGCCCACCGCGTGCTCGGGCTGCGGGACATCTCGCGGACCGACGCGATCGTCGCCGCGGACGGCACGGTGCACTTCCTCGAAGTGAACCCGTCGCCGGGTCTCACCGAGACGTCGACGGTGCCGATGGCGATCGAGGCGGCGGGCAAGTCGCTCGGCGCGGTGTTCGGCGAACTCATCGGCCGCGCGATTTCTCGCTGACCCTTCGCCCACGAAAGGCCACTACCGAAGTTCGGTGGTGGCCTTTTTCGTGTCGCGAGTGATGATCACCAACCGTGCCCGCGATGGCTCCGGTGAGCAATCATCACCGTGACGAAACACCCTGGGGTGATCCCTAATCGGTTTTCGGTGTCTGATTTGCCCCATTCGCATCGATGATCGCGACGATGCGCTCGAGGTCGTCGACCGAGCCGAACTCGAGTGTGATCCGGCCCTTGCGGCGGCCGAGGTCGACCTTCACGCGGGTGTCGAAGCGGTCCGAGAGGCGGTTCGCGAGCTCCTGCAATCCGGGCGCCTGGATCGGCTTGCGCGGCGCGGGCTTCGGCTTCGCCGGCTTCTCGCTCTTCTTGAGCGTGACGGCTTCCTCGGTCGCCCGCACCGACATGCCCTCCGCGACGATGCGCGTGGCGAGCTCTTCCTGGCTTTCGGCGTCGTCCAGCGACAGCAACGCGCGCGCGTGCCCGGCGGAGAGCACGCCCGCGGCGACGCGCCGCTGCACCGGCAGGGGGAGCTTGAGGAGCCGGATCGTGTTGGTGATGACCGGCCGGCTGCGGCCGATCCGGCTCGCCAGCTCCTCGTGGGTGACCGCGAACTCGTCGAGCAGCTGCTGGTACGCGGCCGCCTCTTCGAGCGGGTTCAGCTGGACGCGGTGGATGTTCTCCAGGAGTGCATCGCGCAGCATCGACTCGTCGGCGGTCTGCCGGACGATCGCCGGGATCGCTTCGAGCTCGGCCTGCTGCGAAGCACGCAGCCGCCGCTCGCCCATGACGAGCTCGTACTCGTCGTTCCCGAGCTCGCGGACGACGATGGGCTGCATGAGCCCGAACGCACGGATCGAGTGCTCGAGTTCGGCGAGCGCCTCTTCGTCGAAGACCTGGCGCGGCTGCTTCGGGTTCGGCTTGATCGAGCCGACGGGAATCTCGCGGTAGACCGCGCCGGCGACCTCGCCGGCGTGCTGCTGCGCTTGACCGTTCGCCGCGAACCAGCCCTTTTCCTCGGCCGCCTTCTTCTCCGCCGCCGTGTCGCCGGGTGCGGGCAGGGGACCACCGCCGGTGGGTCCGGTCGGGATCAGGGCGGCGAGGCCCCGCCCCAGCCCTCCTCGACGCTCGGTCATGTCGAACTACCCTTCTCCATCTGTGCGCCGCGCTCGGCGATCTCCTTGGCCGCGTCGACGTAGCTCATCGCCCCACGCGAACCGGGATCGTAGGCGAGCACGGTCTGGCCGTACCCGGGTGCCTCCGACACCTTCACGCTGCGGGGGATGACGGTCTTCAGCACGGTGTCCCCGAAGTGGTTCCGCACCTCGTTCGTCACCTGGTCGGCCAGCTTGGTCCGGCCGTCGTACATGGTGAGGAGGATCGTCGAGACGCGGAGCTCGCGGTTGAGGTGCTGCTGCACGAGTTCGATGTTGCTCAGCAGCTGCCCGAGACCTTCCAGCGCGTAGTACTCGCACTGGATCGGGATGAGCACCTCCTGCGCGGCGACCATCGCGTTGACCGTCAGCAGGCCCAGAGACGGCGGGCAGTCGATGAGGACGTAGTCGACGCCGATCTGGTCGAGGATCTCCGAGGAGATGGCCTCCTTGAGCCGGGACTCGCGGGACGCCATCGAGACGAGCTCGATCTCGGCGCCGGCGAGGTCGATCGTCGCCGGGACGCAGAAGAGGTTGGGGGACTGCTCGGTCGGCTGGGCCGCCTCCGCGAGCGTCACCTCACCGATGAGCACCTCGTAGATGGAAGGTGTCCCGGACCGGTGGTCGACGTCGAGCGCGGTGCTCGCGTTGCCCTGCGGATCGAGGTCGACGACGAGCGTCTTGAGCCCGTGGACCGCGAGCGCGGCGGCGAGGTTGACCGTGCTGGTGGTCTTGCCGACGCCGCCCTTCTGGTTGGCGACGGTCAGCACGCGACGGCGGCCGGGACGGGGAAGTGTCCTCTCGGGATTCAGCAGACGGGCGGCGCGGGCGGCTTCTTCGGCGATCGGGGTCCAGCCCACGTCGGGGGTGGTCTCCGTGGAGTCGGACGGCGGGGGATTCACCGGTCTCGACACCTCCTCCATGTTGACGTCTGGTCGATGGTCGAGTCGCGTCGTTTCACGTGGAACATCGCGGCCCGTTAACGCTTCCTGCTCCGCGCCTTCGGCTTGCTTGCTGCTGGGAGGCGACGGATCTTCACGACCGTGCTGGGGACCTCTAGTACTGCGGCACCGCATTCGACGATCAGCGGGTCAGCCCCGCCGGCCTTGCGGATGGCGGCGCCGTCCCGCGCGATCTCGTCCGCCGCGCTGGCGCCCTTGAGGGCGACCAGGAAGCCATCGGGACGGACCAGCGGCAGGCACCAGTCCGCGAGACGAGCGAGCGGGGCGACCGCGCGAGCGGTGACGATGTCGGCGCCACCGAGCTGCTCACGCACAGGCGGCTCCTCCGCGCGTCCACGGACGATGGTGATCGGGAGTTCCAGCTTCTCGGCCACCTCGGCCAGCCAGTCCACCCGGCGGGCCATCGGTTCGAGCAAGACGATATCGAGGTCCGGTCGCGCGATCGCCAGCGGTACACCCGGAAGCCCGGCTCCCGACCCGACGTCGATGACGCGAGCGCCCGGGGGCATCTGCTCGCCGATCACCGCCGAGTTGAGCACGTGCCGCTCCCACAGTCGCTCGACTTCCCGCGGACCGATCAGCCCGCGCTCGACCCCGTGCCGCTCCAGGAGCTCGACGTACCCGGCCGCTTGGTCGACGCGTTCACCGAACACTCGTCCCGCCGCGGCCCGCACCGTCTCCGCGGCCTCCTCCAAGCTCACTCCGTCTACTCCTCGTCCGCCGGTTTCACGTGAAACCGCGCTCGTTCGATTGTCCCCGATGAGCCGGAGAAAACGAGCCGACAGTCCGCAGATGTGGACAACTCCACTCAGCCGGCTGCGGACGTGGGCGGTTCCACGTGAAACATCACGCGTGTAATTCGCTCGACGGAGCCGCCGCGTGCCGGAGCGGCTCCACCGGCGTCACCGCCACCATCGCGTGGACGCGGGAGCCGCCACCCGGCCACACCCAACACACAAAGAAGCGGCCCCACCCGAACCAGTCGGGTGGGGCCGCTTCCGGAACCGGGGTCTCAGGACTCCGGGAAGATCACCACGCGGCGCTTCGGGTCCTCGCCCTCGCTCTCGCTCATGACGCCCGAGACCGTCGCCACCGCGTCGTGGACGACCTTGCGCTCGAACGGGCTCATCGGCTGCAGCCGCACCCGCTCGCCGCTCTTCAGGACCGACTCCGCAGTCGAGCGGCCGAGCTCGCGCAGCTCCTCGCGGCGGTCCGCGCGCCAGCCCGCGATGTCCAGCATCAGGCGGCTGCGGGAGCCCGTCTCCTGCTGGACCGCCAGGCGGGTCAGCTCCTGCAGCGCCTCGAGCACCGTGCCGCGCGGGCCGACGAGCTTCTCGAGGTCCTCGCCGCCGTCGATGCTCACGATCGCGCGGCCGGCTTCCACGTCAAGGTCGATGTCACCGTCGTAGTCGAGCAGGTCGAGCAGGCGCTCGAGGTAGTCGCCGGCGATGTCGCCCTCCTGCACGAGGATGTCGTCGCCACCTCCAGCCTTCTGTTCGCCCGCTTCTCCGTCGGCCGGGGTCACGTCGTCCTGATCGGCGTCGATCGTGTCGATCGTCTCCGACATCATTCGTCTCCTCTCCGAACCGGCCGCGCCTCAGCGGCGCTTCCGGCCCGACTTCCTGGTCGAGTCTTTGAGAAGGCCCGGCACGCCGGTGCCGTTGTCCTTCGAGCCGTTCTGGCCGTTGGTCTCGGCGGGGGCCGGATCCGCCACGGTCGCGCTGTCGGCCTTCACGGCCGCCTCCGCCTTCGCGGCGGCCTCCGCCGGCGTGAGCTGGGCGAAGCCGTGGGCCGAGCCCGCCTTCGTCACCTTCTTCGCCGTGCCGGCCTGGGCGGGCTGGTTCTTCTTCTGCTGGACCGGCTTCTGACCGACCTTCGGCGCGGTCGGCTTCTGACCCGGCTTCGGGCCGAGCGACGCGCGCTTCTCCGCGGCTTCCGCCTTGCGGGACGCCTCTTCCTTGTCGATCTTCGTGTAGACGAGGCGCTGCTGCATCAGGGTCCAGCCGTTGTTCGCCAGCCAGTAGAAGAGGAGGCCGAGCGGGAACAGCGCACCGAAGACGAGGACACCGAGCGGGAAGATGTACATCGTCAGCTTGTTCATGATCGCGGTCTGCGGGGTGGCCGACGCGGCGTTCTGCCGGGCCACCGAGTGCCGCGCGGTGAGGTGCGTGGCGATCGAAGCGACGATCATCAGCGGCAGCGCGACCGGGAGCACGCTCCAGTGGAAGCCGACGTTCGTGGCCCCGCCGCTGACGACCCCGACGCCGTTGTAGACCGCTTCACCGAGGTTGACGCCGAACAGCTTCGCGTTGACGTAGGACTCGACGTCGTGCTGGCTGAAGAAGTAGTTCTCGGTCTTCGGGCCGCCACCGGGCGGCGGCATCGTGAACGCGCGGAGGACGTGGTTCAGGCCGATGAACACCGGGATCTGGAGCAGCATCGGCAGGCAGCTGCCCAGCGGGTTGACGCCGTGCTCCTTCTGGAGCTTCTGCATCTCCGCGGCTTGGCGCTGCCGGTCGTTCGCGTACTTCTTCTGGATCTTCTTCATCTCCGGCGCGAAGTCCTGCATCTTCTTCATCGACCGGACCTGGTTCACGAACGGCTTGAACATGATGCCGCGGACCGTGAACGTCAGGAAGATGATGCCGAGGATCCAGGCGACCGCGGTCGATTCCCCGAACACGAACCCGAAGACCTTGTGCCAACACCAGAGGATGAAGGACACGGGGTAGTAGATGAAATCGAGCACTGCTGCTACTCCTCGATCGGTGTTTCAGGTCTGCGGTGTCGCCACGAGAACGTCTCGGGCACGGGGTCACGGCCGGGGGGTGTCCACGGGCCGCAGCGCAGCAGCCGGCGCAGCGCGAGGTAGGAGCCACGTCCGGCACCGTGCCGGGTGAGGGCTTCGACTGCGTACGCGCTGCAGCTCGGGTAGAACCGGCAAGCCGGCGGGAGGAAGGGCGAGATCGCCTTGCGGTAGAGCTTGATGGGGAGCAGCAGGACCCAGGCGACCGGGCCGGGCCGCGGAGGCTCGCCGTCGTCGAAGTGGTCGTGCGCTGAGTCGTGCTCGGGGGTGGCTCGCATGCCGGTCACACCGCTGATCCGTGGTCGGGGGTCGCGTCCGCGGGACGCGTCGGGCGGGGGACATCCCCGGCCGGACGGCGCGACGACAGAAGCCCCAGCCGACGCAACGCGGCGTCGAGATCGGACCCGAGCTCGGCGCTCGAAGCGGTCGACGACGGCGGCAATGCCCGTACGACCAACGCCGTACCGGCGGGCAGTGTTCCGAGCCTGGCGGAAACGAGATGACGCAATCGGCGGCTGACGCGGTGGCGGACCACCGAATTGCCGACCGCCTTGCTCACCACAAAACCCGCCCTGGCCGCCGACGGTGCGTCGGCGGCCTCGGACGGGTCCGTGGTCAGCGCGTGGACGACGAGGCGGCGCCTGCCTGCCCGGGACCCGCGACGGAGAACCACGCGGAAATCCTCACTCCGCCGCAGGCGTGCGGCAGCCGGCAGCACGGCGCGCCTCGGCCGGCGATCAGGCGGACAGCGCGCCGCGGCCCTTGCGACGGCGGGCCGCCAGGATGGCCCGGCCGGCGCGGGTCCGCATGCGCAGGCGGAACCCGTGGGTCTTCGCGCGGCGGCGGTTGTTCGGCTGGAAGGTGCGCTTACCCTTGCTCACTGCTTCTCCTGTGTCTCGCGTTGTCCGTGTTCCCGCCCGCCCGAAGCAGAATTACTTCTTCCACCTGGCGTGTCGTGCGGGCGCACGGCAGTCTCTGGTGTCTCCTACCAACGTGTGGCCTCGTCACGACGAGCGACGACAACGTGGGCACGCGAAACGCACCCGTCGCATACGGGAGACCTTACGAGGGTACGCACCCCCGTCGGGCGGCCGGTAAGCACCCCCTCGGCCACGGTACGCGACCGGCCGGCGCACCCGGTGGGTTCGACGCCGTGGCACCGAATGGCCACCGGCGGTGCACCGTGAAATGCTGGCCGCCCAGGATGCCTTGTGGCCGCGAGCGGGGCTTGTTAGCGTGCCTCTCTCGGGTCACCGGTCGAGGTGCACGAGTATCCGGGTGGTGGAGTGCCCACCGGCGTACGACGAGCCCGCAGGTGGTGGCGCCGCGGGTCGCCGTACATTAGTGCACAGCTGTGGACAACTATGTGGATATTCGCTGTGCCGGTGCGCGGACAGGTCTCCTGTGATCGCCGGGTGGAGTGACCGGGGAGTTCCGGGGCCGGCTCGGCCGTCCACGCCGACGAGGGGAGGGGAGCCAGACAGGTGTCGGATCACCAGCACAATCTGGGTGTCATCTGGGAACAGGTGGTACGCGAACTGTCCGACGGGACCCTGTCCCCCCAGCAGCGCGCCTGGATGCGCGTGACCCGTCCGATCGGCCTGCTCGACGGCACGGCGCTCCTGGCGGCGCCCAGCGACTTCGCGAAGGAAGCGATCGAACGCGGGCTGCGCGGCGCGATCACCGAGGCGCTTTCCCGGCGGCTCGGCCGCGCCATCTCGCTCGCGGTGAAGGTCGACAGCGCCGAGGCCGTCGCGCCGGCGCCCGCTCCCCGCTACGCGCCGTCACCCGGCCGAGTGGAAAACGGCACGAGCCCCGAACCGGCCCCGCCGATGCCGCCCAACGGCGCGCCGATGATGCCGCCGCCACGGCCCGCCGAACCCGTGCAGCCGAGGCCGCCGATGCCGATGCCGGCGCACCAGGCCGTCGCGTCGAAGCCGGACGACGGCGACGACACCGACGAAGAAGTCGACGAAGAGGGCGAAGCGCTCGCCGCGGTCCACGAGATCTGGCCGACGTTCTCCGGCCAGCCGATCGCCGGCCAGCCGTACACCGCGCCGGCGCAGCCGCAGACGTCGAAGACGAAGCTGAACGAGAAGTACACCTTCGACACGTTCGTCATCGGCGCGTCCAACCGTTTCGCGCACGCGGCCGCGGTCGCCGTCGCCGAAGCGCCCGCCCGCGCGTACAACCCGCTGTTCATCTGGGGCGAGTCCGGGCTCGGCAAGACGCACCTGCTGCACGCGGTCGGCCACTACGCGCAACGGCTCTTCCCCGGCATGCGCGTCCGGTACGTCTCGACCGAAGAGTTCACCAACGACTTCATCAACTCGCTGCGCGACGACCGCAAGGTCGCCTTCCAGCGGCGCTACCGCGACATCGACATCCTGCTCGTCGACGACATCCAGTTCCTGGAGGGCAAGGAAGGGACGCAGGAAGAGTTCTTCCACACCTTCAACACCCTCCACAACGCGAACAAGCAGATCGTCGTCAGCTCCGACCGCCCGCCGAAGCGCCTCGAAACGCTGGAGGACCGGCTGCGGACGCGGTTCGAGTGGGGCCTCATCACCGACATCCAGCCGCCCGAGCTCGAGACGCGCATCGCGATCCTCCGCAAGAAGGCGGCGCAGGACAGGCTGGCGGTGCCGGGCGAGGTCCTGGAGTTCATCGCTTCGCGCGTCGAGGCGAACATCCGGGAGCTCGAAGGCGCGCTGATCCGCGTCACCGCGTTCGCGTCGCTGAACCAGCAGCCGGTCGACAGCGCGCTCGCCGAGATCGTGCTGCGCGACCTGATCCCCGATTCGCACGCGCCGGAAATCACCGCGCCGACCATCATGGGCGTCACGTCCGAGTTCTTCGACGTCACGCTCGACGACCTGTGCGGCCCCGGCAAGACGAAGGCGCTCGCCACGGCCCGCCAGATCGCGATGTACCTCTGCCGCGAGCTCACCGACATGTCGCTGCCGAAGATCGGGCAGACGTTCGGCGGCCGCGACCACACGACGGTGATGCACGCGGACAAGAAGATCCGCAAGGAGATGGCCGAGCGCCGGCGGATCTACGACCAGGTGCAGGAGCTGACGTCGCGCATCAAGCAGCGCGCCCGCCAGTAGCACATCCCTTACCTCCCAACGACTTCGGGGCGTCCGCTCAATGTGGACGCCCCTTTGTCGTCTTCGCACCCGGTCGTCATCGGACACAGTCGTCTTTGGAGTCTCTGAAGCACGCGTACGCCCGCGAAGCAGCGAAGGTGCGTACGCGTGCTTCGCCAAACTCGCGAAAATTGTTTGTACACAAGGGGTTTTCCCCACCGTGTGGGCAGATTGCCCACAGTGCCAACGGATCTCCCACCAGCGAAGACACGGATTCCCTCCACACCCCGCCCACAGGCGATCCACAGCGCATCCACACCCTTGTCCACGCTGATTCCACAGGTTGCCCACATGATGTGCACAGGAGGAGCCGATCACTCGGAAGAGGGGTTCGGACCCCGTCCGGCACCCCCAGACCCTGGGTACAAATCGCCCCACACCTGGGGACAACCGTGGGGACAACTGGGGCCTTCTGTGGACGGATCGGCCGCCGCCCGAAACCATCCACGGATGGCCCGATCTACCCACAGGTCTGCCACCACGGTTCTCCACACGCCCGCGACCGGTCCCACCTGCGCAAACGAGCTCAATCCACACAATCCACAACGCCTATTACTGCTACTGCTCTTAGATCTTCTAAGAGAGAGAACAAAACAAAAACAGGCGGAGAGCGAATCTGGGGACAGCCGCGAGATCGAGTCGTCATGTCGACAAAGTCAAGGGGAGGCCGAGGTGACGTCGGCGCCCGCGACGGCCTAACGTGGATGCCTGCACCTGGTCCGTGCTCCGGCCGCTCACGCGGAGGGCGGACCGGCCGGAGGGGGCAGCCGGTCTCTGCCCTTCGAGAACGAGGCCTGGCCCGAGCCCGCACGGGGCTCGATCGTCGAAAGGATGCGCGCATGAAGATCCGCGTCGAGCGTGACGGGCTCGCCGACGCCGTCGCGTGGGTGGCCAGAAGCCTCCCCTCCCGGCCTCCGGTGCCGGTGCTGGGCGGTGTCCTGCTCGACGCCGGTTCGGACGGCGAAACCGACGCGCTGACGGTCTCCGGCTTCGACTACGAGGTCTCCGCCACGGTCGGGGTCCCCGCGACGATCGCCGACGGCGGCCGCCTGCTCGTGTCCGGGCGCCTCCTCGCCGACATCACCAAGGCGCTGCCCGCGCAGCCGGTCGAGATTTCCGTCGACGGCTCGCGCGCCACCATCACGTGCGGCACCGCGCGGTTCTCCCTGCCGACCATGCCGGTCGAGGACTACCCGCAGCTGCCATCCCAGCCCGCCTTCGCGGGCGAGCTCGCCGGCGACGCGTTCGGCCAGGCCGTCACCCAGGTCGTCGTCGCCGCGGGCAAGGACGACACGCTGCCGATGCTCACCGGCATGCGGCTCGAGATCTCCGGCAGCTCGCTGACCCTCGTCGCGACCGACCGGTTCCGGCTCGCCATGCGCGAGTTCACCTGGCAGCCCGCCGAGGGCCTGGCCGACGCCGCGGTGCTCGTCCCGGCGCGCACCCTCGCCGAGGCGGCCAAGACGCTCGGCGCCAGCGGCGCCACGATCCGCCTCGCCCTCGCCAGCGGCGAAGGACTGCTCGGCCTGTCCGGTTCCGGGCGCTACACGACGACCCGCCTGCTCGACGCCGAATTCCCGCCGTACCGCCAGCTGCTGCCCGCGTCGCACACGTCGCGCGCGGTCATCGACGTGTCGGCGCTCACCGAGTCCATCAAGCGCGTTTCACTGGTGGCCGAGCGGGGGACTCAGGTACGACTGGAGTTCGGGGACAACACGCTGCGGTTGTCCGCGGGCGGCGACGACGAGGGCAGCGCCGAAGAAGAGCTGCAGGTCGAGTACGAAGGTGAGCCGGTGACCATCGCGTTCAACCCCGGTTACCTCGTCGACGGCCTCGGCGCGCTGCACAGCGGCCAAGCGGAGCTGACGTTCACCACGCCGAACCGGCCCGCGCTCATCAAGCCCGCCGACGCCGAGGGCAACGTCGTCCCCGGCTACCTCTACCTCCTGATGCCGGTCCGCCTCCCGGGCTGACCCGCCTAATCCGTGGGGGTCCGGGTGGCGGAGCCCCCGGCCGGGGCGAAGCCCCGTAAGACACTGCCTGAGCACGTAAGGGGATCTCGATGGTTCAGCTCGGTCTGATCGGCCTGGGCAAGATGGGCTTCAACATGCGTGAGCGGCTGCGCGCGGCCGGTCACGAGGTGGTCGGCTACGACCGCAACCCGGACGTCACCGACACGACGTCGCTCGAGGACCTGGTGTCCAAACTGGACGGCCCGCGGATCGTCTGGATCATGGTCCCGGCCGGCGACCCGACCCGCCAGACCGTCACCGAGCTGAGCAACCTGCTCGCCGAGGGCGACATGGTGATCGACGGCGGCAACTCGAAGTACACCGACGACAAGCTGAACGCCGATCTGCTCGCGGCGAAGAACATCGGCTACGTCGACTGCGGTGTCTCCGGTGGCGTGTGGGGCAAGGACAACGGCTACGGACTGATGGTCGGCGGTACCGCGGCCGACGTCGAGAAGGCCATGCCGATCTTCGACGCGCTGCGCCCGGAAGGCCCGCGCGAAGAAGGCTTCTCGCACGCCGGCGACGTCGGCGCGGGGCACTACGCGAAGATGATCCACAACGGCATCGAGTACGGCATGATGCAGGCCTTCGCCGAGGGCTTCGAGCTGCTCGAGGCGGCCAAGGTCGTCAAGGACGTGCCCGCGGTGATCAAGGGCTGGCAGCGCGGCACGGTCGTCCGGTCCTGGCTGCTCGACCTGCTCGTGCGCGCGCTCGACGAGGACCCGGAGCTGGACGACCTCGAGGGCTACGTCGAGGACTCGGGCGAAGGTCGCTGGACGCTGGAAGAGGCGATCAACAACGCGGTGCCGGCGCCGGTCATCTCGGCCGCCCTCTTCGCGCGGTTCGCTTCGCGCCAGGAGCACTCGGCCGCGATGCGCGCGGTGGCCGCGCTGCGCAACCAGTTCGGTGGGCACGCCGTGAAGAAGGTCGGCGGGTAAGGAGTTCCGGGTGTATCTGCGCCACTTGCAGGTCACCGACTTCCGCTCCTGGCCCCAGGCCGATCTCGCCCTCGAACCCGGGCCGACCGTGCTGGTCGGCCAGAACGGTCGCGGCAAGACCAACCTGCTCGAAGCGATCGGGTACGTCGCGACGCTGGGTTCGCACCGCGTCGCGACGGACGCGCCGCTGATCCGGCACGGCTGCGAGCGCGCGCTGGTGCGGGTCGCGGTCGTCAACGAGGACCGCGAGCTGACCGTCGAGCTCGAGATCACCGCCGGCCGGGCGAACCGCGCGCGGGTCAACCGCGGGGCGGTCGGCCGTCCGCGTGACGTGCTCGGGATCCTGCGCACGGTGCTGTTCTCCCCGGAGGACCTCGCGCTCGTGCGGGGTGACCCGGGCGAGCGACGCCGGTTCCTCGACGAGCTCTTGGTGCTGCGCGCGCCGCGGTACGCCGGGGTCCGGGCGGACTACGAGAAGGTGCTGAAGCAGCGGAATGCCCTGCTCAAGACGGCCGGGAAACGACGTACGGGCCGCGAAGACCCGTACGCGCTGTCGACGCTCGAGGTCTGGGACGACCACCTGGCGGTGGCGGGCGCGGAGCTGCTCGCCGCGCGCCTGAACCTCGTGGCTGACCTCGCGCCGCACGCGGCTTCGGCGTACATGGGGGTCGCGCCCGACTCGCGTCCGGCGAAGATCGCCTACCGGTCGTCGCTGGGTGCCGCCCTGCCGGAAACGTACGGCGTACCGGACGGCGAACGGGCGCAACCCGCGGTCCTGAAGGACGTCTTACTCAAGGCGTTGGGTGAAGCCCGCAAGGCGGAGCTCGAGCGCGGCATCAGCCTGGTCGGCCCGCACCGGGACGAGCTGGAGCTGATCCTGGGCGAAGCGCCGGCGAAGGGCTACGCGAGCCACGGCGAGTCGTGGTCGTTCGCGCTCGCCCTCCGGCTCGGCAGCTACGAGCTGCTGCGCGAGGAGGCGGGCGAGCCGGTGCTGCTGCTCGACGACGTGTTCGCCGAGCTGGACCGCAAGCGCCGGGCCCGGCTGGCCGAGGTGGCCGCGAGCGCCGAACAGGTGCTGGTGACCGCGGCGGTCGACGAAGACGTGCCCGGGGAGCTGGCCGGCACCCGGTTCGTGGTGGCGGACGGTGAGATCACGCGTGGCTGAGCAGGGCGACCGGGCACCCCGTGTGACGGGCGGCACAAACCGCACCCGATCTGGGGACAAACCTGTGGACAGTGTGGATAACACGGTGAATGAGTTATCGCCGCGCGTGACCATGCGGCCAGATGGGTGGCGCAAAACGCCGGGTAGCGGCTCTGCTGCGAACTCCAAGCCAGCTCCGGGTACTGAGCGTGATGGTGATGTTGGGCCGAACGAGCCCCCGGTGACGGGCCGCGACCTCGCGCACGCCGCGCTGGAGGCCGCGAAGGCGAAGGCCAAGGAGCGCGGCACCTCACCCGGCCGGCGCCGCCCCGCGACCGGTGGTGGGCAGAGCCCCCGGCGTCGCCGCTGGTCGGGCCCGGGAGCGGACGCGCGCGACCCGCAGCCGCTCGGCCGGCTCGTCTCCCGGTTGATGAGCGACCGCGGCTGGAACGAAAGCGTCACCAGCGCCCGCGTCTTCGCGCAGTGGGCGCGGCTGGTCGGCGAAGACGTCGCCGAGCACGCGCAGCCGGTCGCGCTGAAGGACGGCGAACTCACCGTCCGCGCCAGCTCGACGGCGTGGGCCACCCAGCTGCGGTTGCTGCAGGGAAAGCTGCTGGCCAAGATCGCGGCGGGGGTCGGCAACGGCGTCGTCAAGCGGATGCGGATCCAGGGTCCGACCGCCCCGAGCTGGCGGAAAGGACCCCGCCACGTGCCAGGCCGCGGCCCCCGTGACACGTACGGCTGACCCGGGTTGCGTGATGCTCGGTTGAATGCCCCGAGAACGCATTCAGACCTCCCGAGATACGTCAAGACTCGGCTCGAACCGATTTCGTTCGTCTGTGACGCGTTCAGGGGTGTCCTTGCCGCATGTCAGCGGACGCGGCCAAGTACACTGGAGGAGAGCGAGCGTCCGCTCGGGCGAGACGAGGAGAAACAACGCCGGTGACCGAGAACAAGAGCGAGTACAACGCGTCGTCGATCACGGTGCTCGAAGGCCTTGAAGCGGTCCGCAAGCGCCCCGGCATGTACATCGGTTCCACCGGTGAGCGCGGCCTGCACCACCTCGTCCAGGAGGTCGTGGACAACTCCGTCGACGAGGCGATGGCCGGGCACGCCACCAAGGTCGAGGTTACCCTCCTCGCCGACGGCGGGGTGCGCGTCGTCGACGACGGCCGCGGCATCCCGGTCGACATGCACCCCAAGGAGAACAAGCCGACCATCGAGGTCGTGCTCACCCAGCTGCACGCGGGCGGCAAGTTCGACAGCGACTCCTACGCGGTGTCCGGCGGCCTGCACGGCGTCGGCATCTCCGTGGTGAACGCGCTGTCGACGAAGCTGCTCGCCGAGGTCAAGTACGGCGGCCGCCAGTGGCGCCAGCTGTACACCGACCAGATCCCGGGGCCGCTCGAAGACCTCGGCCCGGCGACCGAGACCGGGACGACGATGACGTTCTGGGCCGACGACAGCATCTTCGAGACCACGACGTACAACTTCGAGACGATCTCGCGCCGCCTCCAGGAGATGGCGTTCCTCAACAAGGGGCTGACGCTGTCCCTGCGTGACGAGCGGGTCGCCGACGAGGAGGCCGAAGCCGACGCCGAGGGCAAGGTCGCCCGCGTCAAGGAGAAGGTCTACTGCTACCCGGGCGGCCTCGAGGACTTCGTCAAGCACATCAACGGCAGCAAGGACCCGATCCACCCCAGCGTGATCTCCTTCGACGCCAAGGGCACCGGCCTCGAGGTCGAGGTCGCGATGCAGTGGAACACCGGGTTCACGCCGTCGGTCTACACGTTCGCCAACACGATCAACACCCACGAGGGCGGCACCCACGAAGAGGGCTTCCGCGCCGCGCTGACCCGCGTCGTCAACTCCTACGCGCGCGACAAGAAGCTGCTCAAGGAGAAGGACGCCAACCTGACCGGTGACGACGTGCGCGAGGGTCTCGCCGCGATCGTCTCGATCAAGCTGGGCGAGCCGCAGTTCGAGGGCCAGACCAAGACCAAGCTGGGCAACAGCGAGGCCAAGACGTTCGTGCAGCAGCAGTCGAACGAGTGGCTGGCCGACTGGTTCGAGCGCAACCCCACCGAGGCGAAGACGATCATCAACAAGTCGATCTCCTCGGCGCAGGCCCGGATGGCCGCGCGCAAGGCGCGTGACCTCGTCCGCCGCAAGGGCGCGCTGGAGATCGGCGGCCTGCCCGGCAAGCTCAAGGACTGCCGCTCGACCAACCCGGCGGAGTGCGAGCTCTACATCGTGGAGGGCGACTCGGCCGGCGGCTCGGCCAAGGAAGGCCGCGACTCGATGTACCAGGCGATCCTGCCGATCCGCGGCAAGATCATCAACGTCGAGAAGGCCCGCATCGACCGCGTCCTCAAGAACACCGAGGTCCAGTCGCTGATCACCGCGCTCGGCACCGGCATCCACGACGAGTTCGACCTGTCGAAGCTGCGCTACCACAAGATCGTGCTGATGGCCGACGCCGACGTCGACGGCCAGCACATCACCACGCTGCTGCTCACCCTGCTGTTCCGGTTCATGACCCCGCTGATCGAGCACGGGCACGTCTTCCTGTCGCGCCCGCCGCTGTACAAGATCAAGTGGCCGCGGGCCGAGCCGGAGTACGCCTACTCCGACCGGGAGCGCGACGCCGTCATCCAGGCAGGCGTCGAGGCCGGCAAACGGCTCCCGAAGGACGACGCGATCCAGCGCTACAAGGGTCTCGGCGAGATGAACGCCGAAGAGCTGTGGGAGACCACGATGGACCCGGCGAACCGGCTGCTGGGCCGGGTGACCATGGACGACGCTGCCCAGGCGGACGACCTGTTCTCCGTCCTGATGGGCGAGGACGTCGAGGCGCGCCGGTCGTTCATCACGCGCAACGCCAAGGACGTCCGCTTCCTGGACGTGTGAGCGTCCCCGCCCCTTGTCCCGCTAGGACTCCTCACTCGAGAAGGACCAGATGACGGAAACCCTGCCGCCGGCTCCGGAGAACGACCGGATCGAACCGGTCGATATCCAGCAGGAGATGCAGCGCTCCTACATCGACTACGCGATGAGCGTGATCGTGTCGCGGGCGCTGCCGGACGTGCGCGACGGCCTCAAGCCGGTCGCCCGCCGGATCCTGTACTCGATGTTCGACAACGGCTTCCGGCCGGACCGCGGGTACAACAAGTGCTCGCGCGTCGTCGGCGACGTCATGGGCAACTACCACCCGCACGGCGACTCGGCGATCTACGACGCGCTCGTGCGGCTCGCCCAGCCGTGGTCGCTGCGCTACCCGCTGATCGATGGCCAGGGCAACTTCGGCTCGTCGGGCAACGACCCCGCGGCCGCCATGCGGTACACGGAGTCCCGGCTCGCTCCGATGGCCATGCAGATGCTGGCCGACATCGAAGAAGACACCGTCGACTTTTCCGACAACTACGACGGCCGCACGCAGGAGCCCGACGTCCTGCCGTCGCGGTTCCCGAACCTGCTGGTCAACGGCGGTTCCGGGATCGCCGTCGGGATGGCGACGAACATCCCGCCGCACAACCTGCGCGAGGTTTCCGAAGGCGTCGTCTGGGCGCTGGAAAACCCCGAGGCGACCGACGACGAGATGCTGGCCGCGCTGCTGGTGCGGATCAAGGGCCCGGACTTCCCGACCCGGGCGATGATCCTCGGCACGTCCGGCATCGAAGACGCCTACCGCACCGGCCGCGGCTCGATCCGGATGCGCGCGGTCGTCGAGGTCGAGGAGGACGCCAAGGGCCGCACGATCCTGGTCGTGTCCGAGCTGCCCTACCAGGTCAACCCGGACAACCTGGTCGAGAACATCGCGAACCTGGTCCGCGACGGCAAGCTCACCGGCATCGCCGACATCGCCGACGAGTCCAACAGCCGCTCGGGCATGCGGATCGTCGTCACGATCAAGCGTGACGCGGTCGCGAAGGTCGTGCTGAACAACCTCTACAAGCACACCCAGCTGCAGCAGAACTTCGGCGTCAACATGCTGGCCCTGGTCGACGGCGTGCCGCGCACGCTGCGGCTCGACCAGATCATCCGGCACTACGTGAAGCACCAGGTCGAGGTCATCGTCCGGCGGACCAAGTTCCGCCTGAAGAAGGCCGAAGAGCGGGCCCACATCCTGCGTGGGTACGTCAAGGCGCTGGACATGCTCGACGAGGTCATCGCCCTCATCCGGCGGTCGCCCTCGGCGGACGAGGCCCGGCCGGCCCTGATGGAGCTGCTGGACGTCGACGAGATCCAGGCCACGGCGATCCTCGACATGCAGCTGCGGCGCCTCGCCGCCCTGGAGCGGCAGCGGATCATCGACCAGCTGGCCGAGATCGAGCTGGAGATCGCCGACCTCAAGGACATCCTCGAGAAGCCCGAGCGGCAGCGCTCGATCATCCGCGACGAGCTGATGGCGATCGTCGACAAGTACGGCGACGACCGGCGCACGAAGATCATCGGGTTCAGCGGCGACGTCACCGACGAGGAACTCATCGCGGTCGAGGACGTCGTCGTCACCATCACCCGCACGGGGTACGCCAAGCGGACGAAAACGGACCTGTACCGCTCGCAGAAGCGCGGCGGCAAGGGCGTGCAGGGCGCGACGCTGAAGCAGGACGACATCGTCCAGCACTTCTTCGTCTGCTCGACGCACGACTGGATCCTGTTCTTCACGAACAAGGGCCGCGTCTACCGGACCAAGGCGTACGACCTGCCCGAGGCCAACCGCAACGCGCGCGGCCAGCACGTGGCGAACCTGATGGCGTTCCAGCCGGACGAGCAGATCGCCCAGGTCATCCAGATCAGGAACTACGAAGTCGCGCCGTACCTGGTGCTCGCCACCAAGCGCGGCCTGGTGAAGAAGACCAAGCTCACCGACTTCGACTCCAACCGCTCCGGCGGCCTCATCGCCATCAACCTGCGCGAAGGCGACGAACTGGTCGGCGCGGTGCTGGCGGCGGCCGAGGACGACCTGCTGCTGGTGTCGGCCGAGGGCCAGTCCATCCGCTTCCACGCGACGGACGAGGCGCTGCGGCCGATGGGCCGCCCGACCTCCGGCGTGATGGGCATGCGGTTCAACGACGGCGACGAGCTGCTCGGCATCAGCGTGGTCAAGGAGGGCAAGTTCCTCCTGGTCGCGACCGACGGCGGGTACTCGAAGCGCACGGCGATCGAGGACTACCCGGTCCAGGGCCGCGGCGGCAAGGGCGTGCTCACCATTCAGCACGACCGCAAACGTGGCAGGCTGGTGGGTGCGCTCATCGTCGACGCCGAGGACGAGCTGTACGCGATCACCTCGAGCGGCGGCGTGATCCGCACACCGGCGGGCGATGTCCGCAAGGCGGGACGGCAGACGAAGGGGGTCCGGCTGATGAATCTCGGCGAAGGAACCACTCTTCTCGCGGTCGCACGCAACGCGGACGAGCCCTCGGACGTCGCCAATGGTGAAGCTTCCGAAGCGCCCGAAGCGGGTGACGAGACGACGGCGCCGTCGGAGCAGTAAGTTCACAACTACGGACAGCGCCCCACGGCACGGGTAAGGACTGACTCTTCGTGACACCGACCGAGAATCCCGAGGCAGCGGGTTCGAACGGAACGCCGGCGAGCCCACCCTGGCAGCGGGTCGACAAGGAAGGCGACGCCGAAGCGACGGTCAAGCTGGCCACGGACGAGGCACCGCCCCCGCCCGCGGCAGCGCAGCCCGCCACCACCGAGCGTTCGGTGGTGACGGGCAGCGCAGCCCCCCGCCTCTTCGGCGGAGGCTCAGGCGACACCCCGCCGGCCGGCGGCGAGGTCCCCCCGGCGTCGACCCAGCGAGCCCGCCCGAGCGCGCTGCGCCGTCCGGGCCGCGGCCCGCGCCGCGCATCACTGCAGGTGAAGCGGTTCGACCCGTGGTCGGTGCTGAAGCTGTCCCTGGTCCTGGGCGTAGCGATGTTCTTCGTCTGGCTGGTGGCAGTCGGAGTGCTGTACACGGTCCTCGACGGCATGGGCGTCTGGGACAAGCTGAACGGCACGTACTCATCCCTGGTCGGCGGCGAGGGCGCGAACGCCTCGGCCGAGCCCCTGATCAGCGCAGGCCGCGTCTTCGGCATCGCAGCCATCCTGGGCGCGATCAACATCGTCCTGGTCTCGGCCTTGGCAACGGTGAGCGCGTTCATCTACAACGTCTCCGCCGACCTCGCGGGCGGCCTCGAGGTAACCCTGTCCGAACGGGAGTGACCCGGTTGCAGGGCCCCTTCGGGGGTCCTGTAAAGTTCTCCTCGTTCGAGGGCCTATAGCTCAGGCGGTTAGAGCGCTTCGCTGATAACGAAGAGGTCCCAGGTTCAAGTCCTGGTAGGCCCACGCAGGTCAAAGCCCGGTTCACCTAGTCGGTGGGTCGGGCTTTTTGCTGCCTGTCGCCTACTCGCCGCCCTGGTCTGCCTTCGGTGGTGCCATCGGGCAGATTCCGGCGGCCAGCCACTTCTCCCGGAGGTCCGAGGGGACGGCGAGGGTGGTCGGCTGTCCGTCGGTCAGTGTTCGCACGCTTCCGGTCAGCAGGAGGCTTCCCGCCCTGTCGAGCACCGCCGTCGCCGCGCGGCTGCGGTCTTCCGAGCGCTCGAGCAGCCGCATCACGCGCACGCCGGCGCTGACCGTGCGGCTCCAGGCGCGGGAGTTCGGTACCTCGAGCCAGTCGGCGACCTGCGGGGTCACCACCTGGCGGACCATCGCGGCGACCACGCCGTCGAACGCCTTGCCGGGTACCAGGTTTTCGTACAGGTGCAGCAGGTTGCGGGTGAGCTCGATTCCCTCGGCGGACGGTCCGTAACTCGCCTCGACGAGCTGGGCGTTCAGCGCTTCGGCCTCGACGAGGGTTTCCGGCATGGCGTCGGCCGGGATGCCGAGCAGGGCTCCGGTCACTCGCCAGACGTAGTAGTAGTCCTCGGCTTCGCGGTCGGTGACCGCGATGCCGATCCGGCGCATTCCGGCGATGACCTGGACCGAAAAGATGAGCAACGCGCCCAGCATGTCCTGCTGGCACACGGCACGCCGTCCGCTTCGACGTCCCACTCGCCGGATCGGGTGATGAAGTAGCGCACGGCCGCGTGGATCAACCGTGTCTTCTGGATCGTGGGCACGAAGTGACCGCCGGAGCCGAACGGGTTGTGGCCCATCAGGTTCAGCACGAACTGCGACGTCTCCGACAGCCGGCGATGGGGCTGGTTGAGCCGGTGCGTGAGCGACAGCACGCGCGACGGCCGTGGCTGGGCGTAGCAGTTGACCATCGCGCCGAACGACAGCACCGAGGCGACGTGCACCCCGTCGTCCACGAAGAACTCGTACGCGCCCGCGATGCGGTCGAGGTCGGCCCACGCCGGCGGGGCGTCCGTGGCCAGGAGGTAACGGCGCACCGGCTCGGGCAGGTCTTCGGGGATGGGCTGGTCGTTTTCGCGGAAATGGGCCAGCACCTCGTTGACCGCCCGGGTCGTTCCGCCGGCCACCAGATCGGCGATCACCGCGTCGGCGAGCGGATCACCTTGGTACTTCAGCGCTTCGACAGCGGACGGCGTCTTCTGCATCTCTGACACGCGCTCAGCCTCAGCCGGATCGCGAGTCCGGCGCTAGCGCTGTTCGGGCACGGCCGTTCTCTACCGGATGATCGTCGTGATCACACGGCGTAACCGGGATACAGGTCAGCCCTGCCGGGAAGAGAAGGCCGGCAGGGCTGAGCGGTCACGGTCGGCGCGCCGCACGGTCGCCTCTCGGCGAAAGGCGCATCGCGGCTCCAGCCTGACGGAACTCCGCGAAGGCGATGAGGTGAGGCCCGGGGGACACGGTGGGCACACCGACCACTCGGTACAACCAGCCGGCGGGGGTAGGTATTTCCCGCTGTGTGTGACATGCGTTACCAGTGGTTCCACGTGGAACCAAGAGTGCCCGACACCAGCGCCGTGGCCGTGCAGTAACATCGCGGGGTAAGGGAAGCAAGCTGAGAAGGGGGCTTCGGTGAAGAAGCTGCTGGCACTCGCCGTCATCGCGGGCGGCGTTCTGTTCGTCGTCAAGCGCAACAAGGCGGCCAAGGCCGAAGCCGACCTCTGGCGTGAGGCGACCGCGCCGGTCCCCTCCACCAACGGCACCACCCCGGCCAAGCCGGCGGGCGCTTCCCAGAACTGATCTTCACTCCGCGGGCGGCGAGCCGCTCGCGTCCGGGGCTGTAGCTCAATTGGTAGAGCACCGCCTTTGCAAGGCGGGGGTCAGGGGTTCGATTCCCCTCAGCTCCACAACTCGAACGGCCCGCACCAGCGTGCGGGCCGTTTCCGTACCCGTGTCAGGGGCGAATCAGGGCCGTGTCAGGCCGTCCCTCGACAGTGGCTCTCATGACAGACCTGGCGATCACGGCCTCCGGACTGCGGAAGGCCTACCAAGACAAAACCGTCCTCGACGGCGTGGACCTCGAAGTCGAGGCCGGGACGATCTTCTCCCTGCTCGGCCCGAACGGGGCCGGCAAGACCACGGCCGTCAACGTCCTCACCACGTTGACAAAGGCCGACGGCGGCACGGCTCGTGTCGGCGGGCACGATGTCGCCACCGAGGCCAAGGCCGTGCGGGCGGCGATCGGCGTCACCGGGCAGTTCGCCGCCGTTGATGAACTGCTCACCGGGCAGGAAAACCTGCAGCTGATGGTGGACCTGAGCCGGGGCGGTGGGGGCAAGAAAACCGTCGCCGAGCTGCTGGAGCGCTTCGACCTCACCGAGGCGGCGCGCAAGCCCGCGTCGACCTACTCCGGGGGGATGCGCCGGAAGCTCGACCTCGCCATGACGCTCGTCGGCCGGCCGCGGGTCATCTTCCTCGACGAGCCGACGACCGGTCTCGATCCGCGCAGCCGCCGGACCATGTGGACCATCACCCGCGATCTCGTCGCCGACGGGGTGACCGTCTTCCTCACCACCCAGTACCTCGAAGAGGCCGATCAGCTCGCCGACCGGATCGCCGTGCTCGACCAGGGCCGGCTGGTCGCGCAGGGCACGGCCGCCGAACTGAAGCGCCGGATTCCCGGCACCCACGTCCGGCTCCGGTTCACCACCCCCGGCGAGCTCGACGCGGCCGCGCGGATCCTCACCGACGCCACGCGCGACGACGAGGCCCTGGCCCTGCGCGTGCCCAGCGACGGCGGCACGAAATCGCTCCGGTCCCTTTTGGACAGGCTCGACGAATACGCGCTCAGCGCCGAAGAGCTCTCCGTCCACACCCCCGATCTCGACGACGTCTTCCTCGCCCTGACGGGCCACGCCACGGAGGTTCCGGCCAAATGAATTCCCACTCGATCGTGATGCTGCGCCGCAACTTCAAGCACATCGCCCGTAATCCGATGTCGGTGTTCAACGCGATCCTGATGCCGGTCGTGGTCATGCTGATGTTCGTCTACATGTTCGGAGACGCCTTCAGCGTCGGCGTGAACTACGTCGACTACGCGACGCCGGGGCTGATGCTGCTGGCCGTCTGCTACGGGCTGGGCGCGACCGCGACCGCGGTGAACTCCGACATGACCAAGGGCATCATCAACCGCTTCAAGGTCATGGACGTCTCGCGGGGCGCGGTGCTGACCGGGCACGTCGTCGCCAGCGTGCTGACCAACCTGATCGCCATCGCGGCTCTCCTCGGGGTGGCCTTCCTGCTGGGATTCCACCCAGCGGCGAGCTTGTTCGACTGGCTCGGCGCCTTCGGTGTCGTCGTGCTCCTCGGGTTCGCGACCGGCTGGCTCACGATCGCACTGGGCCTGGCGGCGAAGACGCCGGAAACGGCGGGCCTGGCTTCGGTGCCGCTGGTCATGCTCCCCTTCTTCAGCAGCGCGATCGTGCCTGCTGACAAAATGGGGCCCGGCCTCAAGCAGTTCGCGGAGTACCAGCCGTTCACGCCGATCATCGAAACCCTGCGCGGGCTGCTCAACGGGACGCCGGCCACCGGCACCCTGATCGCCGCCCTCGCGTGGTGCGCCGGGATCGCCGTCGTCGGCTACCTGTGGGCGTCGTCCACCTTCAAGAAGCGAGCGTGACCGCGGCCAGCTCCGGCCAGCTCGCTTCCGACCCCGCCCGCGTCGCCTCGGTGAACCCCACGTCACCGAGGCGACGTCGTGCGGTCTCCTCGATCCGGGCTACATCCGGGTGCGACTGGTCCGGCAGGCCCCGGACGCCCGCGCTCGCTCCGAGCAACCGCGCGGCCTGCTCGTCCTGGCCGGTGCGCAGCGCGAGGTCCGCGAGGCCGACGAGCACCTGCGAGATCGTCAGCGGGTGTCCGGTTTCGGTCGCCGCGTCGAACGCCGCCGCGCGGTGCGCACGGGCTTCGGCGAGGTCCTCGGCCAGGTAGCCGAGCAGGTCCTGGACCACTGCCTGGACGTTCGCGCGCTGGGCGTCGTCGCCCATCATCGTCGTGGCGACGTCGAGCTGGCGACGCGCCTGGGCGGTGTCGCCGCTCCAGCGTGCGAGTTCCGCTTTGGCCAGTGCCAGCTCGGCCAGCGCGTTCGGCCACGCCACGCGCTCCGCGGCCAGCTGGGCTCCGGCCAACGCGGCCGCGCTCGCCTTCTCGTCGTCCAGCAGCCAGTACAGCTGGGCCTGCCGCGACCGCATCCGGACGACGTCCTCGATGGCGCCGACCTCGGTCACGACCTCGACGGCCTGCTCGTAGTACTCGCACGCTTCGGTGAACTCGCCGCGCACGGCGATGCGATCCGCCAGCTCGGTCAGGGCGAACGACGTGCCCCACCGCTCGCCGAGCGCGCGGAACTCGGCGACCGCCGTTTCGAGGAGGGCGTCTGCGGCCTGGTCGCCGTGGCCGAACTGGATGCGCATCTTGCCCAGCTGCAGCCGGGCCACCGCGCGCACCCACGGGTCCTCGTCGGCGAGCAGCGGTTCGAACGCCGACAGGGCCGCGTCCGGCCCGTGCAGCAGCCGCTCCAGGGCGCCGGCGAAGCGCAACGCCAGCCGTGGGTTTTCGACCTTCAAGCTGATCTCGTACGCCTTGCGGATCCAGTCTTCCGCGCGGTATTCGTCGCTCTGCTGCCCGGACGTCACGAACTGGACGATGAACGTGTAGACCACGCCGCGGATTTCGTCCGGCACTTCGCCGGGCACGGCCGTGGCCGCCATGACCAGCTCGTTGCCCTCCGCCCGGTGCCCGGCGAGCCACCAGTACCAGCCGGCGGTCGCCGCGAGCCGCATCGCCTGGGCCGCTTCGCCCGCCGCGAGTGCTCCGCGCATCGCCGCGGTGATGTTGTCGTGCTCCGCCTCGAGCGTGGCGAGCCAGGTCAGCTGCTCGGCGCGGCGCAGGTGCGGCTCCGCCGTCTCGGCGAGTTCCGTGAAGTACGCGAGATGCGCGTGCCGGGTGACGTCGGCCTCGCCCGCCTCCGCGAGCCGCTGCTCGGCGTACTCCTTGATGGTCCCGAGCATGCGGTAGCGCTCGTCGACGACGACGACCAGTGACTTCTCGGTCAACGAGGTCAGCAGGTCGAGCACGTCGGCCGAGTCGTCGCCGCAGACCCGCTCGGCCGCTTCCCAGCTCGCCCCGCCGGAGAACACCGAAAGCCGGCGCAGCACGACGCGTTCGGCCTCGGAGAGCAGTTCCCAGCTCCAGTCGATCACCGCGCGCAGCGTCCGGTGCCGCGGGAGCGCGGTCCGGCTGCCGCCGGTGAGCAGGCGGAACCGGTCGTCGAGCCGGTGCGCGAGCTGGTCGAGCGACATCGTGCGCAGGCGCGCCGCGGCGAGCTCGATGGCCAGCGGCATCCCGTCCAGCGCACGGCAGACGCGCGCGAGAGTGCGGACGTCCACCGCGAGGTCCTTGCGCACCGCGCCGGCCCGGTCCCGCAGCAGCCGGACGGCCGGCGTGGCCTCGATTTCGGCGGGATCCGCGTTCTCCGCGGGCACGACCAGGGGCGCGACCTGCCACAGCGCCTCCCCGGTGATGCCGAGCGGTTCCCGGCTCGTCGCGAGGATCCGCAGCCGGCGGCACTCCCCGAGCACCCGGTGCGCGAACGCCGCCGCTGACTCGATGACGTGCTCGCAGTTGTCCAGGATCAGCAGCATCGAACGGTCCCGCAGGGCGGCGATGACCCGGTCCGTCGGCTCGGCGTCCGGTGCCTCGCCGACGAGCGAGTCCCGCAGCTTCAGCGCGCCGAGCGTCGCCTGGGCCACGTCGTCGCCGGCGCCGATCCCGGCCAGCTCGACCAGCCACGCGCCGTCCGGCAGGTCGCCGAGCAGCGTGCGCGCGGTTTCCGTGGCCTGCCTGGTCTTCCCCGAACCGCCCGGCCCGATCAGCGTGGTGAGCCGGTGGTCGGCGATGAGCTCGCGGACCGCGGTGACGTCGGCGTCCTTGCCGACGTAGCTGGTCAGCTCGGCCCGCAGGTTCGTCTTCCGGGTCTCTTCCCGCCGGCCCAGCTCGCCGCGCAGCAGCGCGACGTGCACCTCGGACAGCTCCGGAGACGGGTCGACGCCGAGGGAGTCGGCCAGGGTTTCCCGCGTGCGCTCGTACACGAGCAGCGCTTCGGTGTCGCGGCCGGTCGCGACGAGCGCGCGCATCAACGCGGCGACGAGCCGTTCCCGCATCGGGTGCGCGGCGACCAGGTCGGTCAGCTCGGTGACCAGCTCCGCGCCGTGACCGAGCCGGACCTCCGCGTCGAACCGGTCTTCCAAGGCGGCCAGGCGCAGCCCTTCGAGCCGGGTGACCGCGGCTTCGAACGCCGCGCTTTCCGGCAGTTCGACGTCCTGCATGGCCGGACCGCGCCAGAGGGCGAGTGCCTCGCGCAGCCGTCGCGGATCGTTTTCCTGCCGAGCCTGGCCGACGAGGCGTTCGAAGCGCACGGCGTCGACGTCCTCGGGTGCCACCACCAGCCGGTAGCCGGTCGGCCGGCCGTCGACCGACCCCTCGGGGAGTGCCTTGCGCAGCCGGGAAACCAGGCGCTGCAGGGCGTTCGGCGCTTCGGCGGGCGGGTGCTCACCCCAGATCCAGTCGACGAGCGTCCCCTTCGGGACCACTTGGCCCGGCTCGAGCGCGAGCGCGACCAAGAGCCCCCGCAGACGGGCGCCGGGCACGTCGGCGAGCACGCCGTCGGCCGTGCGCACTTCGAAGGGCCCCAGGATCCCGATCTGCACGCGGCCGATCTTGCCACGGGCGGCGGTGTCCGAGGCGTGTCAGGCCCGTGTCAGCCCGCTCGGCGATCGTCGTCGGCACACCACCACGAAAGGAACGCCGATGAGCCAGACGGCCGACGTCCCGCACGGACTCCCCATGGACCGCGACGCGGGGCCCTTCGACCCGCCGAGCGCGCTCACCCGGCTGCGCGACGCCCGCCCGGTCAGCCCGCTGGTGTTCCCCGACGGGCACGAGGGCTGGCTCGTCAGCGGCTACGAAGAGGTCCGGCAGATGATGGCCGACACGCGGTTCAGCTCCCGCCTGGACCTCGACGTCATCCACGTGCCGTACGAGACGGGCATGCCCGCCGCCACCGAGCCGTCGCCGCAGCTGCCGGGCATGTTCATCGCGATGGACCCGCCGGACCACAGCCGGCTGCGCCGCAAGCTCACCGGCGCCTTCACCGTCAAGCGGATGAAGCAGCTGGAGGAGCACATCGCCGACGTCGTCGAGCGGCAGCTGGACCACCTGGCGCGGCTGGCCCCGCCGGTCGACCTGGTCAAGGAGTTCGCGCTCCCGGTGCCTTCGCTGGTGATCTGCGAGCTGCTCGGCGTGCCCTACGCGGACCGGGAGACCTTCCAGGCGAACTCGGCCCAGTTCATGGTCCGGGAGCAGACGCTCGAGGAGAAGATGGGCGCGTACATCGCGCTGAACACGTACCTGTCCGAACTGGTCACGAGCAAGCGCGCCGACCCCGGCGAGGACATCCTGTCCGACCTGGCCCGCCACGACGACCTGACCATCGAGGAGCTGACCGGCGCGGCGTTCCTGCTGCTGCTCGCGGGCCACGAGACGACGGCCAACATGCTGTCCCTGGGCACGTTCGCGCTGCTGCAGCACCCCGAGCAGCGCGCCGAACTGCACGCCGACGCGGAACTGCTGCCCGGCGCGGTGGAAGAACTGCTGCGCTACCTGTCCGTGGCCGACATCTTCTTCCGCTACGCCACGGAGGACCTCGAGCTCGGCGGCGAAACGATCCCCAAGGGCTCGACGGTCGTCGTCTCGCTGCTGGCGGCCAACCACGACCCCCGGCGCTTCGAAAACCCGGACACGCTGGACATCCACCGCAACGCCCGCGGCCTGCTGTCCTTCGGCCACGGCGTCCACCAGTGCCTCGGCCAGCAGCTGGCCCGCATCGAGATGCGCGCCGGCTTCGAAGGGCTGCTGCGCCGCTTCCCGACCCTGGCGCTGGCTGTCCCGGCCGAGGAGGTGAAGCTGCGGACGGACATGAACATCTACGGCGTCCACGAGCTGCCGGTCACGTGGACCGCAGGAAGCTGATCACCGCGTCCCGCCCCGCGTGGCCGCGCTCGCGGTTCTGGATCGAGTGCGACTCGCCCGGCACGATCACCAGCTCGCCGCGCGGGGCCCGGGTCGCTTCCTCGCGCGCCCACTCCAGCGGCGTCGACAGGTCCCGGTCGCCGTTGAGCAGCAGCACCGGGACGTCCGGCAACGGCCCAGCCGGGTTCGACGCCGGGCGTTCCGCCGGCCACGGGAGGCAGCTCTGGATGAACCCCTGCTGCGTCGCGACGCCGGTCGTGTACGGCCAGGTCGCCGACTCCGGCAGCGCGTGGGCGGCCAGCGACAGCAGCGGGCGGCGGAGCGCGAGCGGTGTCGCCGCGGTGCCCCACGGGAAACGCCCGTCCGCGCACAGCGTTGCCGCGTGGAGGCCGGCGCTGAACGCGGCCGGGTCGTCGCCGCCGGACCGGTAGGCCTCCAAGAGACCGTCGAGGCGGGCCGGGGCGCCGCCGCGGGCTTCGTGGAGGGCGCCGATGACGTCGCCCGCCGCCGGGTCGCGGTACGTCGGGTCGGCGAATTCGTACGACACGACCGTGTCGAAGATCCGCACCCCGTCCGCCGTGCCGCGGTGGCGGACCACCCACGCCAGGTCCTCGGCCGGGTCGTAACCGCAGGCCGGAGCCACCGCGCACGCCGCGCGCAGCACGCGCGCCTCCGCCGTCAGCCCCGTCAGGTACAGCGAAGCCGACGCCGTCGCGTGGTGCGGCAACACCGAGTCGAGGATCACCTTGCTGACGTGGTCCGGGTGCGCGATCGCGTACCGGGCCGCTGTGAAGGAGCCGTACGAGACGCCGTCGACGACCAGCTTCGGCACGCCCAGTGCCTGCCGGAGCCGGTCGAAGTCCGCCACGCTCTGGTCGGTCGAATACAGCGGTGCCGTGTCGCCGAGGATGCGCGCGCACTCCTTCACCGCGCCGGCCGACGGGGTCGCGATGTCCGAACTGCCCATCTCCGCCTGCAGGCCGGGACACCGCAACGCCCCGGACGGGCCGGTGCCGCGCTGGTCGAGCATGACGATCCGGTAGTCCCGCGCGACCTCCGGCAGCCGCTGCTTGGCGATCCGGGTGATGGTCCCGACGCCGCCCTGGCCGGGGCCGCCGGTGAGGAACAGCAGGACGCCCTTGGGCGCGGCCGTGTTGTCCGCGGTCGCCACGGGCAGCGCCAGCGTGCCCGGCACGCGGCCGGTGTGGTCGAGCGGGACGGTCAGGGTCGAGCACGTGAAGCCCGGCTGTCCGGGACACGGGTGCGGATCCGCCAGCGCCGGTCGTCCCCCAGGACGCGCGTCGGCCGCGGCCACACCCCCGAGTGCGGCGGTCAGCGCCAGGACCAGCCCGGCGGTCAGCATCTTCGAGCGCATGGGTGCATCATGCGCACACCGGCGCGGGACCCGCATACCCCCGAACGGGGCGGCCGTCACGGCCAGAGGCGCTCGCGGACCCAGCCGTCGCCGGACTTCCGGTACCGCAGCCGCACGTGGCGCCGGTCGTGACTGGCCTGCCAGAACTCGACTTCCTCCGGATCCACCAGGTACCGCGTCCACGTTTCCGGGGCCACGTCCGGGTTCTCCTCGACCCAGTGCTGCGCTTCCGCCGCCGCCACCTCGAGGTCCGCCGGATCGTGCAGCACCTGGGACTGGTGCCCGATGAACGCCTCGACGCGGGACGCCGGCGGCCGGGCGAGGAAGTCCGCCGCCGACACCTCGGGGACGGCGGGGGAGACCGGGCCGCGCAACCGGACCTGGCGGCCGCGGCCGGGCCAGAAGAACGTCAACGCGGCGCGCGGGTCCTTGCGCAGCTGGATGCCCTTCGGGCTTTCCGAACTGGTCGCGACCGCCCAGCCGCCCGCGCCGACGTCCTTGAGGATGACCACGCGCGCGTCGGGCGCGCCATCGGCATCCACTGTGGACAAGGTGACGGCGTGCGGCGCCAGCACGTGCTCGCCGGCTTCGGTCAGCCACTCGAGGAACAACGCCTGCGGGTCCGGTGGTGCCGTTTCGGGCGTGAACACCGGGAGTTCTCCGGGGAACGACGGCCAGCCGCGCAACTGCACCATGTCAGTAACCGTACGGACCCTGCTGGGGAGCGTGCCCCGGCGGTGGGTAGACCGGCGGCTGCGGGCCGGCCGGCCCGGCGTACGGCGGGGGCGGCACCTGCGGCGCCGGCGCCGGCATCGGGTGCTGCGGGTGCTGCTGCGCCTGCTGCCACTGGACCTGCTGGTAGACCTCGGCGGGCTGCGGGAAGCAGTACGTCAGCTTGGCGTTGACCGAGCCCTGCATCGCCGCGCCCCAGAGCTTGCCGCCGACGAACGCGTACAGCTGCCCGGCGGAGAGGTCCACCGCGACCATCCGCGTCTCGCCGCCGAACTGGTTGCCCGACTTCGCCGACGCGGCCTGCGCGGCGTCCGGGTACACGCGGCCGCCGACGAGCCCGGCGATCACGACGGACCCCGCCGTCCAGCCCATGGTGCCGGACAGGTTCGCGCGGGCGTGCTGCGTCGCGCGGCCGGTGAAGTCGTACAGCGCCGCGGCGCTGACCTCGGGGACGGCGGCGGCGATCACGCAGTAGTTCATCGTCGTGAGCAGCACCTGTTCGGTGAACAGCCCGACGACGGCCGTGGCGGGCCCGATCTGCACGGAGTTCAGCCGGCCACCGGCCCGGTGGATGCGCTCGGCCATCGCGCCGAGGTACTGCTCGGGGGTGAGCACGTGGACATCGTCGCACGCCCGGTGGCCACGGCGGCGTCAGCCAGCGGGTTTCACACATGCTTCGTGGTTGACTGTCCGCGCTATGCGACGACTCGTACTTCTCGCGCCCGCCGTGGCCCTGCTGGCCGGCTGCAGCGCCACCATCGTGACCGGCACCGCGACGCCCAGCCCGCCCTCGGCGTCCCCGGACTCGAGCAACGCCGGCAGCCTGCCCCCGGACCCCCAGCCGGGCGCGACGGAGGATTGCCCGTACCTCGGCAGCGAATTCGTGGCCGAGTCGAACGGCCAGCACGTGTCGAAGGTCCGCGTGTCCGCCGACCAGCCGCACCCGGCGTGCTTTTTCTACCGCCCGGACGGGAAGATCCAGCTCACCGTCCGTGTGTACGTCGGGGACGCGAAAACGGCGACGGCGCTGGTCAACAAAGCGGCGCCGCTCGACTCGTCCAACCCGGCCAGCGACCCTTCCGGCTGGAAGGGGGGCTATTTGTCGACCGACGACGGTGCCGTCTACGCGGTCGCGAAGGGGTCGGCGGCGGTCATCGCGTCCACGAACCAGAAGCAGAGCGTCAAGGCACGCACAGTGGTCAAGAAGGCTATCGCTGCCCTGAAGCTCTAGGTAGCGGCCTCCACACGGGTGAGTGATGTTGATCTTGTATTACCCTGTGCGTCACGCGCAGGCTTCGTGGACTCGCGCACCGCAGCCACCGGGGACCCCCACCCCGGGGCGGGGCACCAACTCTGCAACGACAAAGGACAAGATTCGTGGCTGACACCCTCAAGGAAATCCTGCTCGACTCCGGCCGTCGCCCGGCTGTCGTCTCCGACTTCGAGACCCTCGTCGACGCCGAGGTCTCCGACAAGGGCGGCGTTTCGGGTGCCGTCGTGAAGACCGGCTTCGCCGCGGTCAAGAAGATCAAGCCGGGCATCATCCCCTCGGCCGTCGACACGCTGCTGCCGGACTTCGCCTCCGCGCTCGAGCCGTTCTACGGCGACTACCGCGCCAAGGGCGGCAACGACTTCGGCGCCTACCTGTCCAGCCGTTCGGATGAGGCTTCCGACGCGCTGCTGAGCGTCACCGACTCGCGCGCGGAGAAGAGCAACCGCGACAGCATCAAGAAGGTCTACGGCAAGCTGCGCCCGAACGGCAAGAAGAACGTCGAGGAGGCGCTGCCGCGTCTCGGCCAGCTGATCGACAAGCACGCCGCTGCCGTCTGATCGAACTACGGCACGACTGAGTCACCGCAAGACTGAGTCATCGCAAGACTGAAGAGGCCCCCGGCTGCACCCCCGGGGGCCTCTTCGCGTCTTGTTCAGTTCTTCTTTTCGGCGGGCGCCGCGGACGGCGCCTTGCCGTTCGCCTGCGGGGTCGGCTTCGCCGCTTCGGCGGGCTTCGGCGCAGGCGGGGTGGCCTTCGGGGGCGCCGGGGCGACCGGCGGCTCCTGCTTCGACCGCAGTGCGTAGGCGGCGCCCGCGCCGACCACGACCAGGCCCAGCAGCCACGGCCACTTGCGCCGGCTGCGGGTGCCCTTGGCGGCCGACTTGGCCTCGGACAGAGCGGCGTAGAAGTCCTTCTTCGCCGCCTTGAAGTCCTTCTTGCCGCGGCGCTTCGACTCGCCGGCCGCCTTCGCGGCCTTGATGGCGGCCTTCTTCGCCTTGCGACCCGGCTTGCGCAGCTCGGACAGGCGCGCGAGCGCCTCCTGGCGAGCGGCCTTCGAGCTCTTCTTGAGCTCCTTGCGGGTCAGTTCCGTCTTCTTCGCGAGCTTCTTCTGCGCGCGCCGCCCCTGCTTGACACCCTCGGTGACGAGTTTGTCGGCGGTCTCGACGGCCTGGGCTGTCGCCCGGGACATGGGCTTCACCTCATCATTCGTTTTGACACTGCACTGTTACCCGTAACCTATCGTGCCCCTTTTCTGCGCCGCCCGCCGCAGATGGCACGATGAAGTACGTGAAAGCTACGCTGCACACCAACCAAGGTGACATCCACCTGAACCTGCTCCCCGACCACGCGCCGAAGACGGTCGCGAACTTCGTCGGGCTGGCGGAAGGCACCAAGGAGTACACCCAGCCCAACGCGGCGGGGACGAACTCCGGCCCGTTCTACGACGGGTCGATCTTCCACCGGGTCATCGACGGCTTCATGCTCCAGGGCGGCGACCCGACCGGCACCGGCCGCGGCGGCCCCGGCTACAAGTTCGGCGACGAATTCCACCCCGAGCTGCAGTTCAGCAAGCCGTACCTGCTGGCGATGGCCAACGCGGGGCCCGGCACGAACGGCTCGCAGTTCTTCATCACCGTCGCGCCGACCACGCACCTCAACTTCCGGCACACGATCTTCGGCGAGGTGGCCGACCAGGAGTCGCGCAACGTCGTCGACGCGATCGCGCGGACGTCGACCGGCCCGGCGGACCGCCCGCTGACCGACATCGTCATCGAGAAGGTCACGATCGACCACGAAGGCTGAGCGGACCGGGTTTCGGTAGGTTGGTCGCATCGTGAACCAACCGCCGAACCCCGCCGCCGAACAAGCCGCGCTCCCCGGGTGCTGGTGGCACCCCAACCGCCCGACCGGACTGAGCTGTTCCCGGTGCGGGCGTCCGGCGTGCCCGGACTGCCTCCGCGAAGCCCCCGTCGGCTTCCAGTGCACCGACTGCGTGCACTCCGGCGGCCAGGAGCAGCGCCGTCAGCACCGCGGGTACCAGGAGGCCGGCTTCGGCCAGCGCACCGTCTTCGGCGCGCGGCTGTCCCAGTCGGTGCTCGTCACCCAGGTCATCCTCGCGGTGAACGTCCTGGTCTTCCTGCTCACGGTCGTCCAGGCGGGCAGCCTGAACGACAACGACCTGTCCTCGGCCTTCCAGCACGGCGCCCTCTACGGCGATGCGACCCTCGGCCACGGCGAGTGGTGGCGCATCCTGACCAACGGGTTCCTGCACTACGGACCCATCCACATCGCGGTCAACATGTTCTCGTTGTGGATGATGGGCCGCTCGCTGGAGCAGGTCTGCGGCCGCGGCCGCTACCTGGCGCTCTACTTCGTCTCCATGCTCGGCGCGTCGGCGGCGGTGCTGCTGTTCGGCAACCCCAGCGGGTACCCCGGCACGGCGGGCGCCTCCGGCGCGCTGTTCGGCCTGATGGGCGCCTACGCGGTCACCGTGCTGAAGCTGCGGCTCAACCCCACCGGCCTGATCATCACGCTCGCGCTGAACGCGTTCATCACCTTCGGCATCCCGGGCATCTCGATCTGGGCCCACGCCGGCGGCCTGGTGACCGGGGCACTGGTCACCGTCGCGCTGCTCTACGCCCCGGAGATCGGCCAGGTGCGCTGGCAGGCGATCGGCATCGCGATCGTCACCGTCGCGATCATCGGCCTGATCGTCTACCGGGGCTCGCAGTTCCCGGCCGAGAGCTGCCAGTTCGTCCAGTTCCCGTTCGGCCGGTACTACGTCTGCGCCTAGCTCCGCAGCGTGCTCAGGACGTCCAGGACATCGCGGGGATCCTCGCCGAGGTCGAGCCACCCGAAGACGTACAGCTCGTCTTCGTGCTCGACCTCGAGCGTGACGCCGTCGCGGCCGAGTCGTCTGGTGGTGCGCAGCCGCGTGCGCGTCTGCGCCCACGGCAGCCGGTGCGTGCCGCCCAGCGTCCGGGCCACCAGGCCCTCGGCGTCGGCGGCCAGCCGGGGCCGGACGATCGTGGCGTGGGCGGCGAACGCGCCGACGGCGACGGCCGCGAGGGCGAACAGCACCAGCCCACCGCGGTCGCCGGTCAGCGCGTCGGTCACCACGCCGGCCAGCAGCAACGCGGTGACCGCCCAGGCCGATACCACAACGGCCTGACGAGGCGCCCAGGAGGTGGGGTAGTTATCCACAGGGGTTATCCACACTGGGGATGAGTCACACCGCTGTAATTCGACGTCAAGCCGCTGATCGGAGTAATAATCAGCGCCAGCGCATGGTCATGAGCAGGCCCGCGATCATCAGCGCGAACCCGCCGGCGAAGTTCCAGTTGCCCAGATCGGCCATCCAGGAGATCTTGTCCCCGGCGATGTAGTTCACCAGCAGCCACACCAGGCCGAGCAGCATGAACCCGAACATCGGGATCTTCCAGGCCAGGCCGGTTGGGCCGGCGGCCCGCACCTTCACCGGCGTGCGCCGGTCGGCAGGCGGGGTGTAAGCGGTCTTCTTGCGGACCTTGGACTTGGGCATCGTGTGTTCCTCGCGGTGCTCTTCGGGCTCGTCTGGTGGCGATGTCCCGCTGAGGGTGCGCAACCGGCGCCACGTGCACACGTTAACGTAAACGACCGCAGGAAAGCAGCGGCCAGGAGTGGTCGGATTTCCCGGACCGTGACAAGGGCGTCACCCAGGGTTCGACGCGGGTTGAGAGGAGCTTGCGTGGCTACGCGCGAAGGACCGGAAGACGACCGGCGCAGATACCCCGGACAGCCCATGCCCCCGCGCGAGCCCGTGCCCCCGCGCCAGCCGCCGTCACCGGGCCGACCCGCCACGCCCCCGCGCGGCCAGGTGCCACCCCGAACGCCCCGGCGCGGCCCCCAGGGCCAGCCACCCCGGCGTCCGCAGGGCCCGCCGCCCCGCCGCTACACCGGCCCGACCCCGCCGCCCGGCGCGAACGAAGAGACCGTCATCTTCGCCCCGGTCGGGAAGGGCGGCACGGCGACCGAGGAGAAGCCGGCCCCGGCCGAGCTCGGCAAGGGCGGCGTCGCGATCCGGACGGCCGGCGAAATCCTCATCACGCTGGGCCTGGTCGTGCTCCTGTTCATGGTCTACGAGCTGTACGTGACCGACCTCTTCTCGGCGGGCAAGCAGTCCGAGGCGAGCGACCAGCTCGACGGCGAGTGGGCGCACGACCGCACGCTGCACCCCGAGCTGATCGACGGCAAGGCGTTCGCGCGCATCCACATCCCCACCTTCGGTGTCGACTACAACTTCACCATCCAGGAGGGCACGGACGACGCGGCCCTCGAAGTCGGCCCCGGGCACTACAAGGGCACGGCGCTGCCCGGCGAGCCCGGCAACTTCGCGGTGGCCGGCCACCGCGTCGGCAAGGGCGCCCCGTTCAACGACCTGGACAACCTCTCCTCTTGTGACCAGATCGTGATCGAGACCTCCGCCGACTTCTTCATCTACAAGGTCCTGCCCTACGACGACGAGATGAAGGACTGGGCCGCCGGCAAGGGCGCCGACCCGAAGTGCAAGGGCGTCTCCACCCTGCGTGACCAGAACGCCGAGGACGGCGGCGCCTACAGCGAGACCTTCGGCCGCAAGGTCGTGCTGCCCAGCCAGGGCACCGCGGTGAACCCGGTCCCGTACAAGGCCGCCGAAGTGCTGCCGAAGGCACAGCAGGCCGCGCTGCTCACGCTCACCACCTGCCACCCGCAGTTCTCGGCCAAGGAGCGGCTCATCATCACCTCGGTGCTGACCCAGCAGGTGCCGAAGAGCCAGGTCAAGAACTACGGCGACCTGCTTTCGAAGATCGGGGAGGCCTGATGTACGCCTGGATCTGGCGGAAGCTCCCCGGTCCGTTCGCGGCGAAGCTGACGATCTCGGTCGTGCTGGTGCTCGGCGTGATCGCGCTGCTGATGTTCGTGGTGTTCCCGTGGCTGGAGCCGCGGCTGTGGTTCAACGAGGTCGCGGTCAACTGAGCCGGAACTCGCCGGGCGGGCGGTCCGTTGCCCCTTCCGGGAGAGGGGCCGCCGTGAAAACACGTCAGAAGGACCGGTCCAACCGGCCGCCGGAAGACCCGTGGAACGAGGTCGGGCCGTGGCTGTGGATGGGCGGGCACTTTCGCGCGGGCGCGGAGCCGGTCGTCGTGCGGCGCGAGTTCGACCTCGTGCTGAGCCTCTACGAGCGCGAGGGCCACGGACCGTCGCTGGACATCGAGCACCACTTCGCCGAGATGCCGGACGGGCCGCTGACCGAGGCCCAGCTCGCCGACGTCGAGCGGTTCGCCGGACTGGCGGCCGAGGCGGTCCGCGCGGGCCGGCGGACGCTGGTGCGCTGCCACGCCGGGCTCAACCGGTCCGGCCTCGTCGTCGCGCAGACGCTCGTCGAACTCGGGCTCGGCGTGCCGGCCGCGATCGAGCGGGTCCGGCAACGGCGCTCGCCGTGGGCGTTGAGCAACGAGCTCTTCGTCCAGTACCTCGAGACCGGGCTGCCGACCGCGCGCCTGCTCGCCGGGCTGGACGCTTGAGCCCATAGCGTCCGGACGCGGGAAACGAGCCTCCGGCGCACGCGGGCGACGCCGGTGCGCCGGAGGTGCGGGCTAGCTGTACTGACCCGTGAGGTTGGGGACGCGGCTGGCGGGTGGTGTGCCGCCGAGTGCGGTGTGTCCGCGGCGGTGATTGTAGGTGTGCAACCAGCCCGGTAGGGCGTCACGGCGTTCGGTCTCGGTGTGGTAGGGCCGGTCGTAGGCCCATTCGTCGAGCAGGGTCCGGTTGAACCGCTCGACCTTGCCGTTGGTTTGCGGCCGGTAAGGACGGGTGCGTTTGTGGATGACGCCCGCGTCGCGCAGCGTGTCGCGCCAGAGCCGTGAGCGGTAGCAAGAGCCGTTGAGTTCCTAACGGATGTCAAGCGGCGTGGGTGTCCGTAGGCTGGGTGGTGGACGGGCCGTTCGTCGGAGCGCTGTGCGACTCCTTGTGTCGTCGGTCCGTCCGTTTTTGCTGCTGGGTGGCGCGTCGAGCGGCGCGGAGTTCGGCGGGGACGGTGTAGCGGTCGGTGATGAGGCGACGAGCCTCGACGACGGAGATCGGTGCGTTGTCGATGTCGGTGAGCTGGTAGGTCTCCCCTCGTCTCCAGCAGGCAGCGATGCGGGTGAGCAGCGTCGTGGCGATGTGGCAGAGCGCGGAGTTGTGGTGCTTGCCGGACACGGTCATCAGTCGGTGATACTTCGCGGCGAGGGTGGGGTCGGTGCGGCGGGCGTGCTGCGCGGCCAGGAACAATGCTTCGCGCAGGCAAGCGTCACCGGACTTGGTGGGGCCGCTGTGATGACTGCTCAGGCCGGAAGAATTCAGGCCGGGGACCAGCCCGGCGTAGGAGCGGATAGCGGCCAGCGAGGTGAACCTGCTCGGGTCGCCCAGCCTGCCGAGGATTTGCGCGGCCAGGATGGGACCGACGCCGGGAACTGACTGGACGATGCCTGCAGGGTCGGCCCTGGCCAGCAGTACCTTGATGCGCTCCTCGAGATCCTTGATCTCCTCGGTGAGGTGCAGAGCCAGCCGTGCCTCGATGGCGATGTCGTCTGCCAGGTCGGGGTAATCGAGTTCATCGGCCCACAATGCGAGCGTTTCGTTGGCCGCGGCGAGTAGTCCGTCGGCTTGGGTTTCGCCCCAGGAGCCGCGGGAATGGCGGTGCAGGAATCGGGCAAGGCGGGCCCGACCCAGCCGACGGACCTGGTGTGGGTCGGCGTAGTGGGCCAGAAAACGCAGCGGGGTCTTGTTGGCCAGATCCGCTCCCAGGGCCGCATGCCAGGACGGTCCGAGCAGTTCCAGGAGGGCGTCGAGCCGGGCGAGGACGCTGGTGCGTCGTTTGACCAGGTTGGATCGCAGTTTGACCGCCCGCCGCAGCGATTCTCCCGGACCGAGGCCGGCGGCGGTGTGCAGGCCGTCGGGATGCAGTAACGGCAGTTTGGCAAGAATTTTCGAGTCCAGCCGGTCGGACTTGGTGTGCTTGGCGTAGTAAGACCGCAGGTCAGCCGATTGCTCGGGCGGCACCATCACCACGGTGGCGCCCTGGCGGCGAAACCATGCCGCCAGCGGCACCCACGCGTTGCGCGTCGGCTCCATGATGACCGTGACCGCGGCCGGTTCAACGCCGGCGGGCAGCATGGCCCACAACCGATGCAGGTCCTCCACCGTGGTGCGGAACTTTCGGCCCGACCACGCGAACCGGCCACGTTCATCGGCGAGACTGGCTTGATGTGCGGCCCGGCAGGCCACGTCGATTCCCAACCACACGCGCACCGTCTGAGGCTCCTGTCTGCTCGCGGACACCACCGGCACCGCCATCGGTTGCGGGGACGCCGTACCAGACATTCGCTAACAGGGATCCACACAGAAAGTCGGTGGTCACCGGGTTCCTAACAGGACGCGTCACCCGGCGATGGCCCCGCTTGCCCCACGATCAACAGGCAAGAGGTCACAACCTCACTCGGTCAACAAGCGGTGGCAAGCGGGCGCCGGAACCCCGGATTCTCGCCCAGCCGGCCGTGCCAAGCGAGCATCCCAAGGCCGTCACCAAGCTTGAATGTCGGTCAGCACCCGGGTGACGGTGATGCCGTAGCCGGTGAAGAACGCCTGCGCCCGCGTCCAGAACGCGGCCGCGGTTTCCTTGGTCTCGTCGGGGAGGATTTCGGTGTAGGCAAGTCGGGAGTGATCGTCGACGGCGTTGTGCAGGTAGCTGTAGCCGAGGTTGGCGCGGTTGCTGAGCTTGCGGGGCCGGGGCGGGATCGCGGTGGGCGTAGCTGTTGTGACCGCCGGCCGCGCGGCCGAGGACTTTGTGGCCGCCGCCGTCGGGGATGTTGCCGAGCTTCTTGATGTCGACGTGCACCAGGTCACCGGGTGCGGCGTGTTCGTAGCGGCGGATCGGACGGGCGGTGGCCCGATCCAGGTGTGCCAGCCGGGCCAGCCGGTAGCGGGTCAGGATTCGATGCACCGTGGAGGGGTTCAGGCCGAGCAGGTAGGCGATGCGGGCCGGTCCCCAGCGGCGGAGCACCCGTACTTTGATGACGCGCCGCTCGGTCCGGGTCGGGGTGCGGTTCGGGCTGGTGCGCGGCCGGCTGGGCTGATCCTGCATCCCGCCAGCGCCCTGGTTGCGGTAGCGGCGCGCCCCTCGGGCGGCGGTGGAGACCGACACCTGGAACCGCTCCGCGGCTCGCCGCAGCGGCCATTGATCGTCGACGACGCAGCGGGCCAGGCGCAGTCTCCCGGTCGGGGTCAGGGGTGCGTTAGCGTGGGTCACGAGGGCCTCCAGGTCACCGGTGCAGATGTCGCAATCCACACCGAACCCGGAGGCCCTCCCTCACGCCAAGATCATCCGATCACGTGTCGCCACGATCGCAACCTCCCCGGACAGAACAGCTAGCAGTCCCGCAGTTCCGGGCTCTGGTTGAGCAGCTGGCCGCGCGGCGAGACGAACGCGCGGTAGCGGTCGCCGTCCACTGTGCCGTCTTCGGACTTCTTGAACACGGCGACCCGGTGGCAGTTCTGGAACGCCAGCTTGACGCCGAAGTGCCGCTCGAGGCCGCCGCGGATCGCGTCCGAGGCCAGTGCCCGCAGCAGCTGCCCGCGGGCGGCCTCGCTCGGCGGCGGCGTCTCGTTGTCGGCGAAGCCGTCCGCGGCGCCCTCGGCGTCGGCGATGACGCCGGTGATGACCTCCCAGGCGTACGGCAGGGATTCCTTGACGCAGGTGACGAACTCGGCGTCGGTGACCTCCCCGCGCTCGGCCTTCTCCAGCAACGCGGGTGACACGTCCAGGGACATCGAACCTCCAGTTTGAGCAGGGCCACCCTCTTGGCTACCGGCCGGGTCGCCCCGCCACAAGAGAAAACGATGATCATCACCACTTTGGCGGAGGCGGTCGTCACTCCCAGCGGAAGAGCTTGGCCGCCAGTGCCGTGCCGAACACGGCGAAGCCGGCCAGCACGACCAGCTGCAGCGGCTGCACGCCGGTGCCGACCCAGGCGTCCTGCAGCGCCTGCGAGCCCGGCGGGACGTAGTCGCCGATCCGGCGCAGGACCTCCGGCAGCAGCGGCCTCGGCAGGTAGACGCCGCCGAAGAACATGATCGGCACGAACGAGACCATCGCGAGCCCGCCCGCGCTCTTGGCCGTGCGGGCGATCGAGGCGGTGATCAGGCCCAGCGCGAACATCGAGACGACCCCGAGCACGAGTGTCAGGAGGAAGACCAGCGGGTGCTTCGGCATCGGGACGTCGTAGACCGCGTCGGCCAGGCCGAGGACGAGCCCGATGCCTGCCAGTGCGACCACCACGTGGATCAGCAGCTGAGCGCCCAGCAGGTTCGCCGGGTGCGCCGGCGTCGTGGCCAGGCGCCGCAGCACGCCCTGCTCGCGGTAGGTCGCGATGGCGCCCGGGATCGACTGCAGCGCGAGCGCCGCGAGGGTGACGACGATCAGCGATGGCACCCAGGCGTCGATGAACCGGTACCCACCGGCCGCCTCGCTGGGTTTCGTCATGCCGGGGATGGCACCGATGCCCAGCAGGAGACCGGACGGCAGCAGGAGGCCCACCACCGCCGTGAGCGGTGAGCGGAGGAAGAGTTTCGTTTCGGTGGCGGTGATCTTGGTGAAGGTGCTCATCGGGCGCTCCTGGTCAGCGAGACGAACGCGTCGTCCAAAGTGGATGCTCCGGCCGCGGCGCGGAGCTCGGTCGGGGTGCCGGTGGCGACCACGCGCCCGGCGTCGAAGATCGCGACGCGGTCGCAGAGCCGTTCGGCTTCGTCCATGAAGTGGGTGACGAGCAGGACCGTGACGCCGGTGGCGCGGACGCCTTCGACGAGCCGCCAGGTTTCGCGGCGGGCGTGCGGGTCGAGCCCGGTGGTCAGCTCGTCGAGGATCGCCAGCTCGGGCCGGCCGACCAGCGCCAGCGCGATCGAAACGCGCTGCTTCTGGCCGCCGGACAGCTTCCCGAAGAAGCTGCGGGCGTGGTCGCGCAGGTCCAGCTGGTCGAGCAGGACGTCGATGTCGGCCGGCTGCGGGTAGAAGGACGCGAACAACTCCAGGGCTTCGCGCACCCGCAGTTTCGCGGGCAGCCGGCTCTCCTGCAGCTGGACGCCGACGCGGCGGGTCAGCGCCGCGTGTTCGGTCGCCGGGTCGAGCCCGAGGACGGAGATCGTGCCGCCGTCGGCTTGGCGGAGGCCCTGGAGGCATTCGACGGTGGTGGTCTTCCCGGCGCCGTTGGTGCCGAGGATGCCGAAGATTTCGCCGCGCTCGACGGTGAACGAAACGCCGTCGACCGCGACCCGGGTGCCGTAGCGCTTGCGGAGGTCGGTGACTTCGATGAGTGGCATGGCTCCGAACCTACGAACCGGCGGCCGTCTCCGTAATGACGCTGAAACCCCAGCTCAGGTAGCGTTTTGCTGAGGCGGGGGTGGGGCTGGACCCACCCCGTTCGTGGGGCTTGGGGCAGTGCGCGGTCCGGCGCCGGTCGGCGACGATCTCGGGGGAAAGGAGGTGCCTGATGGCGTACCTGCGTGCGATCGGCCGGGCGTTCGCGCTGGCGGCGTTCTCGTTGCTCAGCTGGGTGGACGTCCTGATCCAGCTGCTCACCTTCGCGCTGTTGTGCGGCGGGCTGGTCTTCTTCTTCGGTCCCACGCTCCTGTGGGCTCGTGGCCGCTCGGCGCGCATGCGCGTGCTGGCCGGGCGCTGGTGCGATGTGGAGATCGAGGCGCCGTACCGGCTCGAGCCGCCGGCGCCCGTGCGGGAGCGCGACGGCTGGTACCGCGACGGCAACCAGCTCTACAAGCGGGCGTTCTGGATCAGCTGGCAGCACCGGCTCACCTGGGCGATGGAAGACCCGGCCACGGGCCGGGAATTCCTGTGGCAGCTGGTGAACCCGCTGGGCACGCTGCTGCTGCCGGTCGCCGTGCTGCTCGGCGGCCCGGTGGTGCTGCGCGGCTACGGCCGGTGGACGCGCTGGTGGCTCGGGCCGCGGCCGCCCGTCGAGCCGAAGCGCAAGAACTGGCTGCACCGGCACAGCGAAGCGCTGGGCCACCAGGTCGGGCTGTTCGCGGTTTCGGTGGTGCAGCTGGTCTTCGCGATCTTCCAGCTGGTCGTCATGGTCTTCTTCATGCCGATGGCCGCCCCGGTGGTGCTGGCGAACCGGACGATCACGGACACGTTGCGCCGCGAGATCGGGAACTGGACCGGGGTGCAGATCGCGCGGCCGTACCTGCCGCCGCCCGGCCTGCCGGTGCCCCGCGCCGACGGGCTCTACCAGGTCGGCAGGCAGTTGTACGAGGAGCCGTTCTGGCCGGTCCAGCACGCCCGCACGCGGTGGATCTACCGGGATCGCGCCACCTGGCGCGACCTCGCCGGCAGTCTGCTCGCCCCGCTGGTTTCGTTCGTCCTGATCCTGCCGACGGTGGCGTTGGTCAGCCGGGGGCTCATCGGCCTCGGGGCGCTCTGGATCTGGCGGCCGTTCGTGTCGCCGCGCATCGACTGGTCCCCGTTCCCCGAGGTGTCGACGCACCTGGGCGCGCTCGCGCAGACCCCGGTGATGCTGGCGATGGTGGTCGCCGGCTTGGCCGCGGCGCCGTGGCTCGCCCGCCAGCAGGCCCGCTTCGCCCGCGTGTGGTTCGGGCCGACCGAGTCGACCCGGCTGGCCCAGCGCGTCGAACGGCTGAAGCAGACCCGGTCCGACGTCACGGTCACGCAGGCGGCGGAGCTGCGCCGGATCGAGCGCGACCTGCACGACGGCATCCAGTCCCGGCTGGTCGCGATGGGCATGAAGCTGGGCGCGGTCGAGGCGCTGGTGGACACCGACCCGGCGGCGGCGAAACGGCTCGCGGCCGAACTGCGCGCGGCGTCGTCGGAGGCGCTCACCGAACTGCGGGTGCTGATCCGCGGCATCCACCCGCCGGTGCTGTCCGAACGCGGGCTGCTGGACGCCGTGCGCGCGCTGGCCATGGACAGCCCGCTGAAGTCCGAGGTCACCGGCTCTCTGCCGGGACGCGTCGAGGAGCCGGTGGAGGCGTGCGTGTACTTCGCGGTGTCGGAACTGCTGGGCAACGCGGCGAAGCACGGCGCGAAGCGGGTGTCGATCGACGTGGAGTTCGCCGACGGCCTCCTGACGGTGGTCGTGACCGACGAGGGGCCGGGCGGTGCGAATCCGGCCCGGGGCTCTGGACTGCGGGGAATCGAGCGCCGGCTGGGCGCCTTCGACGGTAGGTTGACGCTGACCAGCCCGATCGGCGGCCCGACGAAGGCGACCCTGGAGATCCCGTGTCAGCTCGACCTCGAACCCTCGTCGCCGAAGACCAATATCTCCTCCGAGACGGCCTGACACACCTGCTGACCGCGCACGGCTTCGACGTCGTCGCAGCCGTTGGCAGCGGCCCGGCACTCGTGGCGGCCTTGCGCGAGGAACGCCCGGACGTGTCCATTGTGGACGTCCGGATGCCGCCGACGAACACCGACGAGGGCCTGCAGGCGGCCCTGTCGGCCCGTCGGGAGGTCCCCGGGTTGCCGATCCTCGTGCTCTCGCAGCACGTCGAGCAGCTGTACGCGCGTGAGCTGCTGGCCGACGGCACCGGCGCGATCGGCTACCTGCTGAAGGACCGGGTCTTCAACGCCGAGCAGTTCATCGACGCGGTCCGCCGGGTCGCCGCCGGCGGCACGGTGATGGACCCCGAGGTGATCGCGAAACTGGTGGCGGGCAACGCCTCCGACCCGCTGGCCGCCCTGACGCAACGGGAGCGCGAGGTCCTTTCGCTGATGGCGGAAGGCTGTTCGAACGCCGCGATCGCCGCGAAGCTGCACTTCAGCGAGGGCGCGGTCGGCAAGCACACCGCGAACATCTTCGCCAAGCTCGACATCACGGCGTCGGACGACACGAACCGCCGCGTGATGGCGGTCCTCGCCTACCTCGGCGCGGGGACCTAGCCGCGCGAGATCCGCGTCATCTCCTCGCGCTCGACCACCTTGACCCGGTCACGGCCCGCCGCCGACCCCAGCGCCTTCTCGTGCGCGTCGAGCCGGCCCCAGCCGTCCCAGTTGGTGAACGGGATTCCGCGTGCTTCGAGGAAGTCGAGGATCGCGTCGGGGGACGCGTACTTCGGGGCCGCCAGCGTGTCCGCGTCCGCCAGGAGGCTCGCGATCGTCTCCGCCGCGTCGCCCTTCGTGTGCCCGATCAGGCCCACCGGGCCGCGCTTGATCCAGCCCGTCACGTACACGCCCGGCAGCTGGTTCTCGTCCAGGTCCAGCACGCGCCCGGCCTGGTTCGGCACCACGCCCGCCGCGTGGTCGAAGGGGAGCTCCGCCAGGTGCGACGACAGGTAGCCGACCGCGCGGTACACCGCCTGGACGTCCCACTCGTGGAATTCGCCGGTGCCCCGGACGTTGCCGTCGCCGGTCAGCTCGGTCCGCTCGGTGCGCAGGCCCGTGACGCGGCCGTCCTCGCCGAGGATTTCGGCCGGCGAGTGGAAGAAGTGCAGGTACAGCCGCCGCGGCCGGGTGCCCGGTTCGCGGATGGCCCACTCCTGCAGCGTCTTCACGACCATGTCGATCTGCTTCGACGCCCGCAGCGCGGCGATGCTGCCTTCGTCGAACTCGATGTCCTCCGGGTGGACGATGACCTCGACGTTCGGCGAGTGGTCCAGCTCACGCAGTTCCAGCGGGGTGAACTTCGCCTGCGCCGGGCCGCGGCGGCCGAAGACGTGCACGTCCGTCACCGGGCTGGCCTTGAGCCCCTGGTAGACGTTGTCCGGGATGTCGGTGCTCAGCAGCTCGTCGGCCGTCTTCGCCAGCACCCGAGCCACGTCCAGCGCGACGTTCCCGACGCCGAGGACGGCGACCGAAGACGCGGTCAGCGGCCAGGTGCGCGGCACATCGGGGTGGCCGTCGTACCAGGACACGAAGTCGGCGGCGCCGTAGCTGCCGTCCAGGTCGATGCCCGGGATGTCGAGCGCGCGGTCGGCGGACGCGCCGGTGGAGAAGATCACCGCGTCGTAGAACTCGCGCAGCTCGTCGAGCTTGATGTCGGTGCCGTAGTCGATGTTGCCCAGCAGCCGGATGTTCGGCTTCGAGAGCACCTTCTCCAGCGCCGTCACGATGCCCTTGATGCGGGGGTGGTCGGGCGCGACGCCGTACCGGATCAGCCCGAACGGCGCGGGCATGCGCTCGAACAGGTCGATCGTGACGTGGGCGTCGGACTTGTCCAGGATGTCGGCGGCGTAGATGCCGGCAGGACCAGCACCCACCACGGCCACACGAAGAGATCGGCTCACTGGTCCCACGGTAAGTTAGGATCACCTAACCTAAAATGTGATTTGGCGTACGGTCCACCAGGTGGGAGCCGGTAAGCTCGGCGTCATGCGCGTTCTCGTCGTCGACAACTACGACAGCTTCGTCTACAACCTGGTCCAGTACCTGGCCCAGCTCGGCGCCGACTGCACGGTCTGGCGCAACGACGTCGTGGACCTCGACCGCGTCCCCGAGTTCGACGCCGTGCTCGTCTCGCCGGGCCCGGGAACACCCGAACGCGCTGGTCAGAGCATGGACGTCATCCGCAAGTGCGCCGAGACGCGCACGCCGATGCTCGGCGTCTGCCTCGGCCACCAGGCGCTCGGCGTCGTCTACGGCGCGACCGTGGACCGCGCGCCCGAGCTGCTGCACGGCAAGACGAGCCAGGTGCGGCACACCGGCGCCGGCATCCTCAAGGACCTGCCCGAGGAGTTCACGGCCACCCGGTACCACTCCCTGACCGTGGTGCCGGACACGATTTCGGACGCCGTCTTCGAGATCACCGGGCGCACCGAATCCGGCATCGTGATGGGCATGCGCCACCGCGAGCTGCCCCTGGAAGGTGTCCAGTTCCACCCGGAGTCCGTGCTCACCGAGGGCGGCCACCGGATGCTCGCGAACTGGCTGGCCGCCGCGGGGCACCCCGTCGAGCCGGCCCGGGTGAACGAGCTCGAACGCGCGACCAAGGCGCTGCAGAAGGCCGCTGTTGCGTGATCCGGCTCGAAGGGGTCGGCAAGCGGTACGGGCGCGGTGACTTCGTTCTGCGCGACGTCGACCTGACCGTCGAGCCCGGCCACGTCGTCGGCATCCTCGGCAGCAACGGCTCCGGGAAGTCGACGCTGCTGCGGATCATGGCCGGTGTCTCGCACGCGACCACCGGCACGGTCGGCGGCACCCCGCGGATCGGCTACCTGCCGGACCGCTTCCCGGCCGGCCAGCGCATGGGCGCCCGCGCTTACCTGCGGCACATGGCGCGCATCCGCGGGCTCGACGACCTCTCGGTGATCGACCCGCTGCTCGAACGGCTCGCCCTCGTCGGCGGCCCGACGGCGCCGCTGCGCACCCTGTCCAAGGGCAACGCGCAGAAAGTCGGGCTCGCGCAGGCCGTGATGGTCCGGCCCGACCTGCTGATCCTCGACGAGCCGTGGTCCGGCCTCGACGTCGGGACGCACACCATCCTCGGCGAGCTCGTCGCCGAGACGCGGGCGCGCGGGGCGAGCGTCGTGTTCACCGACCACCGGCCGCAGGTGGTGCACGACCACGCCGACGTCGTCCACCTCATGGACTCCGGAAGGCTCACGGCGGAAAGGGCGGAGCCGACCACGCGGATCGTCTTGCGTGGCACCGGCACCGGCTGGGCGGACGAGCCCGGCGTGCGGCACGCCGTCACCGAAGGCCCGCACGTGGTGTTGACGGTCGAGGTCGCCCGCGTCGACGCGGTTCTGCTGCGGGCGCTCGGAGACGGCTGGTCGGTGCGGGAGGTGGCGCCGTGCTCGCCCTGACGCGGTACTACCTGGCGCTGCTCGGCCATTCGCAGCGGTACCTGCCGGCGTTGCTGGCCTACCTCGCGCTGTGCGTGATCCTCTACGCCGACCCGCATTCCCCGCCGCTGCCGCTGTTCGGTGTCAGCGCCGGTGGATTGCTGGTCGTCTCCTGCTGGCTGACGATCGCGCTGCTCGACATCGAAGACCCGGTGCAGCGCCTGGTGACCCTGAGCCACGCACGGCAGTGGCGGCGGATGATCACCGGCGCGGTCCTCACCGTGCTGGCCTGTTCGCTGGTCCTCACCGCGATCACCGAGGTGTGGTCGGCGCTCAAGTCGTTCCGGATCCAGCCGTCGGCGCTCGGCATCGGGCTGCTCGCGCACCTCGCGTGCGCGATGCTGGGCATCGCGATCGCGCTCCCGTGTTCGCGGCTGCTGGTCCACCGCATCGGCTGGACGGTGCTCGCCGCGGTGATCACGCTCGTCGTCGTCCTGCTGGCGAAGATCCCCCTGGTCCACCCGCTGCTGCACGCCCTGACCGACGACGAGCCGGTCGGCGGCCCGCTGGTCCTGGCCCTGGTGACGGCGGTGGCGATGCTGGCCGTCAGCTACTTCGCCGTTTCGGCGATCGTGCGTCGCCGGTCCTGACTGCAAATTGCAGAATTCAATTCTCTCCCCGGGCTTCCAGTGGGACCGCGCGGACGGCTAAGGTTCGGGTCCTCTCCGGTTCTGGGCGAAGGGAGCTCGGGTGACGGCTGGGATCGTCGCGATCACCGTGCCAAACTCCGGCGGCGAGCTTCCGGAACTCGCCGACTGGCTGCGCGGCGAAGACGAGCTCCGCGGCCGCGTCCAGGTCTTCGACGCCGTCGTGGTCGGCGTTTCGAGCACCTCCGCCGACGTCTTCTGCCGCTCGCTCTTCGCGTGGCTGGGGCGGTTCCGGGAAACCCGCGTTTCGCTGAAGGTCAAACGCTCAGGCGCCGCCGAGGAACTCGAGCTCGATTTCGGTGCCGCGAGCGACGCCGCCCAGGTTCTCGGTGCCGTGCAAGGATTCCTCGACCAGTCCTGATCGACGAAGAAGGCCCGCACGGCGAACCGTGCGGGCCTTTCTCGTTGCTCGCTAGTTGGAGGTTCTCGTCGTTGTGGGGAGACTGATGGACGGGAACCCATTGCCTTCCGACACGTTGACCGTGACGTTCTGGTCCTTGTTGATCATCGTGCCGGCGGACGGGTTCTGACCCGTGATCGTGCCCTCGGGTGCATTGCTGTTCTTGTCGGACTTCTGGTTGAACTTGCCGGTCCACCCCATGCTCGACAGCTTGTCCTGCGCTTGGTCGAGGTTCATCCCGGCCAGGAGCGGCATCTGGATCTGGCTCGAGCTGTCCGGGCCGGTCGACACGGTCAGCACGATCTGGCTGCCCACCGCGAGCTGCCCGCCGTTCGGGTTCTGGGTGATGACCGTGTCCTTCGGCACCGTCTCCGAAGCCTGGTCGACTCGCTTCGTCGTGAAGCCCTGGCTCTCCAGCGTCGACTTCGCCTTCGAGTACGGCTGGTTGGTGAAGTCGGTGACCGTTTTGAGCTGCTTCGACTTGCCCACCGTGATCTTGACGCTGGCGCCCTGGTCGAGCTGGGTATTCGCGGGCGGGTTCTGCCCCTGCACCAGGCCGGCCTGGTTCGGGTCGGAGACCTCGGTCTCCTGGACGGTCGGGTCGAGGGTCAGCTTCGCGTCGGTGAGCAGCTGCTCGGCCTGGTCACGGGACTTGCCCTTGAGGTCCGGCACGTTGGCCTTGCCCGGCGGGACGCCGACGTACAGCGTGATCTTCTGGGTACTGGCCACCTGGGTGCCGACCCCCGGGTCGACCTTGACGACCCGGTTGACGTCGTCCTGGCCGCACTGCGGGCTGCCGTCGGTCGGCTGCACCCCGCAGGTCACCTGCTTCTGCTCGACCGTTCCGGTGAGGTTCTTGCTGATCAACGTCTCCCGGGCCTGGGGGACCGTCTGGTGCAGCACGTCCGGGACCGCCACCAGCGTCGCGTCGTTGCTCTTGAACGCGTTCGACAGCCACATGATCAGCAGCACCGCGCCCAGCACGAACACCGCGGCCACCGCGGCCAGGATCGTGCGACGCCGTCGCTTGGCCTTCGGGTCCTCGTCGTCCGGCTCGCTGTACTCGTCGTAGCGCTGCGGCTGCCGCCGGTCGGCGTTCATCACCTGCGTGCGCTCGTCTTCGGACATCACCATCGGCGCCACCGGGCGCTGGCCCGAGAGCGTGCGCACCAGGTCCGAGCGCATCTCCGCCGCCGACTGGTAGCGGTTCGCCGGGCCCTTGGCCAGGGCCTTCAGCACGACCGCGTCCAGCTCCGGCGCCACCGCCGGGTTCACCGACGAGGGCGCGCTGGGGTCTTCGCGGACGTGCTGGTAGGCGACCGCGACCGGGGAGTCCCCGGTGAACGGCGGCTCGCCGGTGATCAGCTCGTACAGCACGCAGCCGGCGGCGTAGACGTCGGAACGGGCGTCGACCGACTCACCGCGGGCCTGCTCCGGCGACAGGTACTGCGCCGTGCCGATCACCGCGGCGGTCTGGGTCATGGCGGACTGGCCGTCGTGCATCGCGCGCGCGATGCCGAAGTCCATCACCTTGACCGCGCCGTTCTTCGTGATCATCACGTTGGCCGGCTTGACGTCGCGGTGCACGATGCCGTGGCGGTGCGAGAAGTCCAGCGCCGCGCAGACGTCGGCCATGACCTCCATCGCCCGCTTCTGCGACATCGGGCCTTCGGTCTTGACGATGTCGCGCAGCGTCCGGCCTTCGACGTACTCCATGACGATGTACGGCAGCGGGCCGAACTCGGCGTTCGCTTCGCCCGTGTCGTAGACCGCGACGATCGCCGGGTGGTTCAGGGCGGCGGCGTTCTGCGCTTCGCGGCGGAAGCGCTCCAGGAACTGCGGATCCCTGGCGAGATCGGCACGGAGGATCTTGATCGCGACTTCCCGGCCGAGGCGCACGTCGTGGCCGTGGTGGACCTCGGACATGCCTCCGTAGCCGAGCGTTTCGCCCAGCTCGTACCGGTTGGAGAGCAGTCTGGGTGTGCTCATCTCTGGATGCCGTTCCATTCCGTCCAAGGTGTGGTCATGATGCCTTGCCGGCCATCGTCGGTCGTGCCGGGAGTCTCCGCCGGGTAGCCGCTCGAGGACTGCTCCGCGGGCACCTGTCTGCCCGGGAACACCTGGCTCTGCGGCTGGCCGTTGTGCGGCGGCGAGCCGTTGCCACCGCCCAGCATCTTCGCCACCAGCACGATGCCCGCCACCAGGACAACGAGCAGGATCGCCGCGAGAAGCGCCCACCAGCCCCACTGCGTCTTCTTCCTGGCGGCCGGCAGCATGACCTGCCGCGGGGCGGGCCGGGACGGCGGGCCGATGGCGAGCATCGGGTTCATCGCGGGAGACGGCGGACCCATCGGTTGCTGCGGCGGGGGAAGCTGCTGCTGGGGTATCGGCACCGGCATCGACGGCGGTGGCTGCACCTGTTGCGGCTGCTGGGGCTGCTGCCCGGTCGCGTAGGTGGCGTTCACCAGCCCGGACGGCGTGGGCAGCGGCAGCCCGGCGCGGACCGCGGCGACGGCGGCCGCGAACTCGCCGCCGTTGTTGTAGCGCTGCCGCGGATCCTTGATCAGGGTCGCCTCGATCACCGCGCGCGCCGCGGGCGGGACGTCCGGCGGCAGCGGCGGCGGGATGTCGCGGATGTGCATCATCGCGACCGTCACGGCGTTCTCGGACAGGAACGGCCGGTGCCCGGCGAGGCATTCGTAGCCGCACACCGCCAGCGAGTAGACGTCGGAAGCCGGCTCGGCCGGTTGCCCGAGCGCCTGCTCCGGGGCGATGTAGTGCGCGGTGCCCATGACCATGCCGGACCGGGTGACCGGGGCGGCGTCGGCCGCCTTCGCCACGCCGAAGTCGGTGATCTTCACCTGCCCGGCCGACGTCACCAGGATGTTGCCCGGCTTGACGTCGCGGTGGACCAGACCGTGGTTGTGCGCCGCCTGCAGTGCGTTGCCCGCCTGCTCGAGCATGTCGAGGGTGAACTCCGCCGACAGCCGCCCGTGCTTGGCCAGCAGCCCGGCCAGCGGGTCGCCGTCGACGAGCTCCATCACCAGGTAGGCGATCGGCAGGTCGCCGTCGAAGATGGTTTCGCCGTAGTCGTGCACCGCGGCGATGCCGGGGTGGTTCAGGGACGCCGTCATCCGCGCTTCCGTGCGGAAGCGGTGGAGGAACTCGGCGTCGCCGGAGAGTTCGGCCTTGAGGATCTTGACGGCCACGGTCCGGTCGAGCCGGGTGTCGCTGGCCTGCCAGACCTCGCCCATCCCGCCGACGGCGATCCGGCTCGTCAGCTTGTAGCGGTCGGCCAGCAGCTGACCGGAGGACAGCATGCGCTATCCACCCCCGAGCTTCGCGTTGATGGCGGCACGGCCGATCTCCGAAGCCACCTTGCCGCCGGTGGCCGCGAGGCCGCGGTTGCCGCCGTCCTCGACGATCACGGCGACCGCGATCTGCGGGTCGTTCGCCGGGGCGAAGGCGGTGTACCAGGCGTGCGGGGCGGTGTTCTTGGAGTCCGTGCCGTGCTCGGCGGTGCCGGTCTTCGACGCGATCTGGATGTCCGGGCGCTTGCCGCCGCCCTGGGTGAAGCCCTCGGAAGCGATCATCATGTCCTTGAGGATCGCGGCGTTCGACGACGACAGCGCCGGAGTGCCGGTGAGTTCGGTCGGACTGTAGTCCTCGATGGTCGACAGGTCCGGTGCCAGCACGGACTGCACCAGTTGCGGCTTCATCGCCATCCCGCCGTTGGCCACGGTGGCCGCGAGCAGGCAGTCCTGCAGTGGCGTCAGCCGGACGTCACGCTGGCCGATACCGCTCTGGAAGAGCGCGTCCTGCGAGTCGAGCGGGCCGACCGTCGACCCGGCGACCTTCATCGGCACGGTCAGGTCGGTCTGCCCGATGCCGAAGTTCGCGGCCGTCTTCCTGAACTTGTCCGCGCCGAGCGCACCGGCGAACTGCGCGAACGGCACGTTGCAGGAGTGCGCGAGCGCGTCCTTGAACGTGTTGCCGGGGCAGGCGCTGCCGGCGTAGTTCTCCAGTGTCTTGCTGGAGCCCGGCACCTTCGTGTTCGGCGACGTGTCGATCTGGGTGTCCGGGCCCTTGCCGTCCTCGAGCGCGGCCGCCGCGGTGACGAGCTTCATCGTCGAACCCGGTGGGTAGGTCTCGGAGATCGCCCGGTTCAGCATGGGCTTCTTCGGGTCCTTGTTGTTCGCGTTCCAGGCGTCGATCTGCGCCTTCGACGTGTGCGAGGCCAACTGGTTCGGGTCGTACGACGGCGTCGAGACCATCGCCAGGATCCGGCCGGTCTTGGGTTCCATCGCGACGACGGCGCCGGTGTAGCCCCGTTGCGTCATCAGGTCGTACGCGGCCTTCTGCACGGCCGGGTCGATGGTCAGCCGGACGTTGCCGCCGCTCGGGTCCCGGCCGGTGACCATGTCCGACAGCCGCCGCACGAACAGCCGCGGGTCGGAGCCGTTGAGGACGTCGTCCTCGGCGCGCTCCAGGCCGCCGGCGCCGTAGTTGATCGAGTAGTAGCCGGTGACCGGCGCGTACATCGGGCCGTCGGCGTAGGTCCGGACGTACTTGTACTTGTCGTTCGACGGGTTGATGCTGGCCAGCACCTCGCCGTTGGCCTGCGACACGATCTTGCCGCGCTGGCGGGCGAACTCGTCGTAGAGCACGCGCGCGTTGCGGGAGTCGGTGCGGTAGTCGTCGGCCTTCACCACCTGGATGTAGGTGGCGTTGGCGAGCAGCAGGACGACCATCACGAGCATCGCCATGCCGACCTTGCGGAGCGGGGTGTTCACGCCTGCGCACCCCCCTCCGCCGGCGGGCGCTGCACGAGCACGGTGTGCGCTTCCGCGATCGGAGCCTGCGGCTGCTGCTGCGGCTTCGGGCGCGAGGTGGGCTTGCGGGCCGCGTCGGAGATGCGGAGCAGCAGCGCGACCAGGATGTAGTTCGCGAGCAGCGACGAACCACCCTTGGACAGGAACGGGGCGGTGATACCGGTCTCCGGGATGAGTTTCGTGACCCCGCCGACGACGACGAAGATCTGCATGACCATGGTGAACGCGAGCCCGCCGCCGAGCAGTTTGCCGAACGTGTCGCGCACGGCGAGCGCGCTCCGCATGCCGCGCATGGCGACCATCAAGTACAGCATCAACACCGCGGCCAGCCCGATGAAGCCGAGCTCCTCGCCGATCGACGCGGTGATGAAGTCGGTGTTGGCCTCGGGCACCATGTCCGGCCGCCCGGCACCGAGCCCGGTGCCGCCGACGCCGCCGGTGCCGAGCCCGAACAGGCCCTGCGCGAGCTGGTAGCCGCCGCCGGCGTCGTCGTAGGTGGCCAGCGGGTCCAGCCAGTTCGCCACGCGCTGCTGGACGTGCGTGAAGAGGTTGTAGGCGATCACGCAGCCGACGGCGAAGAAGCTGAGGCCCAGGACGACCCAGATGGCCCGCTCGGTCGCGACGTACAGCATGACGAGGATGACGCTGAAGAACAGCAGCGACGTGCCGAGGTCCTTCTCGAACACCAGGACGCCGATGCAGACGAACGCGGCGATCAGGATCGGGCCGAGGTCGCGGGCGCGCGGCAGCTCGACGCCGACGAGCTTCTTGCCCGCCACCATGAACAGGTCCCGCTTCGACACCAGGAACGAAGCGAAGAAGATCATCAGCAGGATCTTCGCGAACTCGCCCGGCTGGATCGAGAAGAACGGCAGCTTCAGCCACACCTTGGCGCCGTTGACCTCGGACAGGCTCGACGGCAGCAGCGCCGGCAGCGCCAGTGCGACGATGCCGATCAGGCCCGCGGTGTAGCCGTAGCGGGTCAGCGTGCGGTGGTCGTTGACCACGATCAGCACCACGACGAAGAACACCAGCGAGATCACCGTGAACAGCACCTGGGCGGTGACGGCGGGCGTGTAGTCCTTGCCCTGCTGCGTGGCGCGTTCGGCCAGGGCCAGGTCGATCCGGTGGATCATCACCAGCCCGATGCCGTTCAGCAGCGCGACGCAGGGGAGCAGCACGGGATCGGCGTACGGCGCCCACTTGCGGACGGCCAGGTGCGCGCCGGTCAGCACGCCGAGGTAGGCCAGGCCGAGCCAGATGATCGACGCGGTGAGTTCCTGCTCCTGGTTCGCTTCCACCAGGACGAGCGCGACGGTGACGATGAAGGTCGCGAAGCCCAGCAGCACCAGCTCGGTGTTGCGGCGGGTCGGGACCTCGCGCGGCGGGTTCGTCTGGAACTGCGCGGCGAGGGGTTCGGCGGCGCGCGCGGCGGGCTGGCTCATCAGTTACCGCCTCCCGTCGTCGGTGCCGTCGAACTCGGCGTCGAGCAGTCCCTCCCCGCTGGCTGGTTCGCCGACGACGGAGCAGTAGAGCCGGCCGGAGCCGACGGAGTCGTCGTCGGCGTGACCGAAGGGGTTGGCGTCGAGGACGGCTGACCGCCCGCCGGCGCGCAGTTGTTCAGGCGCTTGCGCAGCTGCAGGAAGTCGTCGATGTACTTCCGCGCTTCGTCGAGGTTGTCCTTCTTGACGCCGTTCTGCACCGCCAGCCGCGCGTCCTCCTGGAGCTGGGTGACGCGCAGCTTGTCCGTGCACACCTGGCTCGGCGGGCAGGACCCTTGCTCGTAGGCGTGCAGGTCGATGCCGAGAATGCTGCCGGGGACGCCGCGGTAGATCACGACCTCCCCATCCGCTCCCTCGCCGACATAGTACTGACTCAGCACGAAGTAGCGGGTCGCGATGGCGGCCGCGGCGAGCACCACGAGGACGACGAGCGCCCCGGCCAGCCAGCGGAACCGCTTCCGGCGCTTGGCCTTCGGGTCCTCCTGGGGCTGCGGCAGGTCCGGGCGCTGCTGCGGAGGCGGCTGGGTCAGCGCCCTGGCCCGCGCCGCGGGCGAGTCGCCCTGGTGCAGCTCGTCGCTGCCGTCCCCGGCGGCGCCGCCCACGATGGGCGCGTCCTCGCCGAAGTCGACGTCGACCACGTCCGCGATGATCACCGTGACGTTGTCCGTGCCGCCGCCCTTGAGCGCCAGCTCGATCATCCGGTCGGCGCACTGCTGCGGGTCCGGGATCTGCACGGCCTCGGCCAGCGTCTCGTCGCTGACCATGCCGGACAGGCCGTCCGAGCAGATCAGGTACCGGTCGCCGGAGCGGGCCTCGCGCACGGTCAGGCTCGGCTCGACCTCGTGCCCGGTGAGTGCCTTGAGCAGCAGCGACCGCTGCGGGTGCACCGCCGCCTCTTCGGGTGTGATCCGGCCCTGTTCCAAGAGTTCGTTGACGAAGCTGTCGTCCCGCGTGATCTGCGCGAACTGACCGCTGCGCAGCAGGTAGGCCCGCGAGTCGCCGACGTGCACCAGACCCAGCCGGGTGCCGGCGAACAGGACGGCGGTGAGCGTGGTGCCCATGCCGTCGAGGTCGGGGTCCTGCGAGACGAGCTCGGCGATCGCGGCGTTGCCGTTCGCCACCGCTTCGCGCAGCTGGGCGAGCAGGTCGTCGCGCGGTTCGTCGTCGTCGAGGGGGGCGAGCGAAGCGATGACGACCTTGCTGGCCACCTCACCCGCCGCGTGGCCACCCATGCCGTCGGCGAGCGCGAGCAGGCGAGGGCCGGCGTACACGGAGTCCTGGTTGCTCGAACGCACCAGGCCCCGGTCGCTGCGGGCTGCGTAGCGGAGGACGAGAGTCATGGGCGAAGCTCGATCACCGTCTTGCCGATCCGGATGGGGACTCCGAGCGGGACCCGGAGGGGTGCAGTGACCTTAGCCCGGTCGAGATAGGTCCCGTTCGTCGAGCCCAGATCTTCCACGTACCAGTCCTCACCGCGCTGGGCGATCCGCGCGTGGCGGGTCGACGCGTAGTCGTCGTCGAGGACCAACGTGGAGTCGTCGGCCCGGCCGATCAGGATCGGCCGGCCGTCCAGCGCGATGCGGGTCCCCGCCAGCGCGCCGTGGGTCACGAGCAGCTGCTGCGGCGACTTGCTGTTGCGCGGCTTCTTCTCTTTCTTGCGCCCGAAGGTCGGCACCTGGACGCGCATGCCTGACGCCGCGTAGAGGTCCGAACGGACGACTCTGAGCGCGGCGAACACGAAGAGCCAGAGCAGCACGAGGAAGCCCACCCTGGTGAGTTGTACGACCAGCTCTGGCACTTGGTGTGTCCGCTCCCGACTCGTCCGTGCAGCCGCGACGCGGGTACGCCGCGGTCCCCCCGCACGTCAATTCTGCGGGAACAGTATTCCGGGTCCTGAGTCAGCCCTGTGTACGGAACACCAAGGACGAATGACCCACCCGGATGACGTCGCCGTCGGCGAGCTGCCAGGTCTGGACCGGGGTGCCGTTCACGGTCGTGCCGTTCGTCGAGCCGATGTCCGCGAGCGTCGCGCTCTGGCCGTCCCAGGTGATCTCCAGGTGGCGGCGCGAGACCCCGGTGTCCGGCAGGCGGAAGTCCGCGTCCTGGCCCCGGCCCACGACGTTCCCGCCCTGCTTCAGCGAGTACGTGCGGTTCGAGCCGTCGTCCAGCTGCAGGCTCGCCGCGAGCTGACGGCCCGGCGCGGGCTGGCCGTAGCCGCCCTGCTGCTGGGCGTACGGGTCCGCGGCCGGGGCGCCGTACGCCTGCTGCTGGCCGTACTGGTCGTACCCGCCCTGCTGCTGGCCGCCGTACTGGTCGTAGCCACCCTGCTGGTAGCCGCCCTGGTCGTACCCGCCGCCCTGGGGCTGCGCGTAGCCGCCCTGGTCGTAGCCACCGCCTTGCGGCTGGGCGTAGCCGCCCTGCTCGTAGCCACCGCCCTGGGGCTGGGCGTAGCCCTGGTCGTAGCCGGCCTGGGGCTGCTGGCCGTACTGGTCGTAGCCACCACCCTGCTGCGGCTGGCCGTACTGGTCGTAGCCACCGGCAGCGGGCTGCTGTTGACCGCCGTACTGGTCGTATCCACCCTGCTGGCCGTAACCCTGGTCGTACCCGGGCTGCTGGCCACCCTGCTGTCCGTAGCCGTACTGGCCCTGCTGGCCGTACGGGTCACCCTGGTCGTATTGGCCGTAGCCGGGGGGCTGGCTCATTGCTGGGTCTCCTGCGTTGCTGGGTCGTGCCGACCGCGGTGAACCGGCGCCTGAGGGGCGGGCGTCGGGATCGACGGACGAACGGGTCTTGAACTGTCCAGTATGCAGCGCCTCGTTGCGCTCGAGTGATACGACGACGTCACCATAGGTGTCCAGACCCTCGGCGGCGAGGTGTTCCGCCACTGCCCTGGCCAGCATCTGCGTGACACGCTGCTCGTCACCGGCCATGCGCTCGTGGTCAGCCGCCCCCAGCGACACGATGTAGTGATTGGGGGCGAGCTGCCGACCGCCTGCCAGCTCACGAACGTTCTCCTCACTCTCCCGCTCCAGGGCGATCGCCACTTCCTGCGTGACGACGTTGCCACCGAACATGCGCGCGAAAGTGTTCCCCACCAGGTTCTCGAGTCGCCTGTCGAATCGTTCGGCGCGGCCCACCGGGGAAAACCTCCTCACACGTGTGCTTCCGCACCGATCCTATCCGGGTGAGCGAGCCTCGACACGGCCCCCGGTGAAACCCGTTCAAAGCACCTGCTAGTCTTCTCCTCGCTGCATGAGAGAAGCACTCGGGCGAGTGGCGGAATGGCAGACGCGCACGGTTCAGGTCCGTGTGTCCGAAAGGACGTGAGGGTTCAACTCCCTCCTCGCCCACGCTGTTCAAAGCCCCGATCGCTAGCGCGATCGGGGCTTTTCCCGTTGGCTTTATGTCTCCCGGGGGGCCGAGCCCGCCGGACCCCCCACGGTGCCTCCCGTCGCCTTCCAGCGTGGTCCGGGGAGGCTCCGTGGGGTTCGTCACCTGTGTTCGCCCTGGGCGAAGTTACGCCGTGTGGGTGGCTATCCAGTCCGCTATGACGTCCACCCGGCTCGTCGTCTCGATGCCCGCGTGGGGACAGTCCGGGCCCGTTGCCTCCAACGAGACCAGCTCGTCGCCCGAGAAATACGGGGCTCCCGAGTCGTACGTGCACGCACTCGTCGTGATCTCCGGGGCCGCGCCGCGGACGCCCAGCGTCGTCGGATCCACCTTCGCCACCGCCACCGTGCCCTGCTGGAGGCGGGTGGCCGGCTTGGGGTCCGAGCTCGTCAGGCTGCCCCAGCCCGCCAGCGTCAGCTGCCGGCCCACCTTCGGGGTCGCGCGGCTCGCCGTGAGGGGCGGCACCGTGGTCACCGGGGAGTCCAGGCGGACCAGGGCGACGTCGTTCTCCTTGGCCTGGAGGACCTCGGTCGCCTTGCGGGCGATGCCCGATTCCGTGGCTTCGTCGGTCAGGCCCAGTGTCACCGTCGTCGGGTACGGGGTCTTGCCCGAGACGCGGTCGCGGTGGGCGTCGTGGAAGCAGTGGCCGGTCGTCAGGACCCAGGCGGGCGCGACGAGCGCGCCCGTGCAGTAGCTGCTGTACGTCGAGCCGTCCGGGCGCGGGATCTTCGTCATCGCGAGCTTCGCGACGAACCCGTACTGCCCCGGTGGGACGTCGGAACCGTGGGCGACGGCCCAGGCGGCGGGAGCGGTGGAGACGGTCAATACGGCAGCGGCGAGCAGGGCGCGCAGGCGCATTCTTCCCCTTCGTCGAGTCGGTGGTCGACGTTCGACGTTAGGGCCGCCGCCGCGGGCGGGGAATTCCCTGGCCGGGCGTCACCCGGTGGACCATCGGGTGACGCCCGGCTCCGGTCAGCCGGTGTGCGCGGCGATCCAGTCCGCGACGACGTCCACGCGGGAGGTGGTCTCGAGCTGGTGGTGCGGGCAGTCCGGGCCGCTCGACTCGACCGACACCAGCTGCCCGCCGGAGCCGCCCGCGACGAAGTACGGCGCGCCCGAGTCGTACACGCAGGCGCTCGTCGTCGACGTCGGGGCGACGCCCTGGACACCGAGCGTCGCGGTGCCGACCTGGCCGACCTGCACGGTGCCTTGCTGCAGCTTCGTCGAGGGGGCCGGGTTGACCGAGGTGAGGCTGCCCCAGCCGGCGAGGGTCAGCAGCTGGCCGGCCGACGGCGTCACCCGGTTGACCGTCAGCGGTGTGATGCCGGTGACGTCCGCGTCGAGGGTGGCGATCGCGATGTCGTTGGCGCTCGCCTGGTAGACGGTGACGACGTTGCGCGTCACCCCGGGCGTGCCCTGGTCGACCGTGCCGAGCAGCACGGACGTCGGGTACGGCACCGGCCCGGAGACGCGGTTGCGGTTGGCGTCGTGGAAGCAGTGACCCGCGGTGATGATCCACTGCGCGGCGATCAGCGCGCCGGAGCACGCGCTGTTGTACTTCGTGCCGTTGGGCTTCGGGATGTCCGTCATGGTGAGTTTCGCGGCGAAGCCGAACTGGCCCGCCGGAACGTCGGCGCCGTTGGCCACGGCCGAAGCCGGTGGCGCGGTGGCGAGCCCGGCGGCCAACGTAAGAAGGGCAGCGGAAAGCACAGCGCGAACGCGCATCGGTGGATCCCCCTTGTCGTGCACCGGCGGTGAGTGCCGGTGATCACTCCCGAGGGTAGCGACGGCTCGCGGGCCGGAAAGGCGCTGCTTGGAGCAAAAACCGGCCCCGGCGCGGTGCGCCGGGGCCGGTTTGCCGGAAATGGGGGAAGCTAGTTCACGCCGACCAGGTCGACGACGAAGATGAGCGTCTCGCCGGGCTTGATCACGCCGCCCGCGCCGCGGTCGCCGTAGCCCAGGTGCGGCGGGATCACCAGCTTGCGGCGGCCGCCGATCTTCATCCCCGCGACACCCTGGTCCCAGCCGGAGATGACCTGGCCGGCGCCGAGACCGAACCGCAGCGGCTCGCCGCGGTTCCAGGACGCGTCGAACTCTTCGCCGGTCGAGTGCGCGACACCGACGTAGTGCACGGTGACGGTCTTGCCCGGCGTGGCCTCCGCGCCGTCACCGACGGTGAGGTCGGTGATCTCGAGTTCGGCCGGCGCGGGTCCGTCCGGGGGGTCGATGAGGGGCTTTTCCAAGGTCATGGGCTCACCGTACCGACGCCCCGGAGGCTGCGCCGATCGGACTACGCCCAAGGAGGGGAAAAACGCGAAAAGTCTTCACACTTAGCCTACTGCTGGGTAGCGTGCGCTTCGTCACTTTTCTGGACTGAGGGGAGCCCGGCATGCGACGTCGCATCCGCGCCCTGACCGTAACGGCACTGGGGGCCCTCGTGGCCGGACTGACCCAGGTCGCCGTCACCGCGCCGGCTGCCCAGGCAGCCGTGTCGCCCGACGACTACTGCGGGGGGCAGTGCAGCGACATCCTCCCGCCCGGCGAACAGGGCAGCGCCACCCTCGCGGAAATCCTGGCGCACAAGCTGCTCGGCACCCGCCCGGCGCACTCGGCCGACCAGCTCGGGAAGTACTCCTCGCTGGCCAACGGCTACAAGACGCTGACCACCAGCGCGATCAACCAGTACTTCAACGACTCCTCGTTCGGCGTCCCGGCCGACCAGGTGGCGAGCACGACGAAGCCGCGGGCGGACGTCACGATCGTGCGGGACAAGGCCCTCGGCGTGCCGCACATCACCGGGACCACCCGCGCCGGCACCGAGTTCGGCGCCGGCTACGCGGCCGGGCAGGACCGGCTGTGGCTGATGGACGTGCTGCGGCACGCCGCCCGCGGGCAGCTCTCGCCGTTCGCCGGTGGCGCCGCTTCCAACCGCGAGCTCGAGCAGCAGTTCTTCTCGAACGCGCCGTACACCGAAGCCGAGCTGCAGGCGCAGATCGACCGCACCGCGGCCAGCGGCCCGCGTGGCGCACAGGGACTCGCCGATGCGCAGGCCTACGTGGACGGCATCAACAAGTACATCAGCGATTCGTACAACGGCCGGTACTTCCCGGGCGAGTACGTGCTGACCGGGCACATCGACTCGATCACCAACGCCGGGTCGATCGACCCGTTCAAGCTGACCGACCTGGTCGCGCTCGCCTCGCTGGTCGGCGCCGAGTTCGGCGCGGGTGGCGGCGGCGAGGTGCAGAACGCCATCGCGAAGCTCGCGATGCAGGAGAAGTACGGCGTCGTCCAGGGCGAGAAGGTGTGGCAGAGCCTGCGCGCCGAGGACGACCCCGAAGCGGTCAAGACGCTGCACGACGGCCAGACCTTCCCGTACGGCAAGACGCCGGCCAACGCGGTCGGGCAGGCCATGCCGGACAAGAACTCGGTGACGCCGCAACCCGTGGTGTTCGACAAGACCGGCTCGGCGTCCACCGCGACGCCGTCCACTGTGGACGTCGCGGCGCCCGCCGAGCAGGAGCCCGCTCGCGGCATGTTCGAGAACGGCGTGCTGCCGGGGAACATGCTGAGCGAAAAGCACGGCATGTCCAACGCGCTGCTCGTCTCCGGCGCCAAGACCGCCAGCGGCCACCCGGTCGCGGTGTTCGGCCCGCAGACCGGCTACTTCGCCCCGCAGCTGCTGATGCTGCAGGAGCTGCAGGGCCCGGGCATCAGCGCGCGCGGTGCGGCGTTCGCCGGCCTGAGCCTCTACGTGCTCCTCGGCCGCGGCCAGGACTACTCGTGGAGCGCGACGACGTCGGCGCAGGACATCATCGACACCTACGCGCTGCAGTTGTGCGACCCGAGCGGCAACGCGCCGACGAAGGACTCGAACTACTACACCTACCAGGGCAAGTGCGTCCCGATGGACACGGTGGAGATCAAGAACGCCTGGAAGCCGACGGTGGCCGACGGGACCGCGGCGGGCTCGTACACGCTGCGCAGCTACCGCACCAAGTACGGGCCGGTGCAGAGCCGGGCGACCGTCGGCGGCAAGCCGGTGGCGTACACGGCACTGCGGTCGTCCTACTTCCACGAGGTCGACTCGCTGATCGGCTTCCAGGAGCTGAACGACCCGACCTTCGTCAAGTCCGCGGCGGACTTCCAGCGGGCCGCGCAGGACATCAACTTCACGTTCAACTGGTTCTACGCCGACTCCAAGGACATCGCCTACTTCAACTCCGGGGCCAACCCGGTCCGGCAGTCCAACGTGGACCCGAACATGCCGGTCTGGGGCGACCAGGGCCACGACTGGGCAGGCTGGAACCCGGCGGGCAACCTGGCGAACTACACGCCGGCGTCACAGCACCCGCAGTCGATCAACCAGGACTACTACGTCAGCTGGAACAACTCCCAGGCCAACGGCTACGCCGCGGCCGGGGCGGACAAGTCGGCCGTGCACCGCGTCGACCTGCTCGACTCGCGGGTGAAGAAGCTGATCAACAGTGGCACCAAGGTCACCCGGGTCAACCTGACCCAGGCGATGTCGGAGGCCGCGCTGGCCGACCTGCGTGCCGAGCGCGTGCTGCCGCTGCTGCTGCAGGTGCTCGACAAGACGCCGGCCACCGGCGCGGCGGCGGACGCCGAGGCGAAGCTCAAGACGTGGCTTTCCCACGGCCAGCTGCGCACGGAGACCTCGCCGGGCAGCAAGGCGTACGCGGACGCCGACGCGATCCGCATCTTCGACGCCTGGTGGCCGCTGCTGGTCCAGGCTGAGTTCAAGCCGGGCATGGGCGACAACGCCTACAACGCGATGACCAGCGTCCTCGGCATCAACGAAAGCCCGTCCGGCTTCCAGAACGGCAACGGCCAGCACACCGGCCAGCCCCACAAGGGTTCGTCGTTCCAGTACGGCTGGTGGGGTTACGTCAGCAAGGACATCCGCCAGGTGCTCGGCCAGCCGGTGGCGGGCCCGCTCGGGCAGACGTTCTGCGGGAACGGCGACGTCACCGCGTGCCGCCAGGCCCTGGTCGACTCGCTGACCACCGCCGCCGGCCAGCCCGCGAATACCGTCTACCCCGGTGACGCGTCCTGCTCGGCCGGTGACCAGTGGTGTGCCGACACGATCGTGCACAACCCGCTCGGCGGCATCACGCAGGACAAGATCAGCTGGCAGAACCGCCCGACGTTCCAGCAGGTCGTCGAGTACGCCGCGCACCGCGGGGACAACGTCGCGAACCTGGCGGCGACGAAGACGGTCAGCGCCACCAGCGCCGAGACCGGCTTCTACCCCTCGCCGGCGTCCAACGCGATCGACGGGAACACCTCGACCCGCTGGGCCAGCGACTGGAGCGACGACCAGGCGATCACCGTCGACCTCGGGTCGGTCCAGCAGGTTTCGCGGGTGATGCTCAGCTGGGAGTCCGCGTACGGCAAGGGCTACCGGATCCAGCTCTCGCCGGACGGCGTGAACTGGACGGACGCGGCCGTGGTGACCGACGGCGACGGCGGGCAGGACAACCTCGCGTTCGCCGCGACCCCGGCCCGGTTCGTCAAGCTGCAGGGCGTCCAGCGCGGCACCAAGTACGGCTACTCGCTGTACGAATTCGAGGTCTACGCGCACTGAACCCGGCCGGGGCACTCGCGGCTGAGTGCCCCGGCCTGCCCTTATCGTGGGCGGATGGACGACTGGACGCCCCGCACGAAGGCCATCGCCGCCGGCCGGCCGCACGGTCCCGGTGAGCCGCTGAACACCCCGCTCGTCGCCACCAGCACCTACCAGGCCGGTGGCGATTTCGTGTACGCGCGCGGCGACGGGACGCCGACCTGGCACGCGCTCGAGGAAGCCGTCGGGGCGCTGGAAGGCGGCCACGCGACGGCGTTCGCGTCCGGGGTCGCCACCCTGTCCGCGGTGCTGGACCTGCTGCCGGTCGGGTCGCGGGTCGCCGTCCCGACGTTCAGCTACGCCGTCACGCGCGGGGTGCTGGCCCACGCGCAGAAGCTCGGCAAGCTCGCCGTCACCGAGCTCGAACCCACCGACACCGAAGCCTGGGTGGCCGAGGCCGCGACGGCCGACCTGGTCTGGCTGGAGTCGCCGACCAACCCGACCCTCGACGTGATGGCCATCGAGACGATCGCGGCGGCCGCGCGCGGCCGGGTCGTCGTCGACAACACCTTCGCGACGCCGTTGCAGCAGCGGCCGCTCGAGCTGGGCGCGGACGTCGTCGTGCACAGCGCGACCAAGCTCATCGGCGGGCACTCCGACCTGCTGCTGGGCATCACCGTGGCCAAGGACCCGGCCGTCGCGGCCGAGCTGCGGGGCGCGCGGATGCGGGTCGGGTCGACGCCGGGCGCGCTGGAAGCCTGGCTCGCCCTGCGCGGGCTGCGGACCATGCCCGTCCGGCTCGCGGAACAGTCCCGCACCGCCGCGCTGCTGGCGGAGCGGCTCGCCGGGCACCCCGCGGTGCGGCGGGTGCGCTACCCGGGCTTCGGGATGATGGTCTCCTTCGACCTGGCCGACGCCGAGACGGCCGACCGCTTCTGCGCGTCGGTCCGGCTGATCCGCTCGGCGACGAGCCTCGGCGGCGTCGAGAGCCTGGTCGAGCGGCGGGCGTGGCTGGCGGGCGAGGAGCGCGTCCCGGCCGGGCTGATCCGGTTCAGCGTCGGCCTGGAGGACCCCGATGACCTGTGGCGCGACCTCGCGTTAGCCCTCCCGGAGTAACGCGGATGGGTGAATCGTCGATAGTCGCGACGTCGTAGATCCACCGCCGTTGGGAGTAACCGTGGGTAGAACGTTGAGCCGGGTCGCGGGGATCGTGTCCGCCGGTGCGCTGATCACCTTCGCCGCCGCGCCCGCCGCGCTGGCGCAGGACGAGACCACCACTCCCGAGACGACCACGACCACGAGCCCGTCGGAGACGACGACCACCACGGCGCCGACTTCGACGGAGACCACGGCACCGGTCACGACCACCGGCACCACCACTGCGGCTCCGACCTCCAGCCACGTCACGACCACCACGCCCCCGAAGACCACGTCTTCGGCGCCGGAAACGACCGAGCCGCCGAAGGACGACTACCAGGACAACACCGGGCACGGCTTCATCGGCCTCGGCGGCGAGGGAGTCCTCGTCATCGCCTGTGCCGCCGGCAAGCCGGGCGAGGTCGCGACCCAGTACCTGAGCGTCACCGGCGGCCCGGACCAGGACGAGGCCGACGGCCGGCTGTGGAACTACTCGGTGCGGGTCGCCGACGCCCCCGCGGGCACCACGACCGCCAAGTTCAGCTGGACCTGCGCCGGCGTCGAGGGCAACGGCACCGTCGAGTTCGAGCAGGAGCAGCAGCCGCCGACCTCGACCGTGACGGCCACGAGCACGCCGTCGTCCAGTGCGCCGTCGTCGAGCACCGCGCCCCTCACCACGGCGCCCAGCACCACCGCGACCAGCACCACGCCCGCCGGCAACGCCGCTCCGAAGGCCCAGGTCAAGGTCGCGCCCAAGGGCGGGGTCGAGACCGGCTTCGGCGGCACGGCCTGGTGACGGTCCGCCGGGCGGGCGCGGCGCTCGCCCTGGTGCTGGCCCTGGCCGGGTGCGGCACCGCCGAGCCGCCGAAGGCCGCGGCGCCCGCTCCCGCGCCGGTGCCGGTGACCGTGCCGTTCAAGGGACTTCGCCCGACGTCGGTGAAGATCCCGAAGATCGGTGCGGAGTCCAGCCTGCTGGCCGTCGCCGTGAAGCCCGACGGTTCGATCTCCGTCCCGTCGGTGCGCACCCCGATGCAGGCGGCCTGGTACAAGCTTTCGCCGGTCCCCGGCGACGTCGGCCCGGCGGTCGTGCTCGGCCACGTCGACGGCGACAAGAAACCGGGCATCTTCTTCAAGCTCAAGGACCTCGTGCCCGGCGACGAAGTCGACATCGACCGCAGCGACGGCCGGAAGCTGAAGTTCGTCGTCGACCGGGTCACCCAGGTCCCGAAGGACACGTTCCCGAAGGACGCCGTCTACGGCAACAGCGACAAACCGGAACTGCGGCTGATCACCTGCGGTGGCGCGTTCGACCACGCCGAGCACAGCTATCAGGACAACATCGTCGTCTACGCGAACCTAGCCGACGCCTGAGCCCGGGTACGGGAATTCCGGCTTGAGCCCGGTCCCGGGGCAGACCCAGCGCCGCATGCCCGCGTCGCAGACCGCATAACCCCAGTTGATCAGCTGGTCCTGCGTCGTCTCGGACATCCTGGTCAGCCGGGTCTTGGTCTCGGCGAGTTTCCGGGTCTGCTCGAGCGGGGCCGGCAGGGCGTCCGGCAGTTCGAAGTGTTCGATGTCGCTGTAGGTCGCCCAGTACGTCCCGGCGTACGCCTTGTCCTCATAGGACTTGAGCAGCGAACCCGTGCGCAGTTCGCGGACCTGGTTGTCCATCACGGTCAGCACGCGCAGCAGCTGCATCGGCCAGTTGTGCCTCGGCCGGTCCTCGTGCTTCATCTTCTTGCCCGCGTCGCTGACCAGGACGGTCGCCCGCTGGTTCTCGATCGGGTCGAGGCCGAGGTTGTCGTACACGCCCGCGTCGCTGAGCACGATCTTGCGGCCGGCCTGGTGCGGATCGGGGATCACCACCGGCGAGAGCATCGGCGGGAACGCCGACGACGCGGCGACCGCGGTGGCCAGGGAAATCCGCCCGTGCGGGCCCGGCTGCCGGAAGAACCACCACAGCGAGCCGTCCTGCAGGCTGGTCGCGGTGAACACGAAGTGCGGGCCGGCCGGGTCGAGGTCCGCGAGGCAGCAGTCGCCGAAGAGGTGCTTCGCGTAGCGGCGCGCGAGTTCCTCGCCGGCACTGCGCCACGGGATGCACATCGCCTTCAACGTCACCGGGACGTCGAGGTTCGTGCGCGCGAGTTTCCGCAGCGGCTGCACGACTTCCTTGCCGAAGTTCTCGGCGACGCCGTCGTCGCCGAAGTACAGCTTGGGCCACGCGTGCGCGAGCACACCGGCCGCGATCGACCCGCCCGACACGCTGGAGACGGTGGTCAGCTTCGGCAGCCAGCCGAGTTCGTTGAGCCGCCAGAGCGCCCCGGCGTGGAAGAGCATCGCCCGGTAACCACCGCCGGACAGCGCGAGCCCGACCCCGTCTCGTTTCGCCGCGTCCACCCCGCCGAGTCTAGGACCGCAGCAGCGGCGCGAGCAGCGGCCGTTGCCCGGCGGGGACGTATTCGGCGTAGTTGTCGTACAACGCCTGTTTGGCCAGCTGTGCTGCGCCGGCGCCGTCGGCCGCGCGGATCGCGTCGAGCACCTCGGCGTGGTGGGCGAGCCAGGTGCGCATCAGCGACGTCCGGTTGCTGGCGTGCTCGAGCTTGTCCTCGATCAGTTCCAGCACGACCCCGCGGACGACTTCTTCGCTGACCACCAGCAGCGGATTGCGGGAGATGCGCGCGATCACCTCGTGGAAGGCGACGTCGGCGCGGCTGAACTCGGCATAGCCGCGCGAGACGCCTTCGCGCATCGATTCCAGGGCCGCGTCGAGGCCGGTCAGGTCCTCTTCGGTCCGGAGCCCGGCCGCGAGCAGGTGCGCCGAGCCGTCGAGGATCATCCGGAACTGCAGCAGTTCGGCGAGCCCGACGTGGTCGGCGCGCGCGAGCCGGTGCATCGACCGGTGCAACGCGGCGGGCGAAGCGGCCAGCACCTCGGGTCCGCGCGGGTCGCCGGGCCGCGAGCGGATCATTTCGGCCGCCTGCAGCACGCGCAGGGCTTCGCGGACCGTCGAGCGGCCGACGCCGAACTGCGTCATCAGCTCCCGCTCGCTCGGCAGCCGTTCCCCCGGCTTGAGCGCGCCGCTGACCACGGCCTGCTCGATCTGCTCGACGACCCGCTCGTACGCGCGGACCGGAGCCACCGGTTCGAACCGCATCACTTGACCTCGTCGTCCGCTCGGTGCAGGCTACTGGTCAGACCAGTGTACTTACTCGGAGGCCGAATGAAAGCCCGACTTCACGCGCTCGCAGCGGTGCTGCTGCTCGTGGTGTCCGGTTGCTCGGCCGGCTCGTCGGCCAGCGTTTCGGCTGGTCCCGACACGCTTTCCGTCGGCTTCACCGCGGAGCCGGCGAACTTCGACTTCACCCGCACCGACGGCGCCGCCATTCCGCAGGCGCTGCTCTACAACGTCTACGAAGGCTTGGTGAAGCTCGACGCGCAGGGCCGCGTGGTGCCGCTGCTCGCGAAGTCGTGGACGATCAGCCCGGACCGGCGCACCTACGACTTCCAGCTCCAGCAGGGCGTCAAGTTCAGCAGCGGCGCACCCTTCACCGCCGAGGACGTCAAGTTCTCGCTCCTGCGGGTGAAGACCGACTGGACGATCTCGATCAAGGCGAACATGGACGTCATCGACCACGTCGACGTCGTGGCGCCGGACCACGCGCGGGTCGTGCTCTCGAAGCCGTCCAACGGCTGGCTGTTCAGCCTCACCAGCCGGCTCGGCGCGATGTTCAGCCCCACCGGCGTGGCCGACCTGGCGAACAAGCCCATCGGCACCGGGCCGTACGCCGTGGCGGCGCGCAAGCGCGGCGACTCCGTGGTGCTGAAGGCGAATCCGGCCTACTGGGGCCGGAAACCGGCGTACGGCACGGTCGTCCTCAAGTACATCAAGGACCCGACCGCGCTGAACAACGCGTTGTTCAGCAACGGCATCGACGTCATCTCCGCGATCACCGCGCCCGACTCGATCCCGCAGTTCCAGGCCGACGACCGGTTCCAGGTCGTCCAGGGCACGACGAACTCCGAAGTCACGCTGGCCATGAACAACGCCCGGCCGCCGCTGAACGACGTCCGCGTGCGCCAGGCCCTGACGTACGCGATCGACCGGAAGGCGCTGCTCGACACGGCGTGGGCGGGCCGCGGCACCTTGATCGGCAGCATGGTCCCGCCGACCGACCCCTGGTACGAGGACCTGGCGAACGTCCATCCGTTCGATCCCGCGCGCGCCAAGGCGTTGCTGTCCGAAGCCGGCGCGGCGAACCTGAACCTCCGGCTGCGGATCCCGAACCTGCCGTACGCGGTGTCGGCGGCGCAGGTCGTCCAATCGCAGCTCGCCGATGTCGGGGTGCGGACCGCGATCGAACCCCTCGACTTCCCGGCGGTGTGGCTCAAGCAGGTGTTCACCGACCACGACTACGACCTGTCGATCATCCAGCACGTCGAAGCGCGCGACATCACGACGTTCGGGAAGCCGAAGTACTACTGGGGCTACGACAGCAAGCGCGTCCAGCAGCTGCTCGCCGAGGCCGACAGCGGTACACCCGAGCAGCAGGTGGCGGACATGAAGCAGGTGGCGCGGCAGCTGAACACCGACGCGGCCGCGGACTGGCTGTTCCTGTTCCCGAACGTCATCGTCGCGAAGACCAAGGTCGACGGGTTCGTCCAGAACCAGGTCAGCGAGTCCTTCGACCTCACCGGGCTGGCGCCGCGATGACGGCCAGGGTGCTGCGCCGGGTGGCGATCTTCGTGGTCAGCGTGCTGGTCGCGTCGATCGTGGTGTTCCTGTTCATGGCCGTGCTGCCGGGCGACCCGGCGCAGGTCGCGCTCGGCGTCAACGCGACGCCGGAGCTGCTCGCCAAGACCCGCGCGGAGTTCGGCATCGACCGGCCGCTGGTCACGCAGTACTTCGACTGGATCGGGGGCGTGCTGCACGGCGACTTCGGCCGTTCGTACGTGACGCGGGACGCGATCGGCCCGCAGCTGCTCGACCGCTTCGGCGTGACGCTGTGGCTGGTCGGCGCGGGCATGCTGGTGGCGCTGGTGATCGCCGTGCCGGCCGGGACGTTCGCCGCGGTCAAGCACCGGAAGGCGGCGGGGGCGAGCGTCTCGGGCCTGTCGCAGATCGGCGTCGCGATCCCCGCGTTCCTCGCCGGGATCATCCTGGTCCAGATCTTCGCCGTGCAGCTGCGCTGGCTGCCGTCCGGTGGGTGGACTCCGCCGGATCGGAACTTCGGCGAGTTCTTCCGCGGCCTGATCCTCCCCGCGCTGTCCTTGGGATTGGTGCAGGGTGCGGTGCTCACCCGCTATGTCCGGTCGGCGGTGCTCGACACGCTCGGCCAGGACTACCTGCGCACCGCGCGGTCCAAGGGCCTGCGGCCCGGACAGGCCTTGGTGCGCCACGGCCTGCGCAACGCGTCGGTGCCCGTGGTCACCGTGCTCGGCCTCCAGCTCGCGACGTTGCTGATCGGCGCGGTCGTCGTCGAGCGCGTGTTCGTGCTGCCGGGTCTGGGCTCGATGCTGCTGGACGCCGTCGGTTCCCGTGACCTGCTGACCGTGCAGGGGATCGTGCTCGTGCTGGTGGCCGGCGTGCTGCTGGTCAACTTCGTCGTCGACGTCCTCTACACCGTGCTCGACCCGAGATTGCGGGGTTCGTGATGCGCAATCTGGTTGTCGGCTCGGTGCTCGTGGGCCTGGTGGTGCTGGCCGCGCTGCTGTCGTTCGCGTGGACGCCGTTCGACCCGGTGAAGGTCGACGCGGCCCACCGGCTGCTCGGCTTCACCGGCTCCCACTGGTTCGGCACCGACAAGTTCGGGCGCGACCTGCTGAGCCAGCTCATGGTCGGCGCGCGCACGACGTTGTACGTCGGGGTCGTCGCCGTCGGGATCGCCGCGGTCATCGGCACGCCGCTGGGCATCCTGGCCGGGATGTCCCCGCGGTGGCTCGGCGAATTCGTCATGCGGGTCAACGACCTCGTGCTCGCGTTCCCCGCGCTGCTGCTGGCCATCATGTTCGGTGCGGTGTTCGGGGCGGACACGCTGACCGCGATGGTCGCGATCGGCATCGCCACCATCCCGTCGTTCGCGCGGATCGCCCGCTCCGGCACGCTGCAGGTGATGAGCACCGAATTCGTGCTCGCGGCCCGCGCGGGCGGACGGTCGCGGCCGAACATCGCGCTGCGGCACGTGCTGCCGAACATCTCCGGCCTGCTGATCGTGCAGGCCTCGGTGTCGTTCGCGATCGCCGTGCTCGCCGAAGCGGCGTTGTCGTTCCTCGGTTTCGGCACGCGGCCGCCGACGCCGTCGTGGGGCCGGATGCTGCAGGAATCGCAGGAACTGCTGACCGTGCAGCCGCGGCTGGCGCTGGTGCCGGGCATCGCGATCGCCGTCGCCGTCCTCGGCTTCAACCTCCTCGGCGACGGCCTCCGTGACCGCCTGGATCCCCGATTGGCGGCCCGTGTATGACGCTCTCGGTGCGCGGCCTCAACGTCTCCACGCTGGTTCGTGACGTCTCCTTCGAGATCGGCGCCGGTGAGCGCGTCGGCCTGATCGGCGAGTCCGGGTCCGGGAAGTCGCTGACGGCGCTGGCGATCATGGGCCTGCTGCCCGAGGAGCTGCCCGCGTCCGGTTCGGTGCGCCTGCACGACCGTGAGCTGCTGGGAATGTCCGAAAGGGACCTGTCGCGGCTGCGCGGCGACGAGCTGGCCATGGTGTTCCAGGAGCCGATGACGGCGTTGAACCCGGCCATGCGCGTCGGCCGCCAGGTCACCGAGCCCGGCCGCCTCCACGGACGCCGTCACCGCGCCGAAGACCTGCTGTCCGCGGTGGGCTTGCCGGGCACCGCCCGCGCGTACCCGCACCAGCTGTCCGGCGGGCAGCGGCAGCGGGTCGTGCTCGCGATGGCGCTGGCGAACGAGCCGTCGCTGCTGATCTGCGACGAGCCGACCACCGCACTCGACGTCACCGTGCAGGCCCAGATCCTTTCGCTGATCAAGACGTCGCTGCCGGCCGAAAGCGCGTTGCTGTTCATCACGCACGACCTCGCCGTCGTGGCTTCGGTGTGCGAGCGCGTGCTGGTGATGCTGGACGGCGAGATCGTCGAAGCGGGCTCGACGCGCGAAGTGCTGACGCAGCCGAAGCACGAGTACACGCGGAAGCTCCTGGCGGCCTCGGACCTGGAGGCCCGGCGATGACCATCATCGAAGTCCGCGACCTCGAACGCCGCTACGCCCGCCGGGACGTCCACGCCTTGCGCGGCGTCAGCTTCGACGTCGAAGCGGGACAGCGGTTCGGCATCGTCGGCGAGTCCGGCTCCGGGAAGTCCACGCTGGTCCGGCTGCTGGCGGCGCTCGACAAGCCGACCGCGGGCACGGTCTCGTTCGAGGGCACGCGCATCGACAACCTGCCGGAACGCCGCCTCGGCTTCCTGCGCTCGGAACTGCAGATCGTCTTCCAGGACCCGATGGGCTCGCTCGACCCGCGGATGCGCGTGCGCGACATCGTTTCCGAACCCATGGGCCGCCGGGAACCCGACCGCGTCGCCGAACTGCTCGCCGCCGTCGGCCTGCCCGCCGACGCCGCCCAGCGCTACCCGCACCAGTTCTCCGGCGGCCAGCGACAGCGGATTTCGATCGCCCGCGCGCTGGCCCCGAACCCGAGCGTGCTGATCGCCGACGAACCCGTGAGTGCGCTCGACGTCTCCGTGCGCGGCCAGATCCTCGACCTGCTCGGCTCGCTCGTCGAGCAGTTCGCACTGACGCTGATCTTCGTGTCGCACGACCTCGGTGTCGTCCGGCACGTCTGCGACCGGGTCGCGGTGATGCGCCGCGGCGAGATCGTCGAACTCGGCGACGTCGAGCAGGTCTACGGCGCACCCCGGCACGAGTACACGCGGGAACTTCTCGAAGCCGCGCCGAACCTGCGCGCGGAACTGGCCCGGCTGCGCGGAGGTGACGATGCCTGAGTACCCGGACGGCCTGCCGATCGGCGATGGCTGGGTGTCCACTGTGGATACCGAGGAAATCGTTTTCCCTTACGACGGGAGCGTCGTCGGGACCGCGCCCGTCGGTACGCCTGAGCTGGCGACTCGCGCAGTGGACGAAGCTGTCGCTGTCGCGCGCGAAGTGGCTTCGCTGCCTTCGCGGGTCCGGCGGTCCCTGCTCAACGACGTCGCCGCGGCGATCCGGGCTCGCCGCGAGGAGTTCGAGAACCTCCTCGTGCTGGAGACCGGCAAGCCGCTGGTCGACTGCCGGGTGGAGGTCGCGCGCACGATCGTCACCTGGGAAGCCGCCGCCGAAGAGGTGTCCCGGCTGCACGGCGAAACCGTGCCGCTGGACCTCCTGCCCTCGGGCGACGGGCTGGTCGGGTTCTGGAAGCGCAAGCCGATCGGCGTCGTCGTCGGCATCGCGGGCTTCAACTACCCGCTGCTGCTCGCGTCGCACAAGATCGCGCCCGCGATCGCCGTCGGCTGCCCGGTGATCGTCAAGCCCGCGCCCCAGACGCCGCTGGCCACGCTCCGGCTGGTCCACCTCGTGCGTTCGCTCGCGTCCGTGCCCGCCATGGTCCAGCTGGTCACCGGGGACGCGGCCGTGGGCGCCGCGCTGACCACCGACCGCCGCATCGGCGCGGTCTCGTTCACCGGCTCGGCCGCGGTCGGCCACCGCATCGCGCGGGACGCGGCGCCGACGAAGACGCTGCTGGAGCTGGGTTCGAACGCGGCGCTCGTGGTCGCGCCCGACGCCGACCTCGACGCGGCCGTGGACGCCGTGTTGCGCGGCGGGTTCTACGCGTCCGGCCAGGCCTGCATCTCGGTGCAGCGCGTGCTGGTCGTCGCGCCGGTCGCCGGGGAATTCACCGAACGGCTGCTCGCGCGGCTGGGCGAGGTCGTCATCGGCGACCCGCGGGACGAGAAGACACGGGTGTCCGCGCTGATCGACCCGGCTTCCACCGCCCGCGTCGCCGCCTGGATCGAGAAGGCCGGCGGCCGCCGGGTCGGCGGGGGTGTCGACGGCACGGTGCTGCGGCCGACCGTCCTCCTCGACGTCCCGGACGGCGTCGAAGCCTGGGACGAGGAGATCTTCGGCCCGGTCGTCTGCGTGCGCACGGTGTCCGATGTGGACGAGGCCTTCGCCGCGGTGAACGCCTCCCGCTACGGGCTCCACGCCAGCGTCTACACCAAGTCCCTGAACACGGCGTTCCGCGCGCTGGACGAGCTCGAAGTGGGCGGCGTCGTGGTGAACGAGGTGCCCGGCTTCCGCTCCGACACCATGCCCTACGGCGGCGTGAAGGACTCCGGCGTCGGTCGCGAAGGGCCGCGGTTCGCCGTCGAGGAACTGACCGTGACGAGGATGGCGGTGCTGCGCCCGTGAACTACTCGACGTTGTTCCGGCTCGACGGACGGCGGGCCGTCGTCCTCGGCGCGGGCGGCATCGGCCGCGAAGCCGCGCGGGCGCTGGCCGCGCACGGCGCCGACGTCGTGTGCGCGGACCGCGACCTCGAAGCCGCGCGCGAGGCGGGCGTGGGGGAGCCGTACGAGCTCGACCTGCTCCGGCCGGGCGCCATCGACCAGGCCGCCTCCGATCTAGGACCGCAGGACGTCGTGGTGCTGACCGCCGCGACGAACGTCCGCAAACGCCTGCTCGACTACACGCGTGAGGAGTTCGACCGCGTCATCGCGCTGAACCTCGGCGTGACGTTCGAGGTCGTCCGCGTCTTCGGCGCCGACATGGTCGCGCGCGGGCGGGGCAGCATCATCGGCTTCTCGTCGATCCGCGGCACGACCGTCGAGCCCGGCCAAGGCCCTTACGCGGCGACGAAAGCGGGCCTGGTCCAGCTGTTCCGGACGGCGGCGGCCGAGTTCGGCCCGGCCGGTGTCCGGGTGAACGCGATCGCGCCCGGCGTCGTGGAAACTCCGCTGACCGCGCAGATCAAGGCGAACCCCGAGTGGTACGACGCGTATGCGGCGAAGAGCGCGCTGGGCCGCTGGGCGCGTCCGGACGAGCTCGCCGGCGCCGTCGTGTACCTCGCTTCGGATGCTTCGTCGTTCGTGACGGGCTCGGTGCTGGCCGTCGACGGTGGCTGGACCGCCGTCGACGGCCGCTTCGACCCGCCTGCCTCGTGAGGAGCGCTCATGACCGAGCTGCCTGACCTGACCGCCGTCGAGCTCGTCGCGCAGTACCGCGCGAAGACGCTCTCGCCGGTCGAGGTGACCGAAGCCGTTCTCGCGCGCATCGAAGCGCGAGAGCCTGAGCTGCACGCGTTGTACGCGTACGACCCTTCAGGCGCTCGCGACGAAGCGAAGGCGTCCGAAGCGCGCTGGGCGTCCGGTGAACCGCTGGGCCCGATCGACGGCGTTCCGCTGACGCTCAAGGAGAACATCGCGACCCGCGGCACGCCGGTGCCGCTGGGCACGGCGGCGACCGCGCTCGTTCCGGCCGCCGAGGACGGCCCGGCGGCCGCGCGGGTCCGGGAATCCGGTGCCGTCCTGCTGGCCAAGACGACCATGCCGGACTACGGGATGCTGACGTCCGGGCTGTCGAGCTTCCACACCACGGCCCGCAACCCGTGGCAGCCCTCGGCCACCCCCGGCGGGTCCAGCGCGGGCGCGGGCGCCGCGGCCGCCGCGGGGTACGGCCCGCTGCACGTCGGCACCGACATCGGCGGCTCGATCCGGCTGCCCGCGGGCTGGTGCGGCCTGACCGGGCTGAAGCCGAGCTTCGGCCGGGTCCCGGTCGACCCGCCGTTCCTGGGCCGCGTCGCCGGCCCGATGACCCGCACGGTCGCCGACACGGCGTTGCTGATGAGCGTGCTCTCGCGCCCGGACCCGCGTGACCACCTGTGCCTGCCGCCGTCGGAGCTCGACTGGTCTTCACTGGATCTCCAGGTGGGCGGCCTGCGCGTCGGCCTGCAGCTCGAGTCCGGCCCCGGCCTCCCGGTGGACCCGGCGATCCGTGACGCCGTCACCGCGGCGGCCCGGGCCTTCGAAGCCGCGGGCGCCGTCGTCGAGCCGGTCGAGCCGTTCCTCACCCGCGAAATGCTCGACGGCCTCGACGTCTTCTGGCGCACGCGGGCCTGGTCGGACCTGGCCGCCCTGCCGCCGGACCGCCGCGCGAAGGTCCTGCCGTACATCGCCGACTGGGCGGCGGGTGGTGCGGAAGCGTCCGGGGTGGCCGTCTACCGCGGCTTCGCCCAGATCGACGTGATGAGCGTCGCGGCCCTGCGCGCGACCTCGGCGTTCGACGTCGTCCTGTCCCCGGTCTGCCCGGTCGCGGCACCGCCCGCGGAGTGGGCGTCCCCGACGAACGACCCGGCCCGCCCGTTCGAGCACATCGCGTTCACCGTGCCGTACAACATGTCCGGCCAGCCCGCGGTGTCGCTGAACTGCGGTTACACCGACGACGGCCGGCCGATCGGCCTCCAGATCGCCGGCCGCCGCTTCGACGACCTCGGCGTCCTCCGCGCCGCCGCGGCGTACGAACGGCTCCGGCCGCCGCAGCGGCCCTGGCCGATCGGGTAGGGAAGAAGTTCCGGCCCTTCGGCGAAGTGGGGGTGTGACTGTCGCCGACGGGAAGGAACCCCATGACAGAGGCAGCCCCATGACGGCGGCCCCGGCGATCGGCCTCGAGCAGTTCACCGACGTGCACGACCGCTACTTCGCGGACATCTACCGCTACGTCGCCGGCCGCCTCGGTGCCCAGGCCGCGGAGGATGTCGCCGCCGAGACGTTCCTCGTCGCCTTCGACCGCCGGAAGACGTTCGACGCCGACCGCGGTGAGGTGCGTGCCTGGCTGTTCGGCATCGCGACGAACCTGGTGTCCCGCCACCGCCGCAAGGAGGCCCGGTACTACCGCGCCCTCTCGCGGCTCGATCCGCGCGAAGTCGCCGAAGGGCACGAAAGCCGCGTTGTCGATTCGGTCGTGGCCTCGCGGGTGGGGAAGGCGTTGTCGCGGCTGTCCGCCGGGGAACGCGATGTCCTGCTGCTCGTCGCGCTCGGCGACCTCGGCTACGCGGAAGTCGCCGAGGCCCTCGGGATCTCCCCGGGCACGGTCGGCTCCCGGCTGAACCGGGCCCGCAAGAAGCTCAACCCCGTTCTTTCCCAGGAGGCTTCCGATGAATGACCTGCAGACCCTGCGGGCCGCGCTGGTGCCGGGCGAACCCGCCCAGGACGTCGTCGACCGGAGCCGGCACCGGCTCCAGAACCGGATGCTCGGCGCGCCCCGTCGCCGCCTCCGCCCGTTGGCGATCGGCACCGGGCTCGCCGCCGTCGCGGCGGCGGCCGCGGTGGTGGTGGCGACCCTGCCCGCCACCCCGGCTCCGGCGCCGTCGCCCCAGGCGGTCGCCCCGGTCGACACCGGCCGGCAGATCCTGCTGGCGGCGGCCACCGTCGCCGAACGCACCCACGTCGGCACCGGCAAGTACTGGCACACGACGACCAAGGTGGGCAACGAGGCCTGGGAGTACTGGACCACCACCGACGGGCAGGAGTGGTACCGCACCGCCAGGACCGGCGGCAAGGCGGTCCTGGCGAGCCGGCCCCGGCCGATCCGGCTGACCGGCGCCGAGGTCACGCTCAGCCAGATCCTGGCGCTGCCCACCGACCCGAAGGCCCTGCGCGAGTGGCTCGCGAAGGGGCTGGCCCACAACAAGTACCCCGCGAAGGAGCGGGACATGGCGGTGCTGGACTCCCTGGTCATGCTGGTGTCCACCGTGCCGTCGCCACCGGCGGTCCGGGCAGCGGCGTTCCGCGCGATCGCCGATTACCCGGGAGTCCACGCGCTCGGCACGGTACCGGGCGGCGAAGGCGTCGAGCTGCCGGGCGGCGGCCGCCTGGTCGTCGACCCGGAGACCGGCAAGGTGGACGGGTCTTCGGTGTTCCGGAAAGCGGACGGCACCCCGGCCACGAACTCCGACGGTGACACGTACGCGGTCAGTGCCGAGTGGACGGACGACCTGCCGAAGTGAACCGCACCGGTGGCCGGGCTCGCCCGGCCACCGGCGTTCAGTTCTTGACCGCTTCGGCCAGCGCCAGCACCCGCCGCGCGTTGTCGACGTGCAGGTTCTCGATCATCCGGCCATCGACCGTCACCACTCCGCGGCCTTCCTTCTGCGCTGTCTCGAAGGCCTCGATGATCCGCCGCGACCGGTCGATCTCCGCTTCGGACGGGGCGAAGATCCGGTTGCACGGCTCGACCTGCGCCGGGTGGATCAGCGTCTTGCCGTCGAAGCCGTACTGACGGCCCTGCTCACACTCGGCTTCGAAGCCTTCCAGGTCCTTCACGTCGTTGTAGACGCCGTCGAGGATCACCTTGCCGGTCGCGCGAGCGGCCAGCAGGCACAGCGAGAGCCCGCCGAGCAGCGGGCCGCGGCCCGGGACGAACTCCGCGTGCAGCTCCTTGGCCAGGTCGTTCGTGCCCATCACCAGCACGGTCAGCCGCTCCGACGCCGCCGCGATCTCCTCCGCGTGCAGCATGGCGACCGGCGTCTCGACCATCGCCCAGATCTTCGTGTGGTCCGGCGCCCCGCCCAGCTCCAGGGCCCGCTCGATGTTGTGCACCTCGGCGGCGGAGTTGACCTTCGGCACAACGACCGCGGCCGGCCCGGCCGAGGCGGCCGCGCGCAGGTCGGCGTCGTGCCACTCGGTGTCCAGCCCGTTGACCCGGATGGTCACCTCGCGGTCGCCGTAGTCACCGGCAGCTGCGCACACGCGTTCGCGCGCGGCTTCCTTGGCGTCGGGGGAGACGGCGTCCTCGAGGTCGAGGATCAGCGCGTCCGCCGGGATCGTCTTGGCCTTCTCCAGCGCGCGCTCGTTCGCGCCGGGCATGTAGAGGACGGAGCGCCGGGGCTTCAGCTCGGTCATCCGAGGGTCTCCTTGGTGGCCGCGTCGTAGGCGGCCGCGAGTTCGGGGTCGTCCGCCGCGAGGGCGTCGGCCAGTTCGGCGACCACGCGGCACTGCTTCACCGACGCGTCGTCCTGCATCTTCCCGTCGATCATCACCGCGCCCGTGCCGTCACCCATCTCGGCGATCACCCGGCGCGCCCAGGCCACATCGGACGGCGACGGCGAGAACACCTTCTTCGCGATGTCGATCTGCACCGGGTGCAGGCTCCACGCGCCGACGCAGCCGAGCAGGAACGCGTTGCGGAACTGGTCCTCGCAGGCGACGACGTCGCGGATGTCCCCGAACGGCCCGTAGTACGGCAGGATCCCGTGCATCGCGCACGCGTCCACCATCCGCGCGACCGTGTAGTGCCAGAGGTCCTGCTGGTAGGTCGTCCGGCCCGCGGTCAGGTCGTCACCGGCCGGGTCGGTCCGCACCAGGTAGCCGGGGTGGCCGCCGCCGACGCGGGTCGTCTTCATCCGGCGGCTCGCGGCCAGGTCGGCCGGGCCGAGCGAGATGCCCTGCATGCGCGGGCTCGCGCCGGCGATCTCCTCCACATTGGCCACGCCGCTCGCCGTCTCGAGGATGGCGTGCACCAGCAACGGCTTCGTCAGCCCGGCGCGCGCCTCGAGCTGGGCCAGCAGCCGGTCGACGTAGTGGATGTCCTGCGCACCCTCGACCTTCGGCACCATGATCACGTCGAGCTTGTCGCCGATCTCGGTGACGAGCGTGACCAGGTCGTCGAGCACCCACGGCGAGTCCAGGCTGTTGACGCGCGTCCACAGCTGCGTCTTCCCGAAGTCGTTCGCCTTGGCGATCGCGACCAGCCCGGCGCGAGCGGCCTCCTTGCGGTCGGCGCGGACGGCATCCTCGAGGTTCCCGAGCAGGACGTCGACCTTCTTCGCGATGTCCGGCACCTTCGCCGCCATCTTCTCGTTGCCCGGGTCGAAGAAGTGGATCATCCGGGACGGCGTCACCGGGATCTCCCGCACGGGCGCGGGCGCGCCCAAGGCGAGCGGGGCGAAGAAGTCCTTCGGGGAGCGCATCGGTCCTCCACGGCGGGGGCTAAGTGACTGGTGGGTAACTTTAGTCCCGCGCGCGCGGGACCGCTGCGGCGCAAGTCACCGCCGGCCGGGTGACGGCGGACATCCGCAGCTCAGCGGACCGCGTCCACTGTGGATTTTGCCGCGGTTGCGCCGGATGGGCTAGCCGGGCCGGGTTTGGCCGATCATGCCCCGGGTAATCGGCCGTAGCCGGACCGTAATGCCACTCACCCCGCGATCACTCGGTTGGCCGCACCGTTCGACCGAAGTCCGATGACCGCCTACCGACCGGTCATCGACCGCTGGCCGCCGCCGATCGCAGCCACTCGCACTACCCGGCGACGCCGCGCCGTCGCGCTGTTAGACAAGTGAGGTGCCGGTTTCCCCCGGTCACGAAGCGGTGCAGGTTAGAAGGAGGCGGACTCGTGGCGGCTACACCTCAGAACACCGAGCGCTCGACGGTCGCCGGTGGCGCGAAGCGCAGCCGGTCGATGCCGAGCCGCGTGGTGCCGCCGATCGAGCTCCCCGCGAGCGTCGACGAGCTCGCCCGCGCTGCCGCCGCCCAGCTGGGCTGGAACGGCGTCGTCCTCCCCGAGACCACGATCCTCGGCCGCAAGGTCTGCGTGGTCGCCAAGCTCCGCACCGACGTGCACGCCGAACGCATCGCGATGGGTGCCGGCCCGGTGGCCGACCGCGCCACCGTCGACACCTGGACCTGGCCGGAGCTGGCCGGAACCGCCCCCGCCCCGGCCGCCGAGATCGTCGGCGTCCTGGCCGTCGCGCGCCACTGGCGCACCGCGATGGCCTCCGCGGTTCCGTTCGCCCGCTACGGCGAGGCCGCGATGGTCCTCCCGTCCCCGGTCGTGCTGACCGAGGACTACGTCGGCAACTGCCTGCCGCGCGCCCGCGCGTACGGCCTCGCCGTCGTGACCGCCGACCCGAACGCGGTCGTCGATCTCGACCTCGAGGGCCGCACCGAGCGCGTCGTGCTGGCCGAGGACCCGGTCTCCCGCCTGATCAACGAGGTGGTCTACGACCACCTGCTCCGCACCGCCGAGGTCCCCGCGTCGCTCGACTGACGGGCTCGTTCGCACCGGGATAAGGTCGGCTCATGCGAGTCGTCATTGCAGGTGGACACGGTCAGATCGCGCTGCGGCTCGAGCGGCTGCTCGCCGCGCGCGGTGACGAAGCGATCGGCATCATCCGAAACCCGGCCCACGCGGCGGACCTCGAAGCGGCCGGCGCCCAGCCCGTCGTGCTCGACCTGGAGAACTCCGATGTGGACGCCGTCGCCGAGGTGCTGAAGGGCGCCGACGCGGCGGTCTTCTCGGCCGGCGCCGGGCCGGGCAGCGGCACCGCCCGCAAGGACACTGTGGACCGTGGCGCCGCGGCGCTGTTCGCCGAAGCGGCCGAGCGGGCCGGGGTTCGCCGGCACGTTCAGGTGGGCTCGATCGGGGCCGACAACCCGGAGAACCCCGACGTCACCGAGGAATTCCGGCACTACCTGCGCGCCAAGCGCGCGGCGGAGGACGACCTCAAGGCCCGCGACCTCGACTGGACCATCCTCCGGCCGGGCCAGCTCACCGACGACCCCGGCACCGGCCGGGTCCTGCTCGCTGAGAAGACCGACCGCGGCCCGATCCCGCGCGACGACGTCGCCGCGGTGCTCGCCGGCCTGCTCGAGGCGCCCGCCGCGGTGCGCCGCACCCTGACGCTGATCTCGGGCGAGACCGCCATCGACGAGGCGATCTCCGCACTGTGAACGAGGCATCGAGAGAGATCGCCGTCTTCAGCGGCAGCGCGCACCCCGAGCTGGCCGAAGAGATCTGCAGCAACCTCGGCGTGCCGCTGCGGCCGGTCGAGATCCAGCGGTTCGCCAACGACTGCCTCGAGGTGCAGCTGCAGGCGAACTGCCGCGAGCGGGACGTCTTCATCATCCAGCCGCTGGTCAAGCCGGTGCAGGAGCACCTGGTCGAGCTGCTGCTGATGCTCGACGCGGCTCGCGGCGCCTCGGCGTCCCGCATCACCGCCGTGATGCCGCACTACTCCTACGCGCGCTCGGACAAAAAGGACGCGCCGCGCATCTCCATCGGCGGTCGCCTGGTCGCCGACCTGCTGGTGACCGCCGGCGCGAGCCGCGTGCTCGCCATGACCCTGCACTCGCCGCAGGTCCACGGCTTCTTCAGCGTCCCGGTGGATCACCTGCACGCGCTGCAGGAGCTGGCCAAGCACTTCCGCCAGTACGACCTTTCGCGCGCCACGGTCGTCTCGCCCGACCTGGGCAACGCGAAGGAGGCGTCGCACTTCGCGCGGCTCCTCGGCGTCCAGGTCGCGGCGGGGGCGAAGGAACGCTTTCCCGATGACCGCGTCCAGATCACTTCGGTGATCGGCGAGGTCACCGGCCGGGACGTGATCGTGCTCGACGACGAGATCGCCAAGGGCAGCACGGTGCTCGAACTGCTGGACCGGCTGGCCGAGCTGGAGCCGCGCTCGATCCGGGTCGCCTGCACCCACGGGCTGTTCGCGGCGAAGGCCATCGAGCGCATCGGCAGCCGGCCGGAAGTGCTGGAGATCGTCTGCACGAACACGGTCCCGGTGCCGGAGGAGGAACGCACCGAGAAGCTGAAGATCCTGTCGATCGCGCCGGCGATGGCCGAGGCGATCCGCCGGATCCACAACGGCGAATCGGTGTCCGCGCTCTTCTAAGCCGGGCCCAGCACCCGGTCCAGGTAGGTGTTGCTGAAGACGCCGCTCGGGTCGGTTTCCTTGCGCACGCGCAGGAAGTCGTCGAAGTGCGGGTAGCGCGAGCGGAGGACGCCGGCGTCGAGGTCGTGCATCTTGCCCCAGTGCGGGCGGCCGCCGACCGCGCCGGCGATCTTCTCGAACGCGCTGAAGTACTCGCGGTAGGGCATGCCGATGAACTGGTGGATGGCGATGTAGGCGGAGTCGCGGCCGTGCGCGGTCGACAGCCAGATGTCGTCGGCGGCGGCGACCCGCACCTCGACCGGGAACATCACCGGGTCCTTCAGCGTCGGCACCACGGCGCGTAGTTCGGCGAGCACGTCCAGCACTGATTCACGTGGAACAGCGTATTCCGTTTCGGTGAAACGGACGTTGCGCGCGGTGACGAAGACGCGGTGCGAGAGGTCGCTGTACTCGCGCGCGCTCAGGACGTTGGAGGCGAAGCTGCCGAGCGACGGCACGAGCTTCGGCATCAGCCGCCCGGCCCGGCAGAGCCCGCCGAAGGCGACGTTCTCCATGATCCGGTAGTCGACGAACTCGCGGACCTTGCTGAGCGGCTGCGGCGTCTCGGTCCGGTTGTTGCGCTTGACCAGGGCGTTCTTGCCGTAGGGGAACCAGTAGAACTCGAAGTGCTCGTTTTCGTCGGCGAAGTCGTGGAAGCCCTCGAGGACCTGCTCCAGCGGCTCCGGCCGTTCCTGCGCGCGCAGGACGAACGACGGTTCGCACCCGAGCGTCACCGTGGTGATCACGCCGAGCGCGCCGAGCCCGACGCGGGCGGCGGCGAAGAGGTCGGGCTTTTCGGTGGCCGAGCAGGTGACGACGGAGCCGTCCGCGAGGACGAGTCCGAGCGCGACGACCTGCGTGGCGAGGCCGCCGATCTTCGCACCGGTGCCGTGGGTGCCGGTGGAAATCGCGCCGGCGATGGTCTGCGCGTCGATGTCACCGAGGTTGGTCATGGCCAGCCCGAGCGCGTCCAGGGCGGCGTTGAGTTCCCGGAGCGTGGTGCCGGAGCGGACGGTGACGTGCCCGGTCGCCAGGTCCACCCGTTCGATGCCGGTCCAGTGGCGCAGGTCGAGTGCGTCGGAGTCGGCGGCGGCGATGGCGGTGAAGGAGTGCCCGCTGCCCCAGGGGCGCACGGTGCGGCCGGCCGCGGCGATGCTCTCGACCGCCGCCGCGATCTCCGCCGTGTCGCGCGGCTGGTGAACGTGTTGCGGCGAGGCGGACGCCGTGCCCGCCCAGTTGGTCCACCGGGTCATGCGCGTGCACCCTTCATCCATGAGTGCCCGAAACAGTAAGTGAATAGTATTCGCGTTTCAAGCCTTCGTGTCGTACTTTAGACCTCGTGACCAGTGCGACGGTGTACGACTTGGCGACCAAGGACCTCGATCCGCCCTTGGCCGTGGTCGACTTGGCGGCGTTCGACGCGAACGCGGCCGATCTGCGCCGCCGCGCGGCCGGCAAGCCGATCCGCGTCGTCAGCAAGTCGGTCCGCTGCCGCGCGCTGCTGGAGCGGGCGCTGACGATGCCGGGCTTCGAGGGCCTGATGTGCTATTCGCTCGCGGAAGCGGTCTGGCACATCGAGCAGGGCACGACCGATGACATCGTCGTCGCTTACCCGACGGCGGACCACGAAGCCCTGCGCCGCCTGGCCACGTCCGAGCGCGCCCGCGCGGCGATCGCGATCATGGTGGATTCCCCCGAGCACCTCGACCTGGTGGACGCGGCCCTCGGCCACGGCCACCCGGAGATCCGGGTGTGCCTGGAGCTGGACGCGTCCTGGCGCCCCTTCCCGGGCATCCACGTCGGAACGCGGCGTTCGCCGGTGTTCACCGCGAAGCAGGCCTCGACGTTCGCCCGCCAGATCGTCGCCCGCCCGGGCTTCCGTCTGGTGGGTGTGATGGCGTACGAAGGCCAGATCGCGGGTCTCGGCGACGCGGCCGGCCCCCGCCTGAACCGGGCACTGGTGGGCTGGATGCAACGCCGATCGGCGGCCGAGCTGGCCCGCCGCCGCGGCGAAGCGGTCCGAGCGGTCCAGGCGGTGACGCCCCTGGAGTTCGTCAACGGAGGCGGAACGGGCAGCCTCGAGTCAACGGGCGCCGACGCGGTGGTCACGGAAATAGCGGCGGGCTCGGGCTTGATCGGCCCCACGCTCTTCGACGGGTACACGCGCTTCAAGCCCCGCCCGGCGGCGCTGTTCGCGCTGCCGGTGGTCCGCCGCCCGACCCGCAACATCGCGACCCTCTTCTCGGGTGGGTATATCGCCTCAGGCCCGACGGGTCCGTCTCGCCAGCCGAAGCCGTACCTGCCGAAGGGCTTGAAGTTCCTCGGCTTCGAGGGAGCGGGCGAGGTCCAGACACCGGTGACGGGCCGAGCCGCCCGAACCCTGAAGCTCGGAGACCGGGTGTGGCTGCGCCACGCCAAGGCGGGCGAGCTGGCGGAGCGGTTCACCCACTACCACCTGGTGCTCGGCGACCGAGTGGAGCGAACGGTCCCGACCTACCGGGGCGAGCACCAGAACTTCGGCTGACCAGCCTGTGGGGCCATCCCGCCCTCAGAAACTCCCCCACCCGGCCGGAGGGCCTGCCCAAGTCCAGTCTATCGGCCCCCACCGACAACCCACCCGGAACCGCCACGTTGTCCACAGCTGTGCATACCTGTGGACAACTTCTGTGGACAGCTAAGACCGCTCCCCGAACCGAGCCGCCAGGTACCCCTTCACCACGTACTTCGCCTCGGCCACGATCTTCTCGTCGCCGCTGGGCTCCTTCCGGAACGCCAGCTTCAGCAGCGCATCCGCCACCTCGTTCGCGATCCCGATCGCGAACCGCAGATCCTCCACCGGCCGATCCACCTGGGTCGCCACCACCTCGGTCAGCGAATCCACGAGCACCGCGTTGTTGTCGCGCGTCTCGTCCAGCAGCTGACGGTCGATGATGTCGCCGAAGTGAACCTTCGAAAACCCGGGTACCGTCCGGTGCATCTCCAGGTAGATGTCGAGGATCGAGTCCACGACGTCCCACCAGTGCTCCGGCCCCAGCTGCTTCAGCCGCTCGTTCACCGCGCCCACGAAGCGATCCAGATTCCGGGCGGTGAGCGCTTGGACGACCGCGCGTTTGTCCGGGAAGAACTGGTACAGCGAACCGACGGCGACGCCGGCCCGCTTGGCGATCAACGTCGTCGTCAGCGCGTCGTAACCGAGCTCGTCGATCAACGCCGCGCTCGCGTCGAGCATCTGCTCGACGCGCTTGGCGCTTCGCTGCTGAACCGGCTGACGGCGTAAGGGGGTGGCTTCTGCCGGCACCTTCGCGGCCTGGATGTCGGACACGGCGCTCCTCCTCGTCTGATCTGGGACTTTATCGTGCCGACGGGCTTCCCCACGGACGAGTGAAGACCTAGTATATGAGAACTTTTCATGTTCACCCTTATGGGTGCCCTGACGAAGGGGTCAGCAGCCGGTGCAGAACCCGATCTTCCCGCCCGACTTCCTCTGGGGTGTTTCGACATCGGCGTTCCAGATCGAAGGTGCCACCAGCGAAGGTGGGCGTGGACCGTCCATCTGGGACACATTCTCCGCGACCGAGGGCAAGATCGCCCGCGGTGAACAAGCCAACGTAGCCGCCGACCACTACCACCGCTACCCCGAAGACATCGCGCTGATGGCGGAACTCGGCGTCGGCGCCTACCGGATGTCCATCGCCTGGCCCCGCATCCAGCCCGACGGCAAGGGCGCGCCCAACCCCGAAGGCCTCGGCTTCTACGACAAGCTCATCGACGCCGTCTGCGAAGCGGGCATCGCTCCCGCCGTCACGCTCTACCACTGGGACACCCCCCAAGCCATCGAAGACGACGGCGGCTGGCTCTCCCGGGCGACCGCTGAGCGCTTCGCCGAGTACGCCCAGATCATCGGAGATCGTTTCGCCGATCGGGTGAAACTGTGGATTCCGCTCAACGAGCCGATGGTCATGTCCATCTTCGGTTACGGCATCGGGGAGTACGCACCCGGCAAGGTGCTGCTGCTCGACGCCATTCCCACCGCGCACCACCAGAACCTCGCGCACGGCCTCGCCGTCCAGGCCCTCCGCGCGGCCGGCGCCACGAACATCGGCACGGCCAACAACCACTCGCCCATCTGGCCCGCGGACGACGACGCAGAGGACGCGGCGGAATACCTCGACGCGCTGCTCAACCGGCTCTACGCCGACCCCATGCTGCTCGGCAGCTACCCCGAGCAGCTCCACCAGCACCTCCCCACCGGCTTCGCCGACGACCTGGCCACCATCGCGCAGCCGCTCGACTTCTACGGCGTCAACTACTACGAGCCGCAGGGGGTCGCGATGCCCGGGCCGGGCAACCCGCTGCCCTTCGAGCTGCGCGACATCGAGGGCTACCCGATGACGACCAACGACTCGCCGATCGTCCCGCACGCCCTGCGCGAGCTGCTGCTCGGCTTCCACCACCGCTACCAGGACAAGCTGCCGCCGATCCAGATCACCGAAAACGGCTGCAGCTTCGCCGACGAAGTCGCCGAAGACGGCGGTGTCCACGACCCCGAACGCATCGACTTCCTGCACAGTCACCTCGTCGCGCTGCGCGAGGCGATGGACGCCGGCGTCGACGTCCGTGGTTACTTCTGCTGGTCCCTGATGGACAATTTCGAGTGGTCCAAGGGTTACGCGCCGCGCTTCGGCCTGGTGCACGTCGACTACGAGACCCTGCGGCGGACGCCGAAGGACTCGTTCCACTGGTACCGGAAGCTGGTGCGGAATGAGTGAAACGACCGAAACCACCATCGGCGTCCCGGAAGCGCTCGCCGAGCCCACCGCGCGGGTGCGGCCCGGCTGGATGAGCCTGCTGTTCTTCGCGAACATCGCGCTCTGGCTGGGCGTCTACGCACCGATCCAGGTGCTGCTGCCGCAGCAGGCCGAGCTGCTCGACAAGGTGAACAAGGAGTTCGTGCTCGGCCTGGTGATGGGCGTCGGCGCGGTCGTGGCGCTGGTCGTCAACCCGGCGGTCGGGCTGCTGTCGGATCGGACGTGCTCGCGGTTCGGCCGTCGCCACCCGTGGACGGTGGCCGGCGCCGCGGTCGCCGCCGTCGGGCTGCTGGTGCTGGCGTTCGCGCCGAACGTGGCGCTGCTGATCACCGGCTGGTGCCTCGTCCAGGCCGGGCTCAACGGCATGCTCGCGACGCTGATGTCCGCCATCGCCGACCGGGTCCCGGTCGGGCAGCGTGCGCAGGTCGGCGGGCTCGTCGGCATCGCGCAGATGCTCGGCACCGTGCTCGGTGCGATCGTGGTCGTGCTCGTGGCCGGATTCGCCGGATTGGCGCCGGCCTACGCGGTCTGCGCCGGGATCGTCGTGGCCGGAGCAGCGTTCTTCGTCCTGCGCACGCCGGACGCGCATCTGCCGGTGGAGTTCCGGCCGTCGGCCAAAGCCGGTGAGGTGCTTCGCAACCTGTGGGTTTCGCCGCGGCGGTTCCCGGACTTCGCGTGGGCCTGGTCGTGCCACTTCATGATCAACCTCGGCAACGCGTTCGGGACGCTGTACCTGCTGTTCTTCCTTCAGGACGCGGTGCACTACCCCGATCCGGCCACCGGGCTGATCATCATGATGGCGCTCTACGGCGTCGCGCTCGTGATCGGCGCGCTGCTCGCGGGTCACTTCTCCGACAAGTCCGGACGGCGCAAGCCGTACGTCCTGGTGGCCTCCGGGGTGATGGCGCTGGCCGCTTTGCTGCTGGTCGTCTGGCAGAGCTGGCCGGTCGCGCTCGTGGCGTCCCCGCTGCTCGGTGTCGGGTTCGGGGCGTACATGGCGGTGGCGCTGGCGATGCTGACGCAGGTGCTCCCGACGGCGCAGGACCGCGCGAAGGACCTCGGCGTCATCAATATCGCGAACTCGCTGCCGCAGGTGCTGGCCCCGCTGGTGACGCCGCTGGTGCTCGCCTACCTCGGCGGCTACTCGGGACTCTTCGCGGCTTCGGCGGTCGCGACACTCCTGGCTGCGGTGCTCGTACTGCGAGTGAAGGCGGTCCGCTAAGCGCAAACGCCGTGAAGGCCACGCTCAGAGGTTCTGGGCGTGGCCTTCACGGCGTTGTGGGTATGGAACCGCGGGCCGGTGCCGGTCGGGGGAGGGGAGTGCAACGGCACCGGCCCGCGGAATTCGGGGGGCCGCTCGGAGGCGGGTAACGGCAGGACCAGACCCATGGTCCAACGCCGTCTTCGATGATCAATCTAGCGGGGGATTACCGCCTGGGCTAGGCCTAACGCGGATTTTTTTCGATTAATCGCGGTGGGGACCGGGTGGTGGCCGAGGACCGGTTCGCGCTGCTCGGGGGTGCGGGCGAAACAGTCCTCGGCCGAGGCGAGTGCCGACGCGGGTCCGATGGGGCGATCGGCCGGCCGCGGCTCGCCGTCAGGGGGTCAGGCGGTGACCGCTCGGCGCGGGTTCACCAGCGCGTGGCGACCGGTGGTCTCGGCCGGGGTGGGCGGGGCGGGGTGCGCCGGGACCGGGCTCTTGCGGCGGCCCTGGAGGCGGCTGTCGGCCGACTGCTGCTGCGGGGCCAGTCCGCCGGCCACCAGGTGTTCGTGGGCGACCTGCCAGACCGAGCACGGCGCCTTGCAGCGGTGCCACCGGGTCGAACAGGTGGGGCAGTCGCCGCGCTCGTCGGGCTCGTGCATCTTCAGCATCGCGCGCCACGCCTCGGTCAACCGGGGCAGTTCGGAGCGCGCGACCGAGACGAGCGATTGGGCGTCGGCGCGGTTCGCCAGGTCGGTCAGCATGTCGAGGCGCTCCCAGACCGCATTGCGGAGGACCTGCCCGAGTACCTGATCCATGTCAGCTCACCGTTACCTTTCCGCCATCTTGGCGGCTTCGTTGAGCGCGGCGCGCAGCTGTCCGAGCTGGCCGGACGTCAACCGCGCGGTCTCACCGGGAGGCGAGACCAGTACCACCTGGTTGTCTTCGACGAACACCGTGACCGCCCGCTCGCGGCTGATGAGGTCGCCGCACTGCACGCGCCACACGAGCTGACCGCCCTCGTAATGACGGACGCTCGCGGTGCGGGGATCCACGGCGGCGGCCGGGGTGACGGGGCGGACGGCGGAGACGGGAGGGACCGTTGCCGGCCGCACGGCGCGGATGGCCGTGCCGGCATGTCCCCCTGCGAACGAGTCCACGAACTCCACGCCCTTCTCCGCTCTGTCGAAAGTCTCCGAAGATGCCTTCTGCAACATCGCACCTTGCACAACGCTGCGGTTTTCGTAGCTCTCCGTGATCGCTACCGGTGTGCGGCCGGTGACGGAGATCTGACAACTACAGTGAGGTGAAACCGAGTGCGATAGAAGGTGGAATCGGCGTCACAGCGGTGACTGGACTCGGTTCCACGGTAAGCGGTCAGCGGACTTCGCCCGGACCGATCAGGGCACCAGTTCGGCTGTTCACACGGTTCACCAGGTTTGCCTACGCTGTTTCACAGACGCCCGACCGGACAGTGGAGGGGGCGCGATGGACGCCAGTAACGGTGGCAGTGCCGAAGCCCGGCAGAGCCACGCGGTTCCCGCTGACGCGTGGGAGCAGCCGGAGATGAGAACGGCTCTCGCGTCTCGCGAGATCAGCGCCGTGTACCGGCTCCTGCGCAAGCACGGTGTCTCGCAGCGCCAGATCGCCGCGATGACCGGCCAATCCCAGTCCGAGGTGTCGGAGATCCTCAAGGGTCGCCAGGTCATGGCCTACGACGTGCTCACGCGGATCGCCGATGGCCTGGGCGTCCCCCGTGGGTACATGGGCCTCGCCTACGACGAGGCCACGGCGATACGCGTCGTCGGCTCCGCCGACGGCCAGCAGGCTGAGGAGGACGAGTCCGTGAAGCGACGGAGGTTCCTCGCGCACGCTGCCCAGGTCACGATGGGCGCAGCGGTGTTCGGCCCGGAGTCGGGCACCTGGTCGGCCGGACCGGCCAGGACGCCGGCGCCCGGGCGCATCGGCATGACCGACGTCCGCCAGGTCGAAGCCGCGACACGGGCGCTCCGGGCGCTCGACTACCAGTACGGCGGCGGGTTCTGCCGCGACGCGGTCGTGGCCCAGCTGTCCTGGGGCCAGCAGATGCTCGAGGCGCACGGCACCGACCTGGTGAAGAACCGCCTGTACGTGGCGCTCGCCGACCTCCACTCGCTGGCCGGCTGGACCTCCTTCGACACCGGCCTGATGGACTCCGCCCGCGGTCACTTCGCGAACGCGCTGGACCTGGCCAAGCAGGGCGAGAACCACCCGCTGGTGGCCAACGTGCTCTACCGGATGGGCCGCGTCTACCTGCACCAGGACGCCCCGAACGACGCGCTGAAGCTGTTCCAGCTGGGCCAGATCGCCGCCCAGGAAAGCGGTTCCGAGCTGGCCGTCTCCGTGCTGTGCGCGAACGAGGCCTGGGCCTACGCGATGATGGGCAACGAAGAGCAGGCGGTGAAGCTGCTCGGCCGGAGCAAGGACGAGTTCGAGCGCGCCAACCTGGCCGAAGCCGAGTCGTGGGTCAAGTTCTTCAACGAGACCGACGTCTACGCCATGGTCGGTACCGTCCACACGGTCCTCGCGCAGAAGAACGCCGAGCACACCAAGTACGCGATCCCGGCGCTGACCAAGGCCGTCGAGACCTACGACGACGAAATGGCCCGCTCCAAGACGTTCATGCTGAGCGCGCTGGCCACCAACCACCTGCTGGACGGCGACCTCGACCACGGCGCCAAGGTCGGCGGCAAGGCCATCGACTGCGCCGAGGGCATCAAGTCCGAGCGGGTCAAGGACCGGATGCGGCCCCTGCAGGAAGAAGCCGAGCGCCGCCGCAACAACGCCGACGCGCGTGACCTCGCCGATCGTCTCCACGCTTTCTACGCCGCGTAGTCCCGAAGGCGCCGGCGCGGTTTTGGACGGCCGGTTCACCTCCGGGAAACTGCGCGGCGTACTGGCCGAGACGTGCGCGCTGCTGGGGCTCGACCCGGCGGGCGCGCGGCTGCTGCGGTTCACCAACAACGCGGTGTATGCGCTGGTCACCGCGCCGTTCGTGATCCGGATCGTCGGCTCGACGCAGCTGCGGCACCGGGTCGGCACGGTCGTGCGCGTGGCCCGGCACTTCGAACGCCACGGCGTCCCCGCCATCCGGCTGCTCGGCGACGTCGAGCAGCCGCTGGAAGTCGGGGGACACCTGGTGACCGTGTGGCACCAGGTGCCGAGCATCGGCCGTCCGGCGACGTCGGTCGACCTGGCCCGGCTGCTGCGCCAGGTCCACGCACTGCCCCCGCCGCCCGGCCTCGCCGAGTGGGCGCCGTTCGCCGCGGTGCGGGCCCGGGTGTCCGACGCCGAAGAGATCAGCGACGCCGACCGGGAGTTCCTGCTCGACCGCTGCGCCGAGCTCGAAGCCGAGCTCGCCGAACTGGAGTTTCCGCTGTCCAGGGGCCTGGTCCACGGCGACGCGTACCCCGGCAACGTCATCCCCGGTCCGGACGGTCCGGTGCTCTGCGACTTCGATTCCTCGTGCGTCGGGCCGCCGGAATGGGACCTGACGCCGCTGGCGGTCGGCCGCGAGCGGTTCGGCGACCCGCCGGTGGGCTACCGGACGTTCGCCGCGGCGTACGGCTTCGACGTGACGTCCTGGCCCGGCTTCGCCGTTCTCCGGGGCATCCGCGAGCTGAAGCTGACGACCAGCGTGCTGCCGATCCTGCGCAGCCGGCCGCAGGTCCGGCCGGAGCTGTACCGCCGCTTGGACGACTTCCGGAACGCGCGGACGGACACGCGGTGGACGCGTTACCGATGATCCTCATCTGTCACTTGGTGTGATCGACACCACAATCTGCACGTGCATTCGACGACGGCAAATGACCGTTCGTCGCATCCGAAAGGCCGCCCGCTCTGGGTAGAAAGTTCTGCCCGACCAGTCACCCCCAATGGGTCACCGGTCATTCCAATGCGCAAGTTGCAGCTACTCGCGGTGACTGCGCACCGCCTCCTACCTGGGACGACGACCGTCAGGAGGCGACGACCGGCGCTCGCGTCAGCACGACAGCGAACCCGAAGGCGAGTCCCATCACGGTCAGCTCGACCGTCGCCCACGCGGCGAGCGCCGTCCGGTCGTGGCGGACGATCCGCGGCAGCAGGCGCCAGCGGACGTTGGCCCCGAGCACCGCGATGACGCCGGTGCACGCGAGCTTGAGGATGAGCAGCTGCCCGTACGGCGTCGTGAAGATCGCCGCCCAGAACCCGATGGTCGGGTTGAGCGAGATCTCCACCAGGCCGTTGAACAGCCCGGTGGTGGCGGAGATGACCAGGCAGAGCGTCGCGAGCTTCGAGAACCGGGGCAGCGCGTGCGCCAGCAGCGTCCGGTTCGCCACCAGGAGCACGGTCATCGCGCCGAGGCCGCCGGTCCAGGCGACGGCGCTCATCACGTGCAGCTCCATCGAGATCATCGTGTAGTCGTGGTAGTTCCAGTTCGACGCGTGCCCGGTGACCGGCAGCGGCAGCAGCGCGAACAGGCCGAGCCCGACGCGGACCTCGGCGGGCACCTTCTCGCCGAAGCGCAGCGCCAGCGCGCCGATCCCGGCGTGGACGAGCGCGAGCACGGCGACGATGACGAGCGCCTTGCCGGCGCCGACGTCGGAGATGTACTGGCCGATGTCGGACGGCGAGAGCGTCGAGGAGCCCGGCTTGTACTCCGCGGTCTGCAGGATCAGAGCGACGACCGCGGCCGTGGCCCAGACGAGCGCGGCCGCGACGCCGGCCGGGCGGGCCAGCCGCATGACCGGCTCGGTCAGCTTCGGCCGGTCGTAGCCGACGAGCACGGACAGCAGCGCGAGCCCGATCGTGGTGACCGCGGCGAGGTCGAGCAGGACCCGGACGACCGGGATGCCGGCCGAGACCACCGCGCCGGGCTGCACCACGCCGGGGACCGGGGTGGTGGCGGTGAGCGCGACGCCGATGAGGGCGCCCAGCAGGCCCGCGGTCACGATGCAGAGCAGCGTCGAGTAGCGGACCTTGGTGGTGGTCTCGGCTTGGGGCATCTGAGTTACTGCTTCTTCTCTGCTGTGTTTTCTTGACTGACGTTGCCGCCCGAGCGCAGCGCCACGGTCAGCCCGATCGCCAGCAGCACGACCGCGCCGGCGATCCAGACCCAGATCGGCACCCCGGTCGACGACGACTGCGGCGCCGCCGACGAGGAGCCGCCCGGCGACCTCGCCGCGTCGACGGTCGCCGGCGTGCCGGTGCCCGCGGTGGTCAGGGTGAAGGAGAGCTCACCGGTCACCGGGTGGCCGTCCGCGGACAGCACCCGGTAGCCGACGGTGTACTTCCCGGCCGGTCCGAGCGGCCGCAGGGGCGCGCTGATGACGTTGTTCACCACGCCGATCGGCCCCTCGGCCCACTGGCCGCCGCCGGGTCCGGTCACCGCGATCTGGTTGACGTCCGCGCCCTGCACGTACTGGTCGAAGGTCAGGCTGATCTTCGGCGGCCCGGCGGCGACGGACGAGCCGTTCGCCGGGTCCGAGGAGATCAGCACGTTGTGCGCCAGCGCCGGGGTGGCCGTGCCGAGCACGGCCACCGCGGTCAACGCCAGCGCGACGAGCGCCTTACCAATCCGGCCGAAAGCAGGCGGACACGGTCCGCAGCCGATCCGCGCCAGGCGAGGGTTTCCGCCGTGACTGCCGGTCGGATTGGTAACGATAGGCACACCGCGCATCTAGCTGTTGCCTCCCGACTTGACCGTGGCCTTGCGGGCCCGGATGGTCGCACCGGCCCCGACGCCGAGGCCGATGGCGCCGACGAGCAGGCCGGCCCCGCCGAGCCAGCGCGCCGTGTTGTCCGACGTCGCTGCCGCGGCTTGAGTCTGCTCCCCGGTGGTGGCCGCCGTGTTCGCGCCCATCGCGGCGTGCTCGTCACCCTCGGCCGCCTTCGCGGCCAGCTTCACAGCCGGCGCCGGGTGCTCCGGCTCCTCGCCACTCGCCGGGGTCGGCTGGTTCCAGTCGACGACCTTGCCGTCGCTGTAGGACTGGTGCGCCGGGAACTCCACCTGGTCCACGTTGGTCGGCAGCGGGCCGAAGGAGACCGAGAACTCCTGGTAGTCGGTGGCCTTGAGCTCGCTGCCCGGCTGCGCGGTCCAGGTGACCGCGGTGACGGCTTCGGTGATCTGGGTGCCGTTGTCCTTGGTGATCGGCGTGGGCAGCTTCGACTTCGTCACTTCGGCGGTCCAGCCGGGGAGCGGCTTGGTCCGCACCGAACCGATGCCGTAGTCCGCCTTGAAGTCGACGGTGACCTTCGTGGTGGTGACGGGGTCCTTCTCCTCGCTCGGCACGCGGAAGACGATCGCCGCGTAGCCACCCTTCGTGGGCTGCGGGCCGTAGACGTTCGCGGTGACGTGCGCGGACGCAACGCCGGTGCCGAGGAGACCGGCGACACCGACGGTGGCGGCGAGGAAACCGGCGCGCTTGAAGACGTGCTGGGACATGGGTTCACTCCTGATGAACTCAAGAAGGGGACGGCTCGGTTCGGGGACCGGCCGTTTTCGGGGACGAGCTGGGTTTCAGGAGTGCCCGGGCGGGCCGCGCCGCCCGCGGATCCGGCGCAGGTCGACGCCGACGAGGTGGTCCGGACCGGCCGTGCGGGCCGGGACGAGCGCGGGTGCCGCGGACGGCACCGGCAGCGGCGTGAGCAGCCGCGGCAGGATCGCCCGCAGCACGGCCAGCACGGTGAGGAGCATCGTGTCGGCGCGGGCGAGCAGCAGCGCGGTGAGGACGGTCGCGATCGTGTGCGCGGCGGTCATGCCGAGCCCGGTGGGGCCGGGCACCGCGTCCATGTCGTGCGCGTGGTGGCCGGCGAGCGTGGTGAGCAACAGGTGCATCACCAGCTGGGCGGCCCCTAGCAGGGCGACGGTGGCGACCGGTCCGCGCGCCTTGCGGGTGAGCGCGGCCGCGGTCCAGCCGAACAGGCCGGTGAGCAGGACGGTCATCGCCGGATCCGGCAGCCCGCCATCGGCGAGCCGGTGCGCGGTGACGGAAAGTGCGCCGGCACTCACGCCGAGCAACGCTCCGCGGGTAGCACCGAGCACGGCGGGACGCCGTGCCGGATCGCTCATGAAGAGCAGCCTAAGGGACCTGCTTTGCCGTGAGCGTGTGATCCCGTGAAGTGAGCACACACCGAGTTCACGTCCCCGGCGGAGCTCCGGTTCAGGTGATTTGTTGCCGATCTCCGGCCGGTAGGCCACGGTGGGCCGAAGACGGGGGTTTGGGCCGGCAGTGCCGTGGGTACTGAGCCGTCGGTCAGGAACTAGCCCGTTCGGGTGAAGGCCGGCGCGAAGGGCGGGAGAACGAACACGGATGAACCTCTTCGACTACATCTCCGACCGGGCGAGCAAGCTGTGGCTTGAGGCCTATCTGCACACGAGCATGGTGGTGCAGTGCACCATCCTCGCCGCGGTCCTCGGCGTGCTGATCGGGGTGGCGGTCTACCGCAGCCCGATCGGTTCGGCGGTGGCCACGGCGCTGGCGAGCACGATCCTGACGGTCCCCTCGTTCGCCCTCCTGGGCCTGCTGATCCCGCTTTCCGGGCTCGGTCCGACGACGGCCGTGATCGCACTGGTGCTCTACGGTCTGCTGCCGATCGTCCGGAACACCATCGTCGGGCTCGACGGCGTCGACCCGGCGGTCACCGACGCCGCCCGCGGCATCGGGATGAGCCGCTTCGGCGTGCTCACCCGGGTCGAGCTGCGGCTGGCCTGGCCGGCGATCCTCACCGGCATGCGGGTGGCGACGCAGATGCTGATGGGCATCGCCGTGATCGCCGCCTACGCGAAGGGCCCCGGCTTCGGCGCCGAGGTCTTCTCCGGGCTGACGAACGCGGGGAGCACGAACTCCCTGAACCAAGCCGTCACCGGCACGGTCGGGGTTGTGATCCTCGCCCTGCTCCTCGACGGCGTCTACGTCCTGATCAAGCGCTTCACCATCTCTAGGGGTGTCCGTGGCTGAGAACGAGGAAGTCTCCGGCGTCGAGATCGAGCTGGAGCACGTGACCAAGCGGTACCCCGGCACGCGCGAGCCGGCCGTCGACGACTTCTCGATGGTCGTGCCCGCCGGCAAGATCGTCGTCTTCGTCGGCCCGTCCGGCTGCGGCAAGACGACCACGATGCGGATGATCAACCGGCTGATCGAGCCGACGTCCGGCAGGATCACCATCGGCGGCGACGACGCGCTGAAGCTCGACGTCGACACCCTGCGCCGCCGGATCGGCTACGCCATCCAGCAGGCCGGGCTGTTCCCGCACTTCACCGTCGCGCAGAACATCGGCGTGGTGCCGGGCCTGCTCGGCTGGGACAAGAAGAAGGTCAGCGACCGGGTCGAGGAGATGATGGACCTGGTCGGGCTGGACCCGGCTGACTTCCGCGACCGCTTCCCGCGCCAGCTGTCGGGCGGTCAGCAGCAGCGCGTGGGCGTGGCGCGGGCGCTCGCCGCCGACCCGCCGGTGCTGCTGATGGACGAGCCGTTCGGCGCGGTCGACCCGATCACCCGCGGCAACCTGCAGGACGAGCTGCTGCGGCTGCAGAGCGAACTGCAGAAGACCATCGTGTTCGTCACGCACGACTTCGACGAAGCCGTGAAGCTGGGCGACAAGATCGCGGTGCTCGGCAACCGGTCGTCGATCCTGCAGTACGACACGCCCGAAGCGATCCTGGCGAACCCGGCGGACGACACGGTCGCGGGCTTCGTGGGCGCGGGCGCGTCGCTGAAGCAGCTGACGCTGCTGCGCGTCCGGGACGTCGAACTCCAGCAGGACGCGCTCACCGTGACCGTCGACGAGTCGCCCGCCTCGGTGCGCGAGAAGCTCGACAAGTCGCGCCGGCACTTCGCGCTCGTGCTGGACGCACGCCGCCGTCCGACGCGGTGGGTGCACGCGCGCGAGCTCACCACGGCGACGTCGCTGGCCAACCTCGGCAAGCCGCTGCGCGACCTCGTCAGCCTGCAGTCGACCCTGCAGGACGCGCTCGAGGCGATGCTCGCCGAGGGCGGGTCAGTGCCGGTCACCGGCGCGCGCGGCGAGTACGCGGGCACCATCCAGCTGGACACCGTGATCGCGACGATCCAGCAACTGCGCGAGGAGCACACGAACGACGAAGAGGTGCCGGCATGACGGCTGTCGTCGACACCGGCTTCAGCACCGAGTCCGGCTCGAAACGCGCGGAACGCGTCCGGCTGTTCGCCCAGCCGATCGTGGTGCTGGTGATCGTCGCGGTGACGCTGGTCGCGGTGTTCTCCAGCGGCCTGAACGCGACCGAGAAGGAGACGCTCAACGCGCCCACCTTGTTCACGGCGCTGTGGGACCACCTGCTGATGACGCTCGTGGTGACCGCCATCGTCGTACTGGTCGCCGTCCCGCTCGGGGTGATCGTGACGAGGCCGTGGGCGCGCTTCCTGGCCCCGGTCTTCCTGGCGATCGCGAACATCGGCCAGGCCGCGCCCGCGCTGGGCGTGCTGGTGCTGTGGTTCATCGTCACCGGCGCGACCGGCGGGATCTGGGTGGCGGCGCTGCCGCTGGCGTTCTACTCGCTGCTGCCGGTGCTGCGAAACACGATGGTCGGCATCCAGCAGGTCGACCCGGCGCTGATCGATGCGGGCCGCGGCATCGGGATGTCGGCGACGGCGGTGCTCTGGCGGGTCGAGCTCCCGCTGGCCGTCCCCCTGATCCTGGCCGGCCTGCGCACCTCGCTGGTCCTGGCGGTCGGCACGGCGACGTTCGGCATGTTCGTCAACGCCGGCGGCTTCGGGCTGCTCATCGACACCGGCTACAAGCTGAACCTGACCCCGGTGCTGGTGACCGGCTCGGTGCTGGCCGTCGCGCTGGCGCTGCTGGTGGACTGGGTGGGCGCGGTCGCCGAACAGTTCTTCGGACCGAAGGGGCTGCGATGAAACTCCGGAGGCTGTTCGCCGTGGCCCTGCTGGGGGTGACGCTGTCGTCCTGCGGGCTGACGGTCAACCAGGGGGTCCCGTACGACATCAAGCCGGGCTCGATCCAGCCGATCCCGGCGCTGCAGGGGGTGAAGGTGACGGTGGGGTCGAAGGACTTCACCGAGAACATCATCCTGGCGTACATGGCCGAGATGGCCCTGACGGCGGCCGGCGCCGACGTCGTCGACCTGTCCGACATCAAGGGGTCGAACTCCTCGCGCCAGGCGCTGCTGTCGGGCCAGACGGACGTCACGTGGGAGTACACGGGCACGGGCTGGATCAACTACCAGGGCAACGAGCTCCCGGTCCCGGGCGGCGAGAAGGCCCAGTACGAGGCGACGGCCAAGGCGGACGAGGAGAAGTTCGGCGTCACCTGGCTGAACTATTCGCCGCTGAACGACCAGTACGCCTTCGCGGTGACGGAGGAGTACGGCGCGAAGAACAACCTGAAGACGACGTCCGACCTGGCGGCCTTCGTCAAGCAGAAGCCGGACCAGGCGGTGTTCTGCCTGGAGACGGAGTTCACCAGCCGCCAGGACGGTTTCCCCGCGGCGGTCAAGGCCTACGGCTTCCAGAACCCGACGGTGAAGAACTTCGGCATCGGCACGATCTATTCGGCGGTGGCGAGCGGAACCTGCCCGGTGGGCGAGGTCTTCACCACGGACGGCCGCATTTCGGGGTTGAACCTGCGGGTGCTCGAGGACGACAAGAAAGCGTTCCCCCAGTACAACGCGGTGGCGACGCTGCGCACGGAGTGGCTGAAGCAGCACCCGGAGGTCCGTGGCCCGCTGGAGAAGGTGAGCGCGGCGATCACGAACGACCAGATGGTGGAGCTCTGCAAGCAGGTCGACGTCGACGGCAAGGACGTGGGCAAGGTCGCCCACGACTGGATGGTCAAGAAGGGCTTCATCCAGTGACCGGAGCGGCCCCCGGTGCGAAGGCGCCGGGGGCCGCCGCGGTCAGATCCCCAGCCGGTGCAGCAGCTGGCCTTCCAGCCGCTCCAGCTCGCCGGCCACCGCGCGGTGCACCGACTTGCGCCGCGCCGCCGGCATCCGCTCCGCCGCGCGGACCGAGGCCGACAGCTGTTCCAACGTCCCCAGCGCCCCCTGGGCGAACTCCTGGTCCGTCTTCGACGCCTTCTCCGACTTCCGCAGGTCCTGGCAGCCCTCGGCCACCCCCGCGATCCGGGCGTGCAGGGCCGCGCCGCGGCCGGTGTACTCACCCAGCCGGTCGACCGCGACTCCCAGCTTGCGCGCCTGGTAGCGGTCGTACGCCTCCCGGGCCGCGCCCGCCGCGCGCACCGCCAGCGGCGCCACCACCGGGATCACCGCCGGGCCGAGCACCTTCGCCACCGCGACCGCGTTCTTCGCCCTCTTTGGGGTGAACCTGGCTTCACCCTCGACCTTGGCCTTGCGCGCCATGGCACCTCCTGCGACGTGTCGAGGTCGAACTTACTGGTCGCCTGGGTGGCGGGCATGTCGGCTCGGCGGTGGGAATCTAGAGTGATCTCCATGAACACCGAGGTGGTACTCGACGCGGGCGCGGTCAGCCGCTGCCGTCGCCGGGTGCACCTCGAACACGACCCCGCCATGCGCGAGGTACCGCTTTCCCCGCCCGACCCCACCGCGCAGCAGCGGATCGACGACGCCACCGCGCACCGCGAGGACATCGTCACCCGGCTGATGGCCGCCAACGACGACCACTGGGTGAAGATCGGCCGCGACCTCCCCGCCCACGAGCGCGTCGAGCAGACGCTGCAGGCTTTCGCCGACGGGGCGCGGTACATCTGGGGCGCGCTGCTGCCGGTCGACGCGGCCGGGCACCGGCGTGGCGGCATCGACCTGCTCGTCCGCACCGGCCGCGGCTACGTCCCGGTGCTCGTCGTGCGCCACCGCATCACCGACCGCGGCACCGGCGCGATCGTCACCGGCATGACCGACCTCGACCCGGCCCACCGCGCGGCCGACGAGGGCCGCAAGGTCCGGTCGCAGCCGCGCGACCAGCTCCGGCTCGTGCACATCCGCCGCATGCTGCAGACGCTCGGGCAGGCCGACGAGAGCCTCGCGCTCGGCGGCGTCATCGGCCTCGACGCCGACGTCGTCGTCTGGCACGACCTCACCGCGGGCACCTGGCCGGGCGGGCGCACCGCGCTCACCGAGTACCAAGCCCGGTTCGCCGACCGCCTGGCCATCGCCACCGCGGCCGCGAACGGCGAAGAGCCCCTCGCCGAGCCGTCGCGCGTGCTGGAGTGCCGGCGCTGCCCGTGGTGGCCGACGTGCGAGGTCGTGCTCACCGAGACCCGCGACGTCAGCCTCGTCGTCCGGGGCGAGGACGCGGTCGAGCTGCGCCGCGCCGGCGTGTCCACTGTGGACCAGCTGGCCGCGCTCGACCCGGCGGGCGAGTCGCCGGCGGTGAACTGGACCGGTGTCACCTTCCCGGACGCCGTCGTGCTCGCCCGGGCCTGGCTGGCCGACCTGACGCTGGTGCGCCGCGTCGGCCGGGTCGAGGTGCCGCGCGCCGACGTCGAGGTCGACGTCGACATGGAGAGCTTCGGCGACGCCGGCGCGTACCTCTGGGGCTGCCTGCTCAGCGGCGCCGACATCGGCGTCCCGCAGGGCTACCGCGCCTTCGCGACGTGGGACCCGTTGCCGACCGACGACGAGGCCCGCTCCTTCGCCGAGTTCTGGGCCTGGCTCACCGACGTCCGCGAGCGCACCGAAGCGGCGGGCCTGACCTTCCGCGCCTACTGCTACAACGCGCTCGCCGAGAACCGCTGGCTCTTCGGTTCCGTCGAGCGCTTCGGCGACCACCCCGGTGTCCCGGCGAAGAAGGACATTCAGTCCTTTGTGGATTCCGAGCAGTGGGTGGACCTCTTCCGCAGCGTCACCGACCAGTTCCTGTGCTCCCACGGCAAGGGCCTGAAGGTGATCGCCCCGGTGGCCGGCTTCTCCTGGCGTGACCCGGAGGCGGGCGGCGAGGCGTCGATGCGCTGGTACCGCGACGCCGTGGGCATGGACGGCGAGAAGCCGGACGACGACCAGCGTGAACGGCTCCTGCGCTACAACGAGGACGACGTCCTCGCGACGCGCGCGCTGCGCGAGTGGATCGACGCCCGGGCGCAGGCCGAAGTGCCCTACATGTTCGACCTCTGAGTAATTCGTCTACTAAGACACTTGCCTGCTGACACGTCTTGCGTATACTCGTCCGCGAGTACTCGTGAACGAGGAGTCGGCATGAAGAAGCGGAAGGTCGCCAGCATGCTGGGCCTGGCCGTGCTGTCCGTCGCGCTGGAGCGCGCGATGCACCCGTACGAGATGGCGGCCGTGCTCAAGCAACGGGGCAAGGACGCCGACATGCCGATCAAGTGGGGATCGCTCTACACGGTCGTCGCGAACCTGGAAAAGCACGGCTTCCTCGAAGCTGTCGAGAGCGTCAAGGACGGCGGGCGGCCCGAGCGGACCGTCTACCGGATCACTCCGGCCGGGCGCGAGGAGTTCGAGGACTGGGTCCGCGAGCTCGTCGGCACGGTCGACCCGGAACCCCCGCGGTTCAAGGCCGGGTTGTCGATGATCGGCGTCCTGGGTCCGGACCAGGCCGTCAGCCGGCTGCGGGAGCGGCTCGCGCGCCTCGACGAGCACGCCGGGGCACAGCGAGCGGCGCTGGACCAGCTGCGGCCGCTGATGCCGCGGCTGTTCCTGGTGGAGGTCGAATACGACCTCGCGATGACGGAGGCCGAGGGGCGCTGGGTGCGCGGCTTCCTCGAAGAACTGACCACCGGCGCGCTGCCCGGCATCGAGGCGTGGCGCCGATACCACGAAACCGGCGAATTCCCGGACGACCTGGGGGAGTTCGTGGAGAGGTAGGAACCGATGGAGACGACCCGCAAGCACAAGGTGCCCGAGATGGAGGGGCTGCAGGCCCGCTGGTACGCCAAGAACCGGGGGACGGAGCCGCAGCTCGCGCGGTACCGGCGGCTCGCGGCCGAAGTGACCGCCGGGCTGGCCGACGGCGCGGAAATCCTGGAGGTGGCGCCCGGGCCCGGCTTCTTCGCCGTGGAGCTGGCGAAGCGCGGCTTCCGCGTCACCGGGCTCGACATCAGCCACACGATGGTCGAGATCGCCCGGGAGAACGCCGCGGGCCTGGAGATCGACTTCCGCCAAGGCGACATCACGCACGCGCCCTTCGCCGCGGAGTCGTTCGACTTCCTGATCTGCCAGGCCGCGTTCAAGAACTTCCGGCAGCCGGTGACGGCGTTGAACGAGATGCACCGGGTGCTGCGCCCGGGCGGGTTCGCGGTGATCCAGGACCTCAACCACGAGGCCACGAGCGCGGACATCGGCCGCGAGGTCGCCGGGATGAACGTCGGCGCGGTCAGCGGCTTCACCGTCCGGCAGACGCTGGCGTGGCTGCGGCGCCGGGCGTTCACCCGGGAGCAGTTCGAGGCGCTGGCCGCGGAAAGCGCGTTCGGTGGCTGCTCGGTGACCACCGACGGCATCGGCCTGGAAGTCCGGCTGACCCGCTGACCCGCCGGGGCGGCACTTTCCCCGGGAAAGTGCCGCCCTCGGGGTCAGCGCGGGGCCATCCGGAGCGAGCCGTCCATCCGGACGACCTCGCCGTTCAGGTAGTCGTGGTCGATGAGCGACAGCGCGAGCTGCGCGTACTCGTCCGGCCGCGCCAGCCGCTTCGGGAACGGGACGCCGGCGGCGAGCGACGCGCGGAAGTCGTCGCTGACCGTGGCGAGCATCGGGGTGTCGACGATGCCCGGCGCGATGGTCAGCACGCGGATGCCGTGCGAGGCCAGGTCACGGGCCGCGGGGAGCGTCATGCCGACGACGCCGCCCTTGGACGACGAGTAGGCGACCTGCCCGATCTGGCCGTCGAAGGCCGCGATGGAAGCGGTGTTGATGACGACGCCGCGGGCGTCGTCGGCGAGGGGCTCGGTCTTGGCGATCGCCTCGGAGGCGATGGTCAGCACGTTGAACGTGCCGACCAGGTTGATCTGGATGACCTTCGCGTACAGCGCGAGGTCGTGGCGGCCCTTCTTGGACAGGATCCGCGCGGACGGCCCGATGCCGGCGCAGTTCACCACGGTCCGCAGCGGCACGCCGGAACCCGCGGCCGTCGCGACGGCGGCCTCGACCTGCTCGACGTCGGTGACGTCGGCCTCGACGTAGGTGATGCCGTCGACCTGCTCGGCCTTCTCGATGGACGACGCCAGGTCGAGCGCGAACACCCGCGCCCCCTTGGCCGCGAGGGCCTTCGCCGTCGCCCCGCCGAGGCCGGAGGCGCCCCCGGTGACGAGCGCCGCGGTGTCGGTGATCTGCATCTTTGCGGTTCCCTTCGCTGTGGTTCGCGGACCAGGTTAACGCTCGTTCGCATCGCTGCGGTTCGTGTCTTCGCTCACCGCTCCCGGGCCCGACTGTTTCCGTTAGCGCGGTGGCCAACTCCGGCTGTCACCTTCAGCAGCATGACGCCAGCTCGGATCGTGGTGGTAGGAACCGGATACGTCGGCTTGACCACGGGGGCCTGCCTGGCCGGCCTGGGTCATTACGTCACGTGCGTGGACGTCGACCGCGCCAAGATCTCCCGCCTGGGCGCGGGCCGCGTCGACATCCTCGAACCCGGGCTCGCCGACCTGGTGCACCGCGGGATCGCGGCCGGGCGCCTGCAGTTCGTCGTCGGCGCCCGGGACGCGGTCCGCCACGCGCAGGCGGTGTTCCTCTGCGTGCCGACGCCGATGGGGGCCGGCGGCTCCGCTGACCTGCGCGCGGTCGAGGCGGTGACGGCCGAGATCGGGGACGTCCTGCCCGCCGGCTGCGCGCTGGTCACGAAGTCGACCGTGCCGGTCGGGACGTCGAAGCGGATCCAGGCGCTGGTCGGGCGCACCGACGTGCCGGTGGTGTCGAACCCCGAATTCCTCCGCGAGGGCACCGCGGTCGCGGACTTCCTAGGCCCGGACCGGATCGTCGTCGGCTCGGACGACCTCGCCGCCGCCCGCTGGGTCGGCGAGCTGTACGCCGAGCTGGACGCGCCGGTCGTCGTCGCCGACGCGGCCAGCGCCGAATTGGTGAAGTACGCCGCGAACTGTTACCTCGCGCTGAAGCTCTCCTACGTCAACTCGATCGCCGAGCTGTGCGAGCGGCTCGGCGCCGACATCGACCTCGTCACCGAGGGCATGGGGTACGACCGGCGCATCGGGCGGACGTTCCTCAAGCCCGGCCCCGGCTGGGGCGGCTCCTGCCTGCCCAAGGACACCAGTGCGCTGGTCAAGGTGGCCGAGTCGGTGAACTACGACTTCACCATGCTGACCTCCGCCATCGACGAGAACCTGGCCCAGCGCGACCGGATCGTCGCGAAGATCGCCGGGGCGGTCGGCGGGACGCTCGCCGGCGCCCGGATCGGCGTGCTGGGCCTGGCGTTCAAGGCGGGCACCAACGACCTGCGCGACTCGCCCGCGCTCGCCGTCTCGTCGGTGCTGTGCGCGCTGGGCGCCGAACTCATCGCCTACGACCCGGCCGTCGACGGCGAGATCGCCGGGATGACCGTCGTCGACGACGCCTACCAGGTCGCGAAGGACGCGGACGCCGTCGTCGTGCTGACCGAGTGGGCCGAGTTCAAGCACCTCGACTGGGCCGCGATGGCCGAGCTGATGGAGGGCATCGACGTCGTCGACACGCGCAACCTGCTCGACCCGCGGGTGATCGTGGACGCGGGGCTGTCCTGGCAGGGCGTCGGGCGGCCGCGGGCGGCGGCGCGAATCAAGGTTTCGTGAGAACCGGATCTTGGCTAGGCTGGCCGCACGGCATCGCGTGTCGGTCACCGGCTGGGTGAGGCATGGAGGTGGCGGGAGTGCCCCGGAGGCATTTCAACCGTGTCAGTATCCGTTTCCGTTGAATTGAACCATCTGATCGTCCCGTCCCGGAACAACCGGGAATCCGCCGAATTCCTGGCGAACCTGCTCGGTCTCGAAGCCGGCGAGGAATGGGGCCCGTTCATCCCGGTCGAGACGCGCAACGGCGTCCGGCTGGACTTCGCGACGATCCCCGAAGAAGACCTGCGCCTGCAGCACTACTGCTTCCTGATCCCGGAGGACGACTTCGACACCGTCTTCGCGCGGCTCGTCGAAACCGGCGTGACCTACCACGCCGACCCGATGGGAAAGCAGGTCGGCGAGATCAACAACAACCACGACGGCCGTGGCGTCTATTTCCTCGATCCCGGTGGCAACGGGATGGAAATCATCACGCAGCCGTACGAGCCGGAACGGCGTCGCCCGGCATCCTGGTGAAAGTTCCTTAGCAATGCGTACTATCGGGGCATGTTCACCACGAGGCCGGAGCTGACCGGCACCTTCGGGATGGTGGCATCGACGCACTGGCTGGCTTCGGCCACCGGGATGGCGGTGCTGGAGGACGGCGGCAACGCGTTCGACGCGGCGGTCGCCGCCGGCTTCGTCCTCCAGGTCGCCGAGCCGCACCTGTGCGGCCCGGCGGGCCAGGTGCCCGGCCTCTTCGTGACAGCGGACGACCCGACCCCGCGGGCGCTGGCCGGCCAAGGCCCGTCGCCCGCGGGGGCCACCGCTTCGCACTTCGCGTCGCTGGGGCTTGATTTGATTCCCGGCAGCGGCCTGCTCCCGGCGACCGTCCCGGGCGCGTGGGACGGGTGGCTCCTGCTGCTTCGCGACTACGGGACGAAGTCGCTGCGGTCGGTGCTGTCGTACGCGATCGGCTACGCGCGCAACGGCGTCCCGCTGGTGTCGCGGGTCGGCGACACGATCCAGGCCGTCTCCCGGTTGTTCACCGAGCATTGGCCGACATCGGCAGCCCTGTGGATGCCGGACGGCAAGCCGGCGTCGGGCCTGCACCGGAACCCGGTCCTGGCGGACACGTGGGAGCGTCTGCTGCGGGAAGCGGAGTCGGTCGCGGGCCGGGAGGCACAGATCGAAGCGGGACGTCGTGCCTGGTCGCAGGGCTTCGTCGCCGAAGAGATCGATTCCTTCAGCCGTCAGGCGTTCCGCGACGACTCCGGCCGCGACCACGCGGGCCTGCTGACGGGTGACGACCTGGCGTCGTGGTCGGCGACGTACGAGGAACCGGCGTTCGTGGACGTCGGCGACCGGCGCCTGGTCAAAATGGGCGGCTGGACGCAGGGACCGGCGCTGCTGCAACAGGCGCTGTTGTTGCACGGCTTCCGCGACGAACTGTCCTATGTAGACGGAATCCCGTCGGAGCGCACGGTGCACCTGGCGACCGAAGCGGCGAAGCTGGCTTTCGCGGACCGCGAGGCCTGGTACGGCGACACGGAAGTGCCGCTGGACGTGCTCCTTTCGGCTTCCTACACGGATTCCCGCCGAGCCCTGATCGGCGAGTCCGCTTCGGCTGACCTTCGCCCGGGAGACGCCCGCGGCCCGGCACGTCTCCCGGCGATCTTGGACTCGCTGCAGGGAGTCGAGCCGGAAGGCGGCGCAACGGGCGAGCCGACGGTCGGCCCCCAGGGCCAGACCCGCGGCGACACGGTCCACCTCGACGTGGTGGACGCGGCGGGCAACCTGGTGTCGCTCACCCCGTCCGGCGGCTGGCTGCAGTCCAGCCCGACGATCCCCTCGCTGGGCTTCTGCCTGGATTCGCGTGGCCAGATGTTCTGGCTGGAGCAGGGCCTGCCCAATTCGCTGGCCCCGCGCAAGAGGCCGCGCATCACGCTGTCTCCCTCCCTCGCCCTGCGCGACGGAGTCCCGACGCTGGCCTTCGGCACTCCCGGCGGCGACCAGCAGGACCAGTGGCAGCTGTGTTTTTGGCTGGCCCACGTCTACGGCGGGCTCAACCTGCAGGAGTCGATCGACTCGCCGGCCTGGCACACGACGGCGTTCCCGAGTTCGTTCTACCCGCGCTCGTGGAACCCGCGCGAGCTGGTGGTGGAGTCCCGGCTCGGCTCGTCCACTTTGGACGCATTGCGAGAGCGCGGCCACTCCGTGGTCGACGCGGGTGACTGGGCGCTGGGCCGCCTCTCGGCGGTGTCCCGCACCGGCGGCGTCTTGCGAGCGGCGGCCAACGCACGCGGCATGCAGGGGTACGCGGCCGGCCGTTAGAGCGTCAGCGAGGCCCAGCCCCCACCCTCGGCGAGCAGAGTGCGCACGCCGAGGGCGTGGTCGGCGAAGCCGGCGAGATCACTGTGCAGCAACGCCATCCGCTCCGCGTCGAGCGGGACGGTGTCCCCCTGCCACAGCTCGCGGATCCAGCTCGCGGCCAAGTGCATCGACCGGATCAGCCCGGCGACCTCCGCCTCGGTCGATCCACCAGAGTCCAGGTACTCGGTGAGAATCCGGTCGCAGGAGCCGAGGAACTCGCAGACTCCGCGCACGGCTTCGTCCGGGCTGCCGTCCCACCCCGGTCGGGGCCACACCGACGAGCCGAGTTCGAGCCACAACCGCCACCCCGCGGTCAGCTCGTCGTGGTCACGCGGCACCCATTGCCCGGCCATGCTTAGAGTGTGCGCCCGAACGCATGGCCCGGCGGATGGGATTCCTCACTTCGCGGGCCGCTCCCACAGCCAGAACTCGATGCCCTGGTTGTCGGTGCAGTCGGCCGTCGTGCCGTACGGGTGGTTCTCCACTTCGCCCGCCTGGCCGCCCTGCTCGCGCACCCGCGTCAACGCTGCTTCGAGGTTGTCGACCGCGTACATCAGCTTCCAGCCCACCTGGCGGTCGCCGGCCCACAGGCCGCCCTCGAGGCCCGGGCCCGAGAACGACCACGCGTCCGAGACCGAGCCGGGGGTGAACTCCCACCCCAGCACCGCGCCGTAGAACGACTTCGCGGGCTCGGCCTCGGGTACCTGGAACGTGAAGTACATGGCCTCGCCGGGGGACGGCGACGGCTTCGGCGTCGCCTGCGAGACCAGCCAGCGCTGGCCGAACGGATCGCGGAACGAGCCGCCCCGGCCGTACGGTGAGTCGCTCACCGCGCGGATCAGCGTCGCGCCCAGCTCCAGCGCCCGGTTGACGCTGGTGTCCACGTCCGGCACCTCGACCCGCACCGACGCGCCCCCTTCTGCCGGCGCGATGTGCCCGATCTCGGGGTACTCCTCGGCGAGCATCAGCACGGCGTCGCCGATGGCCAGCTCCGCGTGCCCGATGCGGCCGTCGTCCATGAGGATCGGCTCGCCGCGGCGGACGGCGCCGAACACCTCGACGTAGAAGTCGAGGGCGGCCCGCGCATCGGACACCGCGAGGTAGGGCGTCAGCGAACGCAATTCGGCGGCTGTTGCCGGTGCTTCTGAAGTGGTCGTCATATCGGCTCCGTTCAAGATCAAGCGACGCAGGTTGTCGCGTAGTTCGGCGGCGAAGTCGGGGTCGGGGGCGACCCGCGCGGAGGGACGGCGAAGCGCGTCGAAAGGCTCAGGCATCGCGACCCTCCTTCTCCTCGTAAGCGCGCCGGAACGCGGCACGGGCCCGGACGAGCAACGCCTCGGTGGCGTGCACGCTGCGCCCCAGGTGGCCGGCGACCTCGGGGACGCCGAGGCCGTCGACGTAACGCAGGGTCAGCGCCGCCCGGTGGTGCGGCCCGAGCGACTCGAGCACCTGTCTCGCGCGCAGGGCGTCGAGCTGCTCGTCCCACGGGTCGTCGACGTCCGGTTCGCTGTCGCGAACCAGCCGCAGTCCGCGTTCCTCACGTTCTTTGCGCCGCCAGTGGTCGGCGAGCTTGTGCCGGGCGACGCCGATCAGCCACCCGGTGCTCACTGGAGGTGCGTACTCCTTGCGACAGGCGGCGACCGCCCCGAGGAACGTCTCGGAAGTGAGCTCCTCGGCGAGCGTGCGATCACCGCAGCGGGACAGCAGGTACCCGTAGACCTCCGGCAGGGCCGTCTCGTACAGCCCGAGCAGCGCGAAGGCCGGGTCCGGTCGTACCCGAGGTTCCGTCACACCTCCATAGTCGTCCGGCGCCCGGTTTTTCCGACGGGTGAACTTCGGCTTTTTTCCGGCGGCCAGTTCACCCGGACGGTGACAACGTGGTCCCGCCGTCCCGGAAAGAGCCGGTAGACGCTGACGACGAACGTCCCAGGCCGCGCCCGCTTCCGGAACAGGTAGTCGTGCGCGCACGCGGTCCCGTACCGGACGGTCCAGCCCTGGTACCGATCACTGCGGTGTTCCGTGGACCGGCCGGTCAAGCCGAACTACCGGCGACGCCAGCTCGGCCGCACCCTGCCCAAGCTGCGCGAGGCGGCCGGGCTCAGCCAAGAGGATGCCGGGCGCCCGCTGCGGTTCTCGCCTCGAAGATGAGCCGCATCGAGCAGGGGCACATCCCGGGCTACAACGACTTCCTCACCGGCACTGCCATCGCCACCCGGGACTCGAAAGCCCCGGCGGCCGGGGCACTCGAGGTGCCGCCGGCCGCGTGGTCCGCCTTCCTCTCCGCCGTCACAACCGGGGGTCCGGCAGCCGCCGCCCGGTGATTGCGACGATCGTCGCCAGCACCGCCACCAGGCCGATCACCAGCGCGAACGCGTCCCGGCTCCCCAGCGAACCCGAGAGCGCCGCGTACAGGCTCCCCAGCGTCGCGACGCCGAGCGCCAGCGAGGTCTGCTGGTTGGTCGTCATCACGCCGGACCCAACCCCGGCCAGGTCCGTCGGGACGTGGGACAGCACGATCCGGAACAGCGTCGTCATCGCCAGC